>JADHLY010000013.1 GCA_016780385.1 Flavobacteriales bacterium
GGTGGACGGGGCGCGGCTTGATGTCATCCTGAGGGCAGGTGTGGCCTTGGGCCAAGCGGAGGTGGAAGCCGATGGAACCCGCACCAGTCCTGTGCAAAAAATTGATCCACGCATGGCCTCCCGGGTACCGAGCGTGAGGGGAACGGTGGAAGACCTGCTCATACAGGCTCCGGTCAATTTCACCAGCGAACTCTCCAGTGCCTACAACGTCCGTGGTGGCAGCTTCGACGAGAACCTCGTCTATGTCAACGGCATCGAAGTCTACCGTCCATTCTTGGTCCGCGCTGGTCAGCAAGAAGGCCTCTCCTTCCCCAACCCCGATATGATCCAGTCCATCCGATTCTCTGCGGGCGGATTCGAATCCAAGTATGGGGACCGCATGAGCTCTGTGTTGGACATCAACTACCGACGTCCACAGGGTTTCGCAGGCCGTGCCTCCATGAGTTTGTTGGGCGCTCAGTTCCAGATGGAAGACGTGTCGCAAAACAAGCGTTGGACCTACAACATGGGGCTGCGCTACCGCAACAATGGCTATGTCCTGGGCAGCCTCGATGAATCCGGGGAATACCGACCGGTCTACACCGACCTGCAAGGCTATGTCACGTATGATCCCGACGGCTATGGCCCCTGGGAACTGCAGGCATTGGCCACCGTGGCACAAAACAAGTACCAGTTTATCCCGCAAACGCGGGAAACCAACGTCGGTACCATTAACGAAGCGCTGCGATTGACCGTCTACTTCGACGGTCAAGAGGTGACCCAATACCGCACGGGATTTGCTGCGTTGGCAGCCGACCGCGTCACCCCTACTTCACGTGTCCGCTTCATCGCCTCGGCCTTTCGCACCGACGAGGAAGAGACCTTTGACATCCTCGGTGGGTATTTCCTCAGCCAACTCGAACGCGATCCTGGTTCTGATGCCTTTGGCGATGCGCTGGGGCTCCAAGGTGTCGGGTACTTTCTCAACCACGCCCGCAACAACCTGCAGGCCACAGTACTGTCAGGAAGCGCAAAAGGGTCCTTTACTTGGGACAAAGAGGCCCACCTCACCGAATGGGGCGTTCAAGCCCGCCATGAAATCATCAATGACCAGCTCAGCGAATGGGAGTTGGTGGACAGCGCCGGATACGTCTTGCCCCATCCTGCGGATGTCATCGGCTATGAGGACGAAGACGAGCGTCCGTTTCAAGAAATCCAGTTGCAAGATGTGGTGAAAACCGACAGCCGGACGGCTTCCAGCCGCATGATGGCCTACGTCCAAGACACCTGGAAAGGCAACTGGGCGGACGGCAGCGAATGGCAAGTGCACGCCGGAGCCCGTCTCCACCATTGGACCTTCAACGGACAAACGGTTGGCGGGCCGCGGCTCCACGGCTCCTGGAAGCCCAAGTGGACCATGGGGACGGATTCACTCGGCAACCGCATCATGCGCGATGTGGTGTTCAACCTCGCCGGCGGTTGGTATTGGCAACCGGCCTTCTACCGCGAGATGCGCGACCTCCAAGGTCAAGTCAACCCCAACATCAAGGCCCAACGGGCGCTGCACCTCATTGCAGGCGCCAATTATCGGTTCAATTGGCACGGACGGCCCTTCATCCTCAATGCGGAAGCTTACCACAAGGACCTGGCCTCTCTGATCCCCTATGAAGTCGAGAACGTCCGCCTGCGCTATTATGCCAACAACAATGCCGTTGGACGCGCCACAGGAATTGACGTCATGCTCAACGGCGAGTTCATCGACGGCATCCAAAGCTGGATGCGCATGAGCGTGCTGCGCGCTGAGGAAGACCTGACGGACGACGGCTACTACAACTACTACAACGAAGCGGGAGAACTCATCGTTCCGGGCTTCTCTTTTGACCCGGTCGCCACCGACAGCACCCTGGTTGAGCCAGGGTTCATCCCCCGCGCCACAGACCAGCGCTTCTCGATGTCCATGCTGTTCCAGGATGAGATGCCGGGCGCTCCAGAGTACAAGGTGCTGCTGAGCCTTTTTTACGGCACCGGCCTGCCCTTCGGCCCCCCGGACTTCGACCGCTACAAGGACACGCTGCGCCTGCCTGCTTACCGCCGGGTGGACATCGGGTTCTCACGCGACCTCTTTATCGGGGAACGGGGCCGCATCAAGAAAAACGGTTCGGATCGGGTCAAGCCGCTCGAAGGCTTCGTCGCGCTGGAGGTCTTCAACCTCCTCGGGATCCGGAACACGATCAACCACACGTGGATTCAGGACGTCACCGGCCGGCGCTACGCCATCCCCAACTATCTGACGTCTCGACGGATCAACCTCAAGTTCGCCATCCGCTTCTAACAAAGAAGCCCACCTTAAGAGGCGGGCTTCCGTTGTGTTCTAAAACGTAAGGTGTTTGACCGTTTGACGCTTTACTCGTCGTCTTCATTGGTGGCATCGTCGTTCATGCCGTCACCCATCGTGTCGTCCCCTTGGTTGTCCGCAGGCTGACCGTCGATCTCATCGGCTTCCAAGCAAGTCTGATACAAGGTCAAGAATGGAATGAGGTCGAAAGCGGAGTAGCAGGAGTCCGGACCGAAGAAGGGATTGTAGCCTTCCACTCCGGTGGTGTCTTCACCGCATACACCGAAGAGACACAGCAAGTGTGTCAAGTCGGCTACGGTATAGCAGTAGTCCCCGTTCCAGTCTGGGTTGTATGAAGGGGGGACAATGGCCTCCACTTCGTCACAGATGCCATCCTCGTCTTCATCATTGATACACGTGCCGTCGCAGTTCAAGTAGAACTCGTCGGGATAGGTGCAGCTGCCGTCTTCGTCGGTGGCGGCAGGATTGAAGTTACAGGCCAGTGAATCCTGGCAGCCAGCAATTTCATCCTCGTCACAGACGAGGTCGTCGTCGGCGTCATTGAGGCAGTTGCCGTCACAGTCCACATAGTCTTTACCATAGAGGTCAATGGGGTAATCACATGTACCTGCATCCGTGGCAGATGCGTCATAGTTGCACGCATCCTCCTCTTGACACCCAACAATCTCGTCCTCGTCGCAGACCAGGTCGTCATCCTCGTCATTCAGGCAATTGCCGTCACAATCAACATTGTCGACGCCATACAAATCAACGGGGTACTCACAGAGTGAATTGTCCGTATCGGTGGTGGGGTTGCTGTCGTAGTTACAGGCGCTGGGCTCCGTGCAACCGGTGATTTCATCGGCATCACAAACACCATCGTCGTCCGCATCATTGTCCACGATTATACCATCCACGCAGGTGTCACAAATGCCGTCTACGTAAGTACAGGATCCATCGTTGTCGGTGGCCACTGGATCGTAGTTACAGGCCGCAGCGTCATCGCATCCCGGGATTTCATCCTCATCGCAAACGAGGTCTTGGTCCTCGTCATTCAAGCAATTGCCATCACAATCGACATTGTCTACCCCGTACAAGTCAATCGGGTACTCACACAAGGAGTTGTCCGTGTCCGTGGTTGGATTGCTGTCGTAGTTACAAGCGCTGGGCTCTGTGCAACCGAGGATTTCATCGGCATTGCAGACGCCGTCCTGGTCGTCGTCGTTTGGATTGACGGTGCCGTCAGGGTTGCAGGTCTCACATGGACCGTCTGCTACAGCGCAAGTGCCGTCATCGATGGTGGCTGTTGCGTCATAGTTGCACGCCGCTGAGTTGGTACAACCAGCACAGCTGAGGTATTCGCAAGAACCGTCATCGTCGGTAGCGGAATTGTCATAGTTGCACGCGCCTTCATCGTTGCAACCGAGCACCTCGAGCTCGTCACAGACCCCGTCGCCGTCCGTATCATTCAAGCAGTTACCCGCACAATCATAGTACTGGTCTGCATAGGTGCAGCTGCCATCGTCATCCGTGGCGTTAGGGCTGTAGTTGCAAGCTGAAGAATCGGTACATCCCTCTGCCTCGAGTTCGTCGCATGTGCCGTCTTCATCAGCGTCGTTGATGCAGTTGCCCGCGCAGTCATAGTACTGGTCGGGATAAGTACAAGACCCGTCGTTTTCTGTCGCGCCAACTTCATAGTTGCACGCTGTTTCGTCATCACACCCGGGGACTTCAAGTTCGTCGCACACGCCGTCAGAATCGGTGTCGTTCAAACAGTTTCCGGCGCAGTCGTAGTACTGGTCGGGATAGGTACAAGACCCGTCGTTCTCCGTGGCCGCTTCTGCATAGTTGCAGGCGGTATCATCGTCACAACCGAGCACTTCGAGTTCGTCGCACACCCCATCAAAATCGGTGTCGTTCAAACAGTTGCCCGCGCAATCAAGGTACTGATCGGCATAAGTACAGGAGCCATCGTCTTCTGTGGCATCACCACTAAAGTTGCAGGCCGTTTCGTCTGTGCAACCGAGCACCTCGTCTTCGTCGCAGACCCCGTCATCATCGGTGTCGTTCAAGCAAACGCCGGCACAATCCACATTGGCGGACCCGTAGAGGTCAAGGGGGTATTCACAGCTGCCATCATCCGTTGTGGCCGCCTCATCATAGTTACAGGCGGTTGCATCCGTACAACCGGGCAAATCCACCCCTCCGAAGGCAAAGGTCTCGTAGATGTCGTTACCACCGTCGCCATTCGGGAAGATTTGGCAATAGAGCTGACCACTGAGGTCGCCGTCCGTCGTGAACTGACCGACCAACACTTCCAGATCGTCACCCGCAATGCCATTGGCATCACCATTCAACGCATACCATGCGCCTCCAATGGGGTCATCGATGGCAATGTTGCCGCCAGGAAGGCCGCCGCCCGGATCGAAAATGGTGGACCAAGGATTCTCTGAAGACTGCACGGTCGCCACTGTGGCTTCACCAATGGCAGCATTGGGAACACCTTCCAATCCAATGGTAACCCAGCTGTCGTAAGCAAGGTCTGGATACACTGCAAAGAGCAAGCTGTTGATGCCATTTGGCGTAGCAGCACCTAGCACAGCGTGGTAAAATGAAGTGGTGGTGTTGACGAAGGTCGAATTGTTGGAATCGCCAGAGACCGCAGACATGAAATCGTCAGTATTGACCATATTGACGTACAAGCGGGTGCAGCTATAGCCCGTCAGGTCCGTAATTCCGAGCGCTCCAACGAGCATTCCAATGTCCTCTGACACGACCACCACTTCAAGTCCATACCCTTCAGGGGCAGAAGAATTGTTCATGGCGATCTGCTGTTGGGCAGAGAATGAAGAGATGCTGCAAGTCAGGGCAGCAGCGATGGTCAAGGCGAGCTTGTGAATTTGGTTGCGCATAACAAAGAATTTGGCGCTTACAAGTTATCGAGCCGACCGGGTAAACATGACTGCATGATTTCAACAGCCCCCCCTAATTAGCCCTATATCTATCCTGTGTTACCGAAGTATTTAGAAAAATAGACAAGCCTATTATTTTTCGTTACGAATGCCCCCTTCAAGGCGGTGCTTTCAACACCCGAGCGATGTGCACCTATATAATAAACGGGAGAAACGAAGTGTGTGGCATCCATGCCTGTTCCATTCGGCCCGACCCACCTCAATTGACAAATGTTGGTTTATGCTGCAGACCATAATCGGTCCACAACCCAGTGCTCAATGTTCAATTTGCAGGCCACCAGAATCATGGCCCAGCAGTCTACCTTCGAAACATGGACAAGTCCCCTTCCATGCTTTGGCTCGCGCGCTGCATCATGGTCTGCTGTTTTTGGCAGACTGCTTTGATGTGGGGCCAAGATCAAGTCTATTACCTGAACGGCAATGCCCTCAATACGGGAGAGGACTGCTATCAGCTGACGACGAATTCAGTTTTTCAGGTGGGCAGCGTGTGGTACGCTGACCAAGTGGACCTAAGCCAGCCCTTAGACCTGCAATTCGTCCTCAACCTCGGGAACAGCGACCAAGGAGCTGACGGCATCTGTTTTGTGCTTCAGACCGTGGGCGTCAATGCCTTGGGAGATGCAGGAGGCGGACTGGGGTTTCTCGGCACGGACTTCCTCCCCTCTTTTGCCGTCGAGTTTGACACTTACCAAAACGGCGATTATGGTGACCCAATTGGTGACCACATCGCCATGGTCTCCAACGGCAATGTCGACCATACGGCGGGTACAGCGATTGCGGGCCCTGTTCAGGCGGATGCCTTCGATCCGAACATCGAAGACGGCGAAGACCACCAAGGAAGGGTGACCTGGGATCCGGTCGACCAGGTCGTCCGCGTCTATTTTGACTGCGAGCTCCGGCTCGAAGGCTTCATCGACCTGGTGGATGACATTTTCGAGGGCCAGAACCAAGTGTTCTTTGGCTTCACCGCAGGCACAGGTGGGCAGGTCAACGTGCAAACGGTCTGTCTGGAAGAGAACATCCTCGGCAGCGCTGAGCAGAGCTTCATTTGTCCGGGAACTGAATTGCAGTTGAACGTCCCGAGCCCAGATGGCACAGCCACGTGGAGTCCCGGCGTCTATCTCGACGATTCGCTGTCGGCATCGCCCGTGGTCACCCCGCCAGATGGCCTCACCGACCCCTTGACTTATGTGGCGCAGTATCTGGACCAATGCGGTGCCGATGTCACCGATACGATTCAGCTCAATGTGGAGGTCATGACCGCTGAGGTCCTCGGAGTGACCAACCTGACCTGCGAGAACACGGCTTTGACACTCAACGCGGTCAGCAATTTCCCTGGCCCACTGGACTTCAATTGGTCTGCAGAATCGGGAAGCATCACCGGCAATGGCGGGCTCGCCGAATTGGATGAGGCGGGCAGCTATACATTGCTCGTGTCCTTTCAGGATGGACTGTGCGAGGCGGCAGCCTCTTTTGTGGTTGGATTGGATACCGCCTCCTATACGGGGGACTTCCCGGAGGCCGCCTTCTTGACCTGTGACGCGCCCACTGTCGTTTTGGAAGGGTCAGGGTTCTCCTCGGCGTCAGCGGTGGTTTCTTGGTCTACCACGTTTGGCGAGATCCTCGGTGCCGGACCCCAAGTGACGGCATTGGCCGAAGGCGCGTATATCGCCACGGTGACCAATCCCAGCAATGGGTGCACGCGGGCGTATACCGTGGAGGTATCCGACGCCAGTGCCCCACCTGATCTCTTCGCCGGCAACGTGCCCCCCCTCACCTGCCTCAACCCTGGCCAACCTGTTGTCGGTGCCAGTATTGCGCCTTACGCCCCCTTCGGCGGAAACGGCCTCACCCCTTCCGTCTCTTGGACCAATACCTTTGACGGCACCACCAACGGTGTGTCTCCGTCCAGCGGCTCCCTGGGGCCCATCATCAATGCGGCAGGGACTTACCAGCTGGTGGTCGAATGGCAGGAAACCGGATGCGCGGACAGCGCCACTGTGACCGTCTTCGAAGGAGAGGATTTCGGCGTGGACATCAGTTCCATCACCTTCCCCAACATCCTGACTGCCGACAACAACGGGAAAAACGACAGCTGGTATCCGTTTTTGGAGGACCAGCCAGATGTGGAGGCGTTGGCGGTACTCACCAATTACGCCTTGCGGGTCTACAACCGATGGGGGCAAGTGGTCTATTCCAATTCAGGGGACGGATTTGCCTCAGGAACCCCCATACGTTGGTATGGCAATGGCAACGATGGCGACCCCCTCGCACCGGGCACATACTGGTACGTTGTCGACTACACGTCGACATGCGGCAACAGCCAATCCGGAACAGACCAAGGACCACTGAAAGTCATGCGCCGCTGATGCGCTTCAGGGCACGGCAATATCAAAAAAGGCCACCCGATGGGTGGCCTTTTTGATTCGGTCATCCAACGGCAGATTACTCTGCGCAGTTGGAGTCAAACACGACCAAGAAGTCGAGCAAGTCCGCTATACCGATCACGCCGTCACCGGTGAGGTCGCCAGGGCAGTCATCTCCGCCGCCCGAATTGTCAAACAAGCAACTGCCGTTTTCCTGCGTCGCTTCAGCGTCGTAGTTGAGCGCATCGACATAGGTGCAGCCCAAGCAGCTCGAGAGGTCACAAGACCCGTCGTTTTGCGTTGCAGCAGGATTGTAGTTGCAGGCCGAAGGCACCGTGCACCCGCCACAACTGTCGAAGTCGCAGCTGCCATCGTCATCTGTGGCCAACGGCTCGTAATTACAGGCACCCGAACTGGTACAGCCTTCAATCTCGAGCTCGTCGCACACACCGTCGCCGTCGGCATCGTTGACGCAGTCTCCATCGCATGCGTACAGCAGGCCAACCGGGAACACGCAACTCGCATCGGCCAAGGTGGCCGCAGGATCATAGTTGCACGCGCCAGGGGTCGTGCAACCCGCGCAACTCTCATACTCACAAGTGCCATCGGACTGGGTCGCGGTGTTGTCAAAATTGCAGGCCGTAGCATCGAGACAGCCTAGGCAGCTCAAGGTCTCACAGGAGCCATCGTCGAAGGTCGCATTTGGATTGAAATTGCAGGCACCTGAAGCCGTACAACCGGTCACTTCAGTCGGATCACACAGACCATTCTGATTGTCATCCTCCAGGCAATTCCCATCGCAGTCCACGAAGGCACTGGCTGGGAAGCTGCAACTGCCATCATCTTGCGTCGCCGCATCATCATAGTTACAGGCCGCGCCATTGGTGCAACCTGCACATGTGATGTAGTCACAGCTGCCGTCATTGATCACCGCGTCATCCTCATAGTTGCAGGCATTGAAGTCTGTACATCCAGCGCAGCTCGTGCTTTCGCAACTCCCATCATCGAGTGTGGCATCTGCATCATAGTTGCAGGCAAACGGGCTGGTACACCCTTCGGACTCTTCTTCGTCACACAAGCCATTCTCATTGCTGTCGTTCAAACAATTGCCATCGCAATCCACAAACGCGCTGCCTGGATAGGTGCAGGTGTTGGTCGAAATCGTCGCACTTGCGTCATAGTTGCAGGCCTGAGCATCCGTGCACCCATCGCAAGACGTATAGTCACAGCCTCCATCGTTCAAGGTGGCGTCAGCATCATAGTTGCACGCTGAGACGTCCGTACATCCGCTGCAGCTTTCGGTCTCGCAGCTGCCATCATCGCTCGTGGCATCCGCATCATAGTTGCAGCTGAGTGGCTCGGTGCAACCCGGTACTTCTTCCTCGTCGCATACCCCGTCACCATCGGTGTCATTGAGGCATTCGCCATCACAATCGACATAATCGACACCGTAGTAGTCCTCCGGATAGAAACAGGTGGTCGCCAACGTGGCATCCGCATCGTAGTTGCAAGCCCCAGGAGTCAAGCATCCCGCACAAGAGGAGAACTCACAAGGGTTGACCGTATCCCCGAAGTTGCAGGCAAACGGCAAATCACAACCCGTCAGCTGGCCGGCCATCATCCCCGCCATGCCATAGGTGCAGCCATAGATGAGGACGGGATCCACTGAGGGGTCGTAATTGGTTGCCGCAGGATCTCCGCAGCAGGAGTAGAAATCACAGCTATTGTCATCCACCAGGGCGGTGGGATCGTAGTTGCACGCAATGGTCACCGTGCATCCAGCACAAGAGCTGTATTCACACGAACCATCATCGGTCTCGGCGTCTTGGTCAAAATTGCAAGCTCCCAGTGATGTACAACCTTGGAGCCCCGCGTATTCGCACAAGGTGGCGTCATTGAAGTTCGCATCGGGGTTATACGTGAGCGCAGCCTCATCCGTACAACCAATGATGATACAGCTTCCATCGTCTTGGGTCGCATCGGGATCGTAGTTGACCGCGTCGGGATTCAAACAGCCCTTGCAACTGAACAGGTCACAGCTTCCGTCGTCAAAAGTGAAGCCCGGCTCATAGTTGCAGGCAGCTGGGTTCAAGCAACCGTAGCAGCTTTCTGTCTCGCAGGTGCCGTCATCCACGGTGGCTTCGGAATCGAAGTTGCACGCAAACTGGTTGGTACATCCCAAGTAGAAGCAGGAGCCATCACTGTAGTCGGCGTCGGCATCATAGTTGTCGGCCTCGGAGTCCGTGCATCCTGTAAAGAGGCAGCTGCCATCATCCAAAGTGGCATCTTCGTCGTAGTTGATCGCATCGGCATCGGTGCATCCGCGACAGCTGAGCAGATCGCAACTGTTGTCGTTGATGGTCGCCGTGGGGTCATAATTGCAGGCCACACTGTACGTGCAACCATAGCAGGAGGTCAGGTCACATGTACCGTCATCCACATTGGCTCCGTCGTCGTAATTGCACGCTGTAGGGTCGGTACAACCGAGGAATTCACAGCTGCCGTCATTGAGGTCTGCACCTTCATCGTAGTTGTCCGCCAACGGGTTCGTGCACCCCTCGTAGAGACAGGTCCCATCATCTTGGGTGGCGTCCTCATCGTAGTTGACAGCGTTTGCATCGGTACAACCGCGGCAAGACGTAAAGTCGCAAGAATAGTCGCTGACCTCAGCCTCCTCATCGTAGTTACAAGCGGTAGGGTTGATGCATCCATAGCAAGAGAAGTCGCAGCTGCCATCATCGGCGTTGGCCACAGCAGCATAGTTACATGCCGCGACATCGGTACAGCCTACAATCGAGCAGGAACCGTCGTCTACATCGGCGTCAGCGTCATAGTTCTGGGCTGTCGGATTGGTACACCCCGCCAACAAGCAACTGCCGTTGTCGATGGTGGCCGTGGGGTCATAGTTGATGGCGTTACCATCCGTGCAGCCGAGACAGCTGAAGAAATCACAGGACCCGTTGTTGACGTCAGCCTCTGGATTGTAGTTACACGCCGAGGCTTCAGTACATCCAAAGATGTTGTCCGTGTCGCAGATGCCGTCTCCGTTCAAATCGGTGGGGCAATCACCGCCGCAATTGCCCAAGGCATCCTCGACCGCGCAACTGCCATCGTCGTCCGTAGCTGCTGGATCGTAATTGCATGACGTGAGGTTGGTGCACCCTGGCACCTCTGCATTGTCGCACACGCCATCCATGTCAATGTCACTGGGACAGTCTCCACCGCAGACCCCGAGGGCGTCTTCCTGGTTGCCTGCACAGTCACAAGCACCCGCTGGAATGTCCGCGCAGCCACAGTCATACACGGCGCCAGGGCCATTGCAAATGCCACAGGCATCCAATGCACCTACGCAATCGTCTACGTCGTCGCAAATGCCGTCATCGTCGGCGTCAGCAGTACAATCTCCGCCGCAGATGCCGAGGGCGTCTTCTGCGTTTCCTGCACAGTCACAAGCGCCCGTCGGAATATCGGTGCAACCACAGTCGTACACGGCGCCAGGGCCGTTGCAAATGCCGCAGGCATCCAACGCACCCACGCAATCGTCTACGTCGTCACAAATGCCGTCATCGTCAGCGTCAGCAGTGCAATCACCACCGCACACCCCGAGGGCATCGGCCTGGTTTCCATCACAGTCACAGTCCCCGGCTGAAATACCTGACCCACCACATACACCGCACTCGTCGGGGTATGTGCACGTGCCGTCATTGTCGGTGGCCGCAGCATCATAGTTGCAGGCCGTCTCATCGTCACAACCCTGCACCTCGTCCTCATCGCAAATGTCATCGCCGTCTGCGTCATTGACACAGTCGCCTGCACAGTCGAGCAAATCAGACTCGGGATAGGTACAGGCGGGATTGCCGGTATCGGCCGTACAGTTTCCTCCGATGGGCAGGTTCAACGTGATGAAGTTGATGTTGTCTCCCTCTGGGAAGACCTGAATGTTCATGTTGCCACTGACCTGACCGTCCGTGGTGAATTGTGCAAGGAGCACGGTGCCGTCCGTATCGGGGTATCCATTGGCATCGCCGTTGAGGATGTACCATACGCCACCGACTTCATCGTCGATCAGGATGTTGCCGCCAGGGGCGCCAAAGCCAGGCTCGAATTGCAATGCCCAATTCTGACTTGGAGAGTTGACCAGGGAAGCGGCATTCTCGCCGTCAGCGGAACTCGCCGGCCCATCCAATCCAATCGTCACCCAGCTGTCGTATGCAAGGGCTGGGAATGCCGGAAGGAGCAGCGGATTGACGTTTTCCGGTGTTGTCCCGCCCAACGCATCTTGATAGAAAGACGTGGTGGTTTGCACTGAAAGCGGCTCGTTGATGTTGCCATAGACTGACGTCACGAAATCCGTAGGGTTCTCTGCATGGAGCAGCACCCGATATGTGGTCATCCCCGCCAAAACGCCATCGGCATGTTCTGCGACGGTGCGCAATTCAAGACAATACCCGTCGTCCACGGTCGGGGGCGTGTAGGGCAAGGCGTTGGGATCGTAGTTGCATGCCTCAGGATCGTCGCACGTTTGTTCCTCTGTGTCGTCGCACACGCCATTTTCATTGACATCGGCTGTACAGTTGCCACCGCACACGCCGAGGGCATCAAGGGTGTTGCCGTCGCAATCACATGCCCCATTGGGCAAATCAGTACAACCGCAAGCATAGATCGCTCCTGGCCCGTTGCACACACCGCAGGCATCCTCTGAGCCAATGCAACCGTCCACATCGTCGCAAATGCCGTCAGCATCGGTATCGGCTGTGCAGCCACCGCCGCACACCCCTACTGCATCCAATTGGTTGCCATCGCAGTCACAGTCTCCGGGTGGCAATGCTTCGCACCCGCAATCACCGGTGGCACCTGGACCATTGCACACTCCGCATTCGTCCAATTGGCCGATGCACTCGTCTACGTCGTCACAAATGCCATCGGCATCAGCATCAGCGGTACAATCGCCGCCGCACACACCAGCGGCGTCCAACTGATTGCCTGCGCAATCACAAGCGCCTGCCGGTAGATCGGAACATCCACATGCGTAGATGTCTCCTGGGCCGTTGCAAACACCACAAGCGTCCAACGCACCCAAGCACTCATCAATGTCATCGCAAATGCCATCTTCGTCTGCATCGTCCGTGCAATCGCCACCGCAATTGCCCAGCGCATCGTCATACAGACAACTGTCATTTCCACCGCCGGTAGAACAGTTCACATCCAAACCAAAGGGCAGGGTCAACAGCAGAAAATTGATGTTGTCTCCCTCGGGAAACACTTGGACATTCAAGGTGCCGGATAGGTCACCATCCGTCGTGAATTGCCCCACCAACACCCGTCCATCGGCATCGGGATAACCATTGGCATCACCATTGAGGATGTACCACACGCCGCCGACGGCGTCATCGATGACGATGTCGCCGCCCGGGGCGCCATTGCCCGGATCAAATTGCAGGGACCAATTCTGACCGGGTGAGTTCACCACCGAAGCGGCATTTTCTCCAAGATTGGGGTCTGCGGGGCCATCCAAGCCAATGGTGACCCAACTGTCATATGCCAAGCCTGGGAAACTCGGCAGCAGCAGCGGGTTGATGTTTTGTGGCGTGACGCCCCCCAGAATGTGTTGGGTGAAAATGGTGGTGGTCGACACCGTCAAAGGCGTATTCTGATTGCCAGAGACCGATGTCACAAAGTCCGTTGCATTCAGGGTCTGGACATACACTCGGTAGGTCGTCTGACCGGCCAGGACGCCAGAAGTGTGTGCGGTCACCACCTCGGTGAAGAGGCAGTAATCGGTTAACGGCTCATCCACAATAGGGTCGGCGAGCGGGTCGTAGTTACAAGCCAAGGGGTCACCACAGTCCTGGGCTGTGGCGATGGTTACAGTGCCAACAAAGGCCAGCAGCAAACACAACAATCGGTTCAAATTGTGCATCAGAATTTGGATAGTTCCCTGAAGATACGGGCATTCCCTGCTTTTGTTTCCAAATTCAGGAATGACATTCGTCAAGTGCAGAAAATTCTGACGGAGCAGGATTAACCGCCGATCATCGCCATAAAATCCGCTTCACTGAGGATGACCACGCCAAGCCGCTCTGCTTTCTCGAGCTTCGAAGGCCCCATCTTATCTCCGGCGAGGAGAAAGTTCGTCTTGCCCGAGACACTCCCTGCAAGTCGGCCTCCGTGCAGTTCAACGAGGTGCTTCAGCTCATCTCTTGGAATGCTGAACACGCCGCTCACCACGAAGCTCTGACCCGCCAGCACATCGCTTCCCGCCGCCGTTGCGTCTTCTTCAACTTCGAAGGACACACCATGTTCTTCGAGGATGCGCACGCGCTCCATGTTGGCCTCAACTGCGCACCATTGCACCACTGCATCGGCAATCACCGGACCGACGACATCCAATTCCAACAGGGCTTCCGTCGACGCATCGCGCAAGGCCGCCATCGAACCGAAATGGCGTGCCAACCGTTTGGCCACGGTTTCTCCGACATGGCGGATGCCCAAGCCGAAGAGTACGCGCTCAAACGGCACCGCTTTGGAATCTGCGATACCGTTGAGCAAGTTTCCAGCCCGCTTCTCGCCCATCCTGTCCAAAGTGAGCAATGGCGGCATATCAAGGGCGTATAAATCCGCGACATCGCGGATCAACCCCGCTGCAAACAGTTGCTCCACCCCCTCACTGCCCAACCCATCAATGTTCATGGCGCGGCGGGACGCAAAGTGTTCGATCCGCCCTTTGATCTGTTCAGGACATCCCTCCGCATTGGGGCAGTAATGCCGCGCCTCATCTTCCGCGCGGACGAGTTCAGCACCACAATCGGGACATGCCGAAGCATATTCATGGGGTTGAGAACCTTCGGAACGCTCGCCGAGGACCACGCCCACCACCTTCGGTATGATCTCCCCGCCTTTTTCGACCCTTACCATGTCGCCTTCCCGGATATCAAGCAAGGCAATTTGGTCGGCATTGTGCAGTGATGCCTTTTGGACGGTCGTCCCCGCAATCGGCACGGGATCAAGGTGGGCAACGGGCGTGATCGCGCCTGTCCTCCCGACCTGGTAGGCAATGCGCCTCAACCGGGTCAACCCTTGTTCGGTCTCAAACTTGAAGGCCAACGCCCAACGCGGCGCCTTGGCGGTAGAACCGAGGGTGCGACGCTGGGCGTGATCGTCCACTTTGATGACCACGCCGTCGATGGCAAAGGGCAACTGGTGGCGGGCCACATCCCAATGGGCCAGAAAGGCCATCACCCCTTCCACATCATGGGCCACTTCAAAAGCGCGCTCCAAAACAAGGGGCGTCTTGAAACCCCACTCGGCAGCCAAGTCCACACCTTGACTGTGGGCGGTCACCACCTTGGGCGCTCCTTCATCCAGCCAGATGCCGTAGAGGTAGCAATCCAATCCCCGGCGTGCGACCTCTGCACTGTCCTGGAGCTTCAAAGTGCCCGCCGCCGTATTGCGCGGATTGGCAAACAGCTTCTCCCCTTTTTCTTTCCGCTGGGCATTGAGGGCCTCGAAGGCGGCAAATGGCAATACGATCTCACCCCGGATCTCGAGTCTCTCCGGCGCGGCCTCGGAGAGTTGAAGGGGAACGGCGCGGATGGTCCGCACATTCGTGGTGATGTCTTCGCCCACAGTGCCATCTCCGCGGGTAAGGGCCCTGACCAAGCGCCGCCCTTCATACTGCAATGCGATGGCCACACCGTCGTATTTCAATTCGCACGTGAAACGTGCATGGCCGGCGGACTCGCGGTGGATCCGATCGGCCCACTCT
Source organism: Flavobacteriales bacterium (assembly GCA_016780385.1). GTDB lineage: Bacteria > Bacteroidota > Bacteroidia > Flavobacteriales_D > Sanyastnellaceae > UBA8752. Next base: position 15,418 of record JADHLY010000013.1, read on the forward strand.
TGCACTTCCTCGCTGCTGTAACTGTTGGCGAGCGACAGCATGGGGCGGCTGTGCGCCACTTTTTCGAATTGCTCCGTAAAACCGCCCCCAACGCGCTGGGTGGGGCTGTTGGCATCGAAGAGGTCCGGCCTGGAAGATTCGAGCAAGGTCAACTCCGCGAGCAGCGCATCGAACTCCCGGTCACTGATGACCGGTTCGGCCAGCACATAGTAGCGGTGGTTGTGCTCGTGAAGGCTGCGGCGCAGTTCCGCAATGCGTTGCTCTTCCTGCATGGTTTCCTGGTTCAATGCCGGATCAGGCGCACTGCCCTTTCGGCACCTTGAAGGTCGCAGAGGACCTCGGTATCAGCGCCGTCGAGTTGCCAACAATCGGCCACTTTTTGCGTGAAATCGGTGTGGCATTCCGCCACCATGCACCCGCCCTTTGCCAGGCGCTCACGCGCACCACTGATGAGCGCCTCATAGAAACACAACGGCTGTTCATCGGGGACAAACAAAGCCATGCCCGGCTCGTGTTCCTTGACGTGGGTCGCCATTGATTCAGCTTCTGAATGCGGGATGTAAGGGGGATTGCTCACGATGCCGTCAAACACACCAGGCCAATGAAACCAAGAGGAATCGAGGGCATCTCCTGCTGCCCAGTGCAGCTCCAACCCCAAGTCTGCTGCATTGCGCTTTGCCAGGGCCAAGGCACGCTCGGATTGGTCCACCGCCCACACTTCCCAGCTGGGCCGTGCCGCCTTGATGGCCAAGGCCATGCACCCGGACCCTGTCCCGATGTCCACCACCCGCGCGCCGCGCCCTTCTCGGCCCTTCATCGCCTCATCCATCCCTTCGAGAAACCATCCCACCACCTCTTCCGTTTCCGGCCTTGGGATCAAGGCTTCGGGACCGCAGGCGAGCCTCAGCCCGCGAAATTCAGTCCAGCCGACCACATGCTGCACCGGTTCACCGCGCACCACGCGGTCCATCGCAGCGGCGATGGTGTTGAGTTCGGCCTCGTCATAACGGCGTTCGATGACATCCAACATGGTCCGGCTGCGGTCGTCTACTCCGGCCATGATGCGGTCTGCAATGGCCCGGCATTCCCGCTCTGAAGCGCACATGTCGCTACCTGAAGACGCCAGGCCATGAACGACCCATCGCCTCACAGAGCGGTCTCTGTTGTCCGACGGGAAGTCCAACCACTGCCGCATCAGGCGGTTCAGGCGATGTTGCGGGCGATCAACTCCGCTGTAGCCGGGTTGGTGGCCAAGGGGATGTTGTAGACGTCACAGAGCCTCAACAGCATGTTGATGTCGGGTTCGTGCGGATGCTTGCCCATCGGGTCTCGAAAAAAGATCACCCCCGCCACCTTGCCCTCTGTGATGCGTGAGGCGATCTGGGCGTCCCCTCCTTTGGGACCGGACGCCACAGTTTCCACATTGATGCCCTTTTCGGCGAGCCTGCCTCCTGTCGTTTTCGTCGCCAGGGTCGGCACCTGAGAGAAGAACTTTCGGTTGCTCAACACGAAGTCGACCAGCTCCTGTTTCTTCCCGTCGTGCGCAATCAATGCGATGTACTTCATGCGCCTTGCTTGACGAAGACCTCAAAACTCCAAGGGTCCCAGGTCGTCTTGTCGATGGACTTCCGTGAATACGTAGCGCGGTAGCCCTCGAGCCCCTCCGGTGTGAATTCAACCGGCGCATCGCTGAGATTGACCACCACCCGCACCGAAGTGCCTTCCGCAGCGCGCTCGAAATAGAGCACATCACCTTCTTCAACGAGTTGTTGGGCGCGGGCACCGAATTCACCGTTGTACAGCGGCGCATAACGGTGGTGGACATCGTGCAGGATGCGGTAGAACGACATTGAACGATAATCCCCCCAATTGATGGTGTCCTTTTCAAAGAAGCGGAGGCGCTTGTCCATGTCGCTTTCCTGACCGCCGTAAACCAACGGCATTCCGAACAGTGTTCCGCACATCACCGCCATGGCCCGCGTGGCTTCTCCATAGCGCTCAGCCGTGGTGCCGTTCCATGAATTCTCATCGTGGTTGGTGATGAAGTTTAAGCGGTAGGCCGAAGCCGGGAAACGATCAAACTCCTTGGCCATGTAAGCCCTGACATCATCGGCCGACTTCTCTCCCTTGGCGATTTCGTTGGTCAGATGGTGGAATTCCCACGCATAGCTTGCGTCGAAAGCCCGCTCATGGTGCTCAGGCTCTTCGGCCTCAGCCAACATGAACACCTCGGGATTTACCCCCTCCAATGTCTTGCGCACCCGGTTCCAGAATGGGGTCGGCACCTTGCCCGCCACGTCGCAACGGAATCCGTCCACACCATGGTCTTCTACCCAGTAGACCATGGCTTCCTCCATGGCGTCGTAGAGGCCATTGGATTCACCATTGTCCCAATCGAGCTGGGCTACATCCACCCAGTCGGTTCCCGTGGGCGGCTGCAACTGTCCGGCTTCATCAAGCAGGTAATAGCCCATACCTATGGAATCGCGGGTCCACGTGGCATCGAAAGCGGTGTGGTTGGCCACCCAGTCGATGATGACCTTCAATTCATAGTCGTGTGCCCGTTGGACAAACGCGTCAAAATCTTCCCAAGTGCCATAATCGGGATTGAGCGCCAGGTAATCCTGTACACTGTACGGACTGCCCAAGGAGGGGCTTCCGGGCTCCACCAGACGGTTGTTGTCGTTCTCGCCGCCTTTGCGGTTGACCTCGCCAATGGGATGCACGGGCATCAACCAAATCACATCTACGCCGAGCTGTTTGATGCGGGCCAAATCGGACATTGCGCCATGCAGGTCTCCTTCGGGGGTGTGTTGGCGCACATTCATCTCATAGATGACGGCATTTTGCGACCATGCAGGGTGCACCAAGGCGTCGGAAGTGTCGGTAGCATTCACCGCTTGGGCTTGGGCCGAGTCGCGGTCTGCTGGTGCATTGGAGCATGAAAAAAGCAGCAGCATGGCTGCGCTAATGGAGAGAATGCGAATCATGGTGTCAAGATATCTCTAGAAGAGGGTCGGTTGAGCGTCGCCCCCCGAATCTGTCCCGGCGGGACCGTTACTTTCTTGTGAGGATGGCGCCTTGGGCGTTGCCGCTGACTCGGATGAGTCTGGAGCAGTCGCCTCAGGCGATGCGCCTTTCGGTTCGGACGCCTGTTCAGATGAAGGTGCTGGAGCAATGGGGCCAGGCGCTGCATCGCGTGCCTCCTTGACTTCGTCGTTGGGGTTGGGGGTGTCTTCTAAGGTGACCTTGGCCCTGGGGTCTGTGGACAACCGCTTGCCCCGAGCTTTGACCCCTTTGACTGCGATGAACTCGTTGAGGCTAAAGCGCTGCTCTCCCAGGTCCTTGGACTTGCATTTGATCACCGGTGCACCATGGTCCGTAAATAACAGCATGGACGAGCCTTCGGATTCTCCGATAAACTCCATCGTCTTGCTGGAGGATTCAGCGTTGAACCGTTTGACGTAAATGGCGCTCTTCTCACCATCCTTGTGCACCACCGTCAGTGGTCGGTCTGAATGCCATTTGTCCAAAAACACCATGTCATCGGGGAAATGGGTACTCAACTCGGGCTTCATGAGTTCATAGGCACCGGATGCCAGCACCACAAGCAGCCGGTCCTCTGGACCAAAGGCGCCTATCAAGCGCCCACGTCCCTCGCTGTTTAGGCGTTTTACCGCCTCGTCGAACCAGACTCTGCGGGCACCCAGCGTGCTCGTTCCGGCGCTTTTGAGGTCCACCTTTCCGGTCACGGCATACTTGGTGGCGGTGTTGCCCGCGGCACCCCTCCCCTTGATGGCGATCTCTGCGAAATTCACGTCGACCTTCAGGGTCTTCAGTCTGCCGATGCGGCTGAGGTGAATGGTGACCTCTTCGGCCTCCCCGTTAGCGTTGGCACTGAACCACAACACTTGGCTGCCCGGCGTCCCCTTCGTCAGGTGATAGACCTTGTCCCGGGTGATGGACGTCACGTGAAAACGCTTCACATACGTCCTGCCTCCGCCCGACTTCTTACCGTCGCGGTACAACAGGTTGTAGGTGGTGCGTTCATCCCCCCGCTTCCAGACCCCGACCTGCAGGATGTCCTTTCCAAAGAACGCCTTGGGGCTGACCTTGGAAACCTGCATGGTGCCATCCTTTCTGAAGACAATGATGTCTGCGATGTCAGAGCAATCACAGATGTACTCCCCCTCTCCCCGAGGCATGCCGATGCCCACAAATCCTTCGTCCTTGTCGGCGTACAGTTTGTGGTTGGCCACCGCCACTTTGGCGCTGTCAATGTTGCCAAACGTCCGCAAGACGGTCTTCCTTTCACGGCCCTTGCCGTACTTCTTCTTGAGCTGGCGGTACCACTCTACGGTGTAATCCGTCAGGTGCTCGAGGTGGTTCTTCACCTCATCCATTTCCACCTCAAGATTGGCAATGCGCTGGTCGGCCTTGTCCGAGTCAAACTTGGAAATGCGCTTGATGCGGATCTCCGTGAGCCGGGTTACATCCTCGTCGGTCACCGGACGGATCAGGTGCTTGATGTGGGGCGCAAGGCCTTCATGGATGGCCTGCAAAATGGCTTCCCACGTTTCGCACTCCTCGATGTCGCGGTAGATGCGCTTCTCGATGAAAATCTTTTCGAGCGAAGCAAAATGCCAGGCCTCCTGTAGTTCGCCGAGGCGGATTTCAAGTTCCCTGCCCAGCAGCATCCGCGTGCGGTCTGCGCTGCGCTTCAGGATTTCCTTGACCCCGAGGAAAATGGGGCGGTCGTCTTCAATCACACAGGCATTGGGCGCAATGCGCACCTCACAATCGGTGAATGCAAACAGGGCGTCGATCGTTCGGTCCGGTGAAACGCCAGACGCCAAGTGGATCATCACTTCCACAAACTCCGCCGTATTGTCCTCAACCCGCTTGACCTTGATTTTGCCCTTGTCGTTGGCCTTGAGGATGCTCTCGATCAACGAGGTCGTGGTGACGCCATAGGGCAGTTCCTCCACGATGAGGGTTTTGTTGTCCTCCTTGCGGATTTTGGCCCGTACCCGGATGCGGCCGCCGCGCAGGCCGTCATTGTATTGCTCACAGTCCGCCTCACCCCCGGTGGGAAAGTCCGGCAGCAGCTTGAAGCTCCGTCCTTTCAGATACGCCACAGCGCCATCGATGAGCTCAATGAAGTTGTGGGGCAGCATCTTGCACGCCAAGCCTACTGCGATGCCTTCGGCCCCCTGTTGCAGCAAGAGGGGGAATTTCACCGGAAGGGTTTCCGGCTCCTGGTTCCGGCCATCGTAACTGGAGAGCCAATTGGTGGTCTTGGGATTGAACAGGGCATCCTTGGCGAAGGTGCTCAGGCGCGTCTCGATGTATCGCGGGGCTGCCGCACGGTCACCCGTGAGGATGTTGCCCCAGTTTCCCTGACAGTCCAAGACCAGCTCACGCTGCCCAATTTGCACCATGGCGTCACCTATGCTGGCATCGCCATGGGGGTGGTACTTCATGGTGTTGCCGATGGCGTTGGCCACCTTGTGGAACCGCCCGTCCTCCAACTCCCTCAGGGAATGCAGGATCCGACGCTGCACGGGTTTCAATCCATCGTGCAGGTGAGGCACCGCACGCTCCAAAATGACGTAAGAAGCGTAGTCGAGGAAGTACTCATTGTACATCCCCTTGATGCGGATGACCTGCTCCATGTCCTCGGTGCTTTCATCGCCAGCCCCTTCGGCCTGATCCGCGCTATCGCCACTGTCCTCGGCTCTATCGGCGCCTTGCGCGCCTTCCTCTTGGCCTTTGGGCTTCTGGCCCTCTTGCTCGTCCCGTTCCTCGGGTCCCTGGGCTTCCTCGCTCATGCCGCTTCCGTGGTTTCGGTGGGTTCATCCGGGTCTTTTTCGACGCGGAGGTTGTCAATGATGAATCGCTGTCGGTCCGGGGTGTTCTTCCCCATGAAGAACGACAGCATGTCGTCGAGTTGGTGCTCACCGCCGAGGTCGACAGGATCCAAGCGGATGTCCTCCCCGATGAAGTGGGAGAATTCGTCCGGACTGATTTCTCCGAGTCCCTTGAATCGCGTGATCTCAGGCTTGGGTCCCAAAGCTGCAATGGCACTGATGCGCTCTTCTTCCGAATAACAATAGCGGGTCTCTTTCTTGTTGCGGACCCTGAACAGAGGGGTCTGCAACACGTAGAGGTGGCCTTTCCGCACGAGGTCGGGGAAGAACTGCAAGAAGAAGGTCATCAACAAGATGCGGATGTGCATGCCATCCACGTCGGCATCCGTTGCGATGATGACCTGGTTGTACCGCAAGCCATCCAATCCGTCTTCGATGTCGAGGGCGGCTTGCAGGAGGTTGAATTCTTCGTTTTCGTACACCACCTTCTTGGTGAGGCCGTAGCAGTTGAGCGGCTTGCCCTTGAGCGAAAACACCGCCTGGGTGTTGACGTCCCGCGCCTTGGTGATGCTACCCGAAGCGCTGTCGCCCTCCGTGATGAACAACATGGACTCCTCCGCCCGCGCGTGCTTCTTGGTCAAGTGCACACGGCAATCCCGCAGTTTCTTGTTGTGGAGGCTGGCTTTCTTGGCGCGTTCGCGGGCCAGCTTCTTGATGCCCGCCAGGTCCTTGCGCTCCTTCTCACTCTGAAGAATGCGCTTCAGCAAGGCCTCTGCCGTATCGGCATTGCGGTGGAGGTGGTTGGCCAGCTCGACCTTCAGGAAATCGTAGACGAAGGAGCGCATGCTCGTGCCGCCAGGACGGACTTCGGAGGAGCCCAACTTGGTCTTGGTCTGCGATTCAAATATCGGCTCCTGAACCCGCACAGCCACAGCGGCCATCAACCCCATCCGAATGTCGCCGGGGTCGTATTCTTTCTGATAGAAATCGCGCACCACCTTAACATAGGCTTCGCGCAAGGCCTTCTGGTGCGTACCGCCTTGGGTGGTGTATTGGCCGTTGACGAAGCTGTAGTGGTCCTCGCCATAAGCCTGCGTGTGGGTCAATGCCACCTCGATGTCGTCTCCCCTGAGGTGAATGATGGGATAGCCTGGTTCTGCAGACAAATTCTGGGTAATCAGATCCTTGAGTCCGTGCTCGCTGTGGATCTTTTCACCGTTGAATACGAGTGTGAGTCCGCTGTTTAGGTAGGCGTAGTTCCACAACAGCCGCTCGACGTGCTCGCGGCGGTATTGATAGCCCTTGAATACTGTCGGATCCGGACGGAACCACGTTCGGGTTCCGTTGCGCAGTGAAGTGGCGGTTACCGCCTCATCGTCTTGCAGTACGCCCAACTCGAACCGGGCCGCCTTTACTTTTCCTTCGCGGAAACTTTCAATCCTGAACTCGGTGGACAGGGCATTCACGGCCTTGGTACCGACCCCGTTCAGTCCTACGGTCTTGCTGAAAGCCCCCTCGCTGTACTTGGCGCCAGTGTTGATCTTGGAGACGCAATCCACGACGGCCCCGTGCGGGATGCCGCGGCCATAATCACGGACCTGAACGGCCCCCTCTCGAATGCTGATTTCAATGGTCTTGCCATTGCCCATGAGGTGCTCATCGATGCTGTTGTCGATGACTTCTTTGAGCAATACGTAAATCCCATCGTCCGCGCTGACACCATCCCCCAGCTTACCGATATACATGCCCGGTCTGAGGCGGATGTGCTCCTTCCAATCAAGTGACTTAATGTCACTCTCGGTGTAATCCTGTTTTGCTTGATTCGCCACTCTACCTTCCTGATGTGAGGAAAGGAAAAGTACTGGTTTTTGTGGGGTTCCCGTGGTGAATTGCCCCCCCGTTTTCCACATGCTTACCGATACTTTCCCATCGACAATGACAAATCTCATGCCCCAGCAGCCCCCTGTTGGGTGCCCATGCGAAGCAAAATCGACGCTATCTTGTTGTATGGACATGCCTTACCACCGTTTCAGCACCTTACTTATCGTACCTGCCATCTTGATGATGACCGCATCCGAAGCAGTCGGTCAGTGGCACCAAACCGCTCCAATGACCAAGGATGCAAGGTGGGAAAGCGGACAGGCAAACCGTCCACAATCCCGGCAAACCATCGACGCAGCTCGGGCAGTGGCTTACGACCACGCTATGCTGTCCACAGTGCTGGATGGAGCGCCTGCAGAATGGGACCCCACGACGGGAAACGGCAGGACACTGGACCAGAGCACTTGTAGACTGACCTTGCCCGTTACCGCCGGCAATGATCGGGGGTGGGAAGCCCATCCATTCAGGGCGGTGCGCTCGGATGTGATGGCCCCCGAGCTGACGGCCAAGTACCCCGAAATCAGCAGCTACATCGTCCAATCAGAGCGCAACAGCCTCATCTTCGGCAGGATTGACCTGAGCCCCCGGGGCTTTCACGGCATCCTGCATACCCCGAATGGCACGGTCTACATCGACCCGTGGAATGTGGGCGAATATGACCAACTCATGGTCTACACACGTGCTGAATTCATGGCCGCCACAGACAAGCGCCGCCTGGACTGCGACGTGCGCACCATGGGCGTAGGCAAGGGCGAAGAAGCCCACGGCTCGGGCCGCCTCGACGATGGCAAAATCACCCAGCGTGTGGGTCCACCTTATGGTCAGACCCGCAGAAACTACTCGCTGGCGCTCGCCTGTACTGGAGAGTACGGGCAGTACCACGGCGGCAACGTTACTTCTGTGCTCGCCGCGATGAACACCTCCATCAACCGGATGAACAGCATCGCCGAACCCGAGCTGGCGATTCGCCTGACCTTGATTCCCGACAACGACGAACTCATCTTCCTCAATGGCGCCACGGACCCCTACACCAACAACAATGTGGGGGCCATGCTTTCCCAGAACCAAAGCACGATTGACGACATCATCGGATTCAACGGATACGACATCGGTCACGTATTCGGGACGGGTGGCGGGGGCGTCGCCTACCTCGGTTCGGTCTGCACCAGCCTCAAGGCGGGCGGTGTGACGGGATTGCCCTCCCCGGTCGGGGACGCTTTTGACGTCGACTACGTCGCCCATGAGATGGGCCACCAATTCGGCTGCAACCACACCTTCAACAACTCCTGCAGTGGCAACCGCTCGGCCTCCGCGGCTTACGAGCCCGGAAGCGGCTCCACCATCATGAGCTACAGCGGCATCTGCGCCCCCAACCTGCAGACGTATTCCGACGACGTGTACCACGTCCACAGCTTGATCGAAGGCACCGACTACTTGCACAGCGGTTTCGGCAACAGCTGTTCCACCCAAATCACCAGTGGCAACTCTGCGCCAACGGTGTCCGTGGGCAGCAGTGGATTCAGCATCCCCAAGGAAACGCCCTTTGAGCTCACCGCCACGGCCAGTGACCCCAACCCGAGCAATGTCTTGACCTACAGTTGGGAACAGTACAACCTCGGTCCCTCCACCACGGTTGGGGACAACAACCTCGACAACCCATCGGGCAACGCCCCATGTGTGCGCTCATTCGCGCCGGTCGCTTCACCCACGCGGGTCATCCCGAAGCCAGACAAACTCCTCAACAACCAGGTGTCTTTTGGAGAACACCTGCCGGACTACAACCGGACAATGACCTTTAAGTGCACAGTCCGCGACAACAACCCCACTTGCGGTGGTGTCGCGGTCGCCACTAAGACTTTTTTCATCGATGCCAGTACCGGACCGTTTGTGGTCACCTACCCCAACACCAACATCTCCCGCCCTGGCAATTCTGACCTCGACGTCCTGTGGAGTGTAGCCGGCACTGATGGCGGCAATGTCAATTGCGCTGAAGTGGACATCTACTTGAGCACCGATGGTGGATACTCCTGGCCTTACATGTTGGCAGACGGCGTCCCCAACACGGGAGAAGCCACCGTATTGCTGCCGGCTGTGGCCACGTCCAGCGCCCGGATCAAGGTCAAAGGCCACGGATCGGTCTTCTTCGATGTCAGCAATGCCAACTTCACAATAACAGCAGCGCTGGGCTGCACCGACCCCACAGCTTGCAACTACATGGAGTTTGCGGCCATCGACGACGGATCGTGCGTGGAGCCCGACCTCCTCTATGCCGATGCAGACGGTGATGGCTTCGGAAATGCCGCGGTGAACACCACCGGATGTGAAAACGACCTCATCGGATACGTCACAAACGCAACCGATTGCGATGATTCCCGTAATGACGTCTATCCTGGCGCGCCAGGGACGCAGGATGGCGTCGACAACGATTGCAGCGGAGGCCCACTCTCTCCAGAAGAAGAGAGCGATTGCCCCGGAGACCTTGATGACAATGGTCTTGTGAACGTCAATGACATCCTCCTGCTCCTCGGCGAGTTTGGATGCGCCACGGATTGTACGTTCGATTTGAACGGCATTCCCGGCGTGGATGTGGCGGACTTCCTGATTCTCCTCGGAGCGTTTGGACTGCCCTGTTCGAATTGACCCTTCCTCCTGACCGGGGATTGAAACACTGAATACGCAATGCCCCGCGCAACCCTCCAAACAGCCCCCGTGCTGCACGCCCGTCTCGGGTGGTGGAAGGTGCTGCCTGCCCTGTTCCTCATGGCGGCGGTGTCGCTGGCGCACGCGCAGGCGCAGGAGACTGACCACTGGAGCGTGGGCATGCGCGACGGCAGTGTGGCGCTGGACTCAGTCGTTGAACAGTTCAATGCCGCCTCCCTCGAACCCGGTAGCCGCAGCAAGGGATTCAAGCCTTTCCAACGCTGGCTGGACTTCATGGGGCCGCGGGTGGATGCTGAAGGGATGCGCCCACCCAATGCCGTGGTACAGCGGGCTTTGCAGCGCGCAGAGGAAGACAGGCTTGCAGAATCAAACCAACGCAGTATTTCCGACCCGGAGTGGGCCTATGCCGGACCATTGGGCCCCACCGGCCTCGGTGGAAACGGAAGGCTCAACCGCTTGGTCGCCCGACAGGATGCCTTGGAAGAATGGTGGGCCTGCGCGCCCTCTGGCGGCCTCTGGCGCACCACCGATAGCGGAGCAGCCTGGACGCCCATGGGCACGGACCAACTGGGCTCAATCGGTGTTTCCGACATCGCCTTCCATCCATTCGACGCAGACCAGATGTGGATCGCAACGGGGGACGGCGATTATGGCGACACCCGCTCCATCGGCATCCTCAAAAGCAATGACGGTGGCGGCTCTTGGGAAGAGACAGGATTGGATTGGGGCGCCCACATGGGCCGCACCTTGACCCGCATCTTGGTCCACCCCCAGCATCCCGATACGCTGTGGACCAGCTCCAGCCTGGGCATCTACCGCAGCATCAATGGCGGAGACAATTGGATCCGCACGCTGACCGGTGACTATGCCTCATTGGAACTCGATCCGGCAGATCCCGCCCACTTGCTCGCCGGGGCCTTTGGCAACAACGTCGCCGAGAGCTTCGATGCCGGAGCCACTTGGACGGTCAACAGCCTCGACGGCACTTCTTTCGGCCTGAGCCGCATCGCATTGGCCTTTGCCCCTTCTGCGCCCGACACGGTGTACGCCGTAGCGGGCAAAAACAGCGACCAAGGCTTTGCTGGTTTCTGGAGGAGCACGGACGGCGGATCGACATGGTCGGCCCAAATGCTGGACGGCGATGGCCCCAACCTGTTGGGGTGGACCGTCGGAGGTGAGGATTCCGGAGGCCAAGCCTGGTATGACCTGACCTTGGCCGTTCACCCCGAAGACCCGGACCGCGTGCACCTCGGCGGCATCAACTTGTGGGGCACTTTTGACGGAGGGACTTCCTGGGCGTGTGAAGGCCATTGGTATGCCGGGGGCGCCTTGCCCTACCTCCATGCCGACCAACACGGGCTGCAGTATTTGGAAGACGGCAGGCTGCTCGTCGCCAATGATGGCGGCGCTTTTGTGTTTGACCCTGAGGGAGGGACTGCCGAAGACATGAGCGCGGGGTTGGCCATCACGCAGGCCTACCGGGTGGACCTCGATCCGCAATCCATAGACCGCTTCATTGTCGGCACCCAAGACAACGGCACCTTCATGAAGCATGAGGGCAGCTGGGAGCACGTCCTTGGCGGTGATGGGTTTCAATGCGCCTTTCACGGTGCCCTCTCGGAGCTCGTCTACGCTTCCCTGTACTATGGTCAGGTCTTTCGATCGGACGACGGCGGCAATGCCTTTCAAGAAATTGCGGGAAATGCGGGCAGTGACGAGGATGGCCAAGGCGCTTGGCTCACCCCTTGGGAGGTCAGCCCCTTCAACCCCGACTGGATTTACATGGCCAAGGACAGGGTCTATCGCTCCACCAACCGCGGAACGGATTGGGCGGCGCTTGAAGTGCTGCCGGGTGGCCCGTGTACCGACTTGGCCTTGGCCCCGAGCGACATCAGCCGCATCTATGCCGTCAAGGAGTACGAGCTCTTCCGCTCAACAGATGGCCAGACCTTTTCAGAGCTCGACCCCCCGAACGCTTTTTCCTGGATTTCCGACGTGTTGGTCTCCCCAGAAGACGCAGACCACCTGTGGATCAGCCTGTCCAACTACAACGACTCGACCAAGGTCTTGGAGAGCCAGGATGGTGGGGTGAACTGGACCAATGTCAGTGAAGGCCTGCCCCCTGCCCCTGTCAACTGCCTGACGACAGACCGGGAAACCGGCGCCCTGTATGCAGGAACCGATGTCGGGGTGTATGCACTGAGCAGCGCGGTGGGCGCCCAATGGGAGCGGCTTTCGACCGGCCTGCCCAACGTGGTCGTCTCCGACATGCTGGTTCACGCACCTTCTGGACGCCTCATCGCCAGCACGTACGGCAGGGGATTGTATACCCTTGAACTGCCGTCTCCTCCCGAAAAGGATGCCGCTTTGGGCCGCATGCTTTCTCCGCGGGGCGCCACCTGTGAGGCCGCGCCGGAAATTGTCGTTCCGGTCATCAACCTCGGCACCACCGACATCCACCAATTGCACCTGCAATACGGGTATTTCGGCGGACAATCGGCGGACACCGTGTGGAACGGCACCATTGCACCGGGTGACAGCGCCCACCTGTACCTCACCCCGCTGGAGCAGCCCGGAGGGTGGGCCGACCTGTCCGTGATCATCTCGTCGGTCGACGGCAGCGCCGACGCGCGCACCTCCAACAACACAAGGGCCACGCAGGTGCTGCACATCGAGGGCGGCACTGAAGTGGTCTTGACCTTTGCCTCAGACTGCTTCGGTTCGCAAAATGGTTGGCTGTTCAAGGACCCGATGGGACGTGTGCTCTACCGCAGCGGATGGCTGCCTGCCCTTTCCACGGTTTCGGACACGCTGTGCCTCCCGCAAGACTGCATCACTTTTGAGGTGCACCGTGACCAACTCAGCGGTTACGAGAGCCTGATGGCGGACTGCGCCACAGGGCTCGACTTCAGCTTGACCGCACTCGGTGATGACGCTCCCTTTCTCTCGGCGCCATCCACCGAAGTTGAAGGTGAGTATGCCCTCTGTCTTTCCGACCTGGATGGCGGTGGATGCAAGGACCCCTATGCGGTCAACTTTGACCCGAATGCCGTGTTCGACGATGGTTCTTGTGAGCCGACGTGCTACCCCTTGGCCATCCACATCCAACCCGACTGTGCGCCCGAAGAAACGAGCTGGAGCTTAAGCCCGGGCGGACTTTCCATCGCCGCAGGTGGGGTCCCGCAAGGCGGCCAGACGTGGAACCTCTGCCTCGATGCCGGCTGCAGGATGTTTCAAATCCAGGACCTCTCAGCCAATGGTTGGACTCCCTGCCCAGAATTCGGGGCATCCGTCACCTTGACCTGCCTCGGCGATACCCTGTTCCACCAATTCAACCCCAACTTCAGCAGCGTGCTCCAGAGTGAGGTATGCCTTCCACCTGTGGCCCACGCGGGCTGCATGTTGCCCTCGGCCTGCAACTTCGACCCGCTCGCCGATGGGCCTGCGGCATGCGATTTCTCTTGCTATGGTTGCACCGACAGCCTCGCGTGCAACTTTGACCCCGCCGCCACGCTGGGAGACGGCTCCTGCATCGCCACTTCCGGCTGCACCCATCCGGCGGCCTGCAACTTCGACCTGTTCGCGCTCTGTGACGATGGCTCGTGTGCGTTCCCAGAAGAGGGACTCGACTGCTCTGGAAATTGTCTCGGCGGCGATGCCGATGGCGATGGGGTCTGTGACGGCGATGAATTCTCCGGGTGTACGCACCCCGATGCCTGCAACTTCCTCGCCGGTGCTACCGAAGATGACAACAGCTGTTTCTTCCCGACGCTGGCATGGCCAGATGCCGACGGAGACGGCTATGGAGACGATACCCCTGGGACCGCTCAAGGCTTCTGCGGCGTGCCCCCGCCAGGCTGGGTCACCAACGCCGACGACTGCCATGACGGCGACGCCAACTTCTACCCACAAGCACCGCTGGCACCACTCGGTGGTGATGTCAATTGCGACGGCTTCGTCTCCGGCGCTGAGCTCGCGCCGTGTTCCAGCGACATCAACCAAGACGGCATCACGGCGATTGACGACCTGCTCGGGTTGCTCAGCGAATTCGGTTGTAACACAGACTGTACGCAGGATGTCGACGGCAATGGCCTCGTTTCGAGTGCGGACCTGCTGGTCTTGTTGGCGGCTTTTGGCATGGAGTGCGATCCATGACATGGTGCCCCCCGATTTTTGGCCGAATTTCGTGCCATGTCCGAAGCTGTACGCCAATTGGAACCAAAGGCCCTCTGGGGTCGGTTCGCTGACCTCAATGCCATCCCCCGTCCCTCTGGACAAGAAGCCGCTGTTTGCCGATGGATGACCGATCTCGCCAATGCGGCAGGACTCGATGTCTCCTCCGATCCTGTGGGCAACGTGCTGGTCCGTAAACCCGCCACTCCGGGCATGGAAAACCGCAAGACGGTCATTCTGCAGAGCCACGTGGACATGGTCTGTCAGAAGAACAACGACACCGTATTTGATTTCGAAACCGAAGGCATCCGCATGCATGTCGACGGCGATTGGGTCCGTGCCGACGGCACCACATTGGGCGCGGATAACGGACTCGGTGCGGCCACCATGTTGGCGCTGATGGAGAGCACCGACATCGCCCATCCGCCCCTTGAATTGCTCTTCACCATTGATGAAGAAACCGGGATGACCGGCGCCTTGGAATTGCAGCAAAACTGGCTGAAGGGCGACATCCTGCTCAACCTTGACACGGAAGACGACCGGGAAATCGGCATCGGCTGCGCAGGCGGCATCGACCTCGGATTCTCTGGCACCTTCCCTACCCAACCGGCTTCCGGTGGCCATGGCATCGCCATCACCGTCAAAGGAGGCAGCGGCGGCCACAGCGGCATGGACATCCACAAAGGCATCGCCAACGCCAACAAGTTGTTGGTTCGGTTGGTGCGCGAAATGATGCTCCACAACGGAGGCCGTGATGCTGTGGAATTGAGCAGCCTCGATGGCGGTGGCCTCCGCAACGCCATCCCCCGGGAGGCCGGAGCGGTCGTCGCCTCCAGCCGGTCCGCCGCGGATTGGACTGGGGACCTCACCGATTTGATCTCCGCCATGAAGGCCGAGTACAAGACGACCGACCCCGGCTTGACCGTCGTGCTCTCAAACGCACCGGCTCCTTCTGCAGTGCTCTCCGGCGAAGCGGCCTCTGCCTTACTTTCCGCCTTGGACATCTGCCCCAACGGCATTGACCGCATGAGCCCGGACATTCCCGGTTTGGTGCAGACCTCCAACAATGTGGCCCGCATCAAGCTCAGCGATGGGGCTGTGGAAGTGCACTGTCTCACCCGCAGTTCTGTCGACACCGAGAAGATGGACCTGGCACGGCGCATTGAGGCGGGCTTCGCCATGGCCGGACTCTCTGCCTCTCGAGGTGGAGCGTACCCTGGATGGACCCCTGACCCGGACAGCGAAGTCGTGCGCATGATGGCCGATTTGTACCGCGAATTGCACGGAGAAGAACCCCTCGTCCTGGCCTGTCACGCCGGCCTGGAGTGTGGCATTCTCGGCAGCCGCTACCCCGGGCTCGACATGGTGAGCTTTGGCCCCACCATCCTCGGTGCCCACAGTCCCGATGAGCGTGCGTCCATCTCTTCTACCCTCAAATATTGGGCTTGGCTCCTCGAAGCACTCAAGCGCACGCCCCTTCAAGCATGAGCACAGACTCCACCTCCCGACCCCGCATCGCCATCATCAACGATGACGGCATCACCGCCAAGGGCATTCAATCCCTGGCCAGTGCGATGACCGAATTTGGGGACGTCTATGTCATCGCCCCCGACAGCCCCCAAAGCGGCATGGGCCACGCGGTCACTTTTAGCCGCATTCTGAGGCTGCATCCCTTTGAGTTTGGTCGGGGCGTGAAAGAAGCGCATGCGTGTTCCGGCACGCCGGTGGACTGCGTCAAGCTGGCCGTGGCCGAGGTGTTCGGCGAAGACAACCTGCCGGACCTCCTCGTCTCGGGCATCAACCACGGGAGCAACGCCTCCATCAATGTGATCTATTCCGGCACGATGTCAGCGGCCGTGGAAGGGGCCATGTGCGGCATCCCTTCGGTCGGATTTTCACTGCTCGACGAGCGCTGGGACGCCGATTTTTCCGCCTCGGTGGCCGTCGCCAAGACCGTGGCTCGCCAAGTCCTCGAGCGCGGTTTACCGCAGGGCACTTGCCTCAACGTCAACATTCCCAAAGTGGCTCCAGAGGACCTCAAGGGGATCCGGATTTGCCGCCAGGCCATGGGCCATTGGCGCGATACTTTCGACCAGCGGGAGACTCCGGGCGGGAGCCCCTATTACTGGATGCGCGGCGAATTCCACAATCCCGACAAGGGCGAAGACACCGACATCCATGCCCTGCAACAGGGATATGCGAGTGTCGTGCCGGTCCAATTCGACCTGACCGCCCACCATACCATCGGCACCCTCAACAGCTGGAACCTCGGCCATGGGCAGTAAAGGGTTGGACAACTTGCCCGCCGGTGCCCTCGCCGGCATCGCCTCTGCCCTGCTGGGCTACCTCCTGCTCGGGGTGATTTGGGGCTGGACCCAGGACGCGTCCCTCGCCTACTTCCACCGCGAAGTTTTCTTGGGAAGCCCCCTGTACAAGGACCGCATCATCAGCCTCTGCGTGCTCTCCATTGTGCCCACCTTTCACTTGGCCTACCGCCGCGAGATGGACCGTTTCGCACGCGGCACCATGCTGGTGATGGTGGTCATGGTCATCGGCATCGTCTTTTTGCAATACGGAGAATGAGTGCTACGCCCGAAGCATCGCGCCCCCTCGGCAGGCTGTACATCCTCACTGGGGAGCCTTCCGGGGATGCGCATGCCGCCGCAGTATTGGGCGCTTTGAAGGCCCAAAACCCCCACTTGGAAGTCCGGGGCATGGGTGGAGACGCCTTGGCTCAAGCAGGCATGACGCTGGTGGAACACGTGCGCAACACCTCCGTCATGGGGTTCGCCGAGGTGATCCGCAAGGTGGGGTTCTTTCGTGCGCTCATGCGGCGGGTTCAAGACGACATTGCCGCCTTTAATCCCGACCGCATCCTTGTGGTCGACTACCCGGGCTTCAACCTGAGGATGGCCAAATGGGCCCATGGACTCGGTTGGTCGGTAGACATGTACATCGCGCCGCAGGTCTGGGCATGGAAACGGCGGCGCATTCACGCCATGGCGCGCGACCTCGACCGTTTGTATGTGATCCTCCCCTTCGAGGAACAACACTACGCTGAAGTCGACCTTGATGTGGAATACGTCGGGCACCCCCTTGTGGACGCCTTACCCGGCCCGCCCTCAGCGGAATCAGCATCCGAATGGCGGCAACGATGTGGACTGCATGCAGAGGCCCCGATCCTGGCGTTGCTCCCTGGATCACGCCCGCAGGAAATCGAACGCATGCTCCCCTGTCTGGTGGAAGCAGCCAGCACGCTTTCGGACTGGACCCCCGTCATTGCGGGTGCTCCAGGCAGGAAGCCCGAAGACTACCCCACGGACCTCAAGGTCCTTTTTGGCGAGACCGCAGCCTTGTATCGCCATGCCTCAGGGGGCATCATCACCAGCGGCACCGCCACATTGGAAGCTGCGTTGTCCGGGTTGCCGCAGGTGGTGGCTTATCGCACGAGCCCCTTCACCTACCGCTTGGCCAAGTGGTTCACCCAAGTGCGTTTCATCTCATTGGTCAACCTCATTCTGGACCGCGAAGCGGTGCCCGAGCGCATCCAACACGACTGCACGCCGACTCAATTGGCGCGCACCATAGAAACGGTACTTTCTCCCGAAGGCACGCGGGCCCAGCAAGAGGAACACAGTGCGCTCAGAAGCGTCCTCTCAAAACGCGGCGCGGCCCAAGCCGTCGCCCAAGGGCTGATGCGACCGGTTTAATCCAAATCGGGCACGCGGTCATCCCGCCCGTGGCTCACGTCGTAGGCGAACTGCAGGGTACGCGATTCTCCAGCCGCAAGCGAGACCGTCCACCGCACGATGCCCGACGCTTCGTCCAGCTTGCCGCCATCCAAAGTTTCAGCGACCACTTCGACCTCTGCGCTATTGGATATGGGCAAGGGCTCCTCAACCACCACCTCGCCTGCCCGATCGCTTCGGTTGGTCACGGTGATGCGAAATGCCCGATGATGTTTGATGCGGTTGCCCAATGAAGACTTGCCGCACAGCGCAGCTTCACGACGGCGCTCCACCGTCCAAGCGCGCGCCGCGCCCGCATCGATGAGCAGGCTGTCGCCGCTTTCACTCAGCCAGACCTTGCCCACAGGGACACCATCGATCATGAGCAAGGCCTGCTCGGCCTCCGCCACAGGTTGTGCTGGCCGGGGAAGGGCCAGCCGCAAGTTGACCACGGGAGACTGCCTTGGTACGGTGTAGAAGCGCAAGGTCGGGGCAAGCTCTTCTGCACCGAGGCTGACATTGCGGGTCCAATCCGGACCAATCTTCTGGTCGGTCAGGGTCCAACGGGTGCCTGGGCGCACAGACGCGGCCTCCGAACGGGCGGCCGACATCAGTCCGAGGTACGATGCATCACGGACTTTGCGGTCATAGCCCTCTATAGTCTGGGGGCGGGCATCCGGCCTTTCCGAGAGGCCCCCATAGCGTGCATCGTGGAAATGAACAGGGACTGCCTTGCCGGTAACGGGCACATCGAGGTGTACCTGTGCCCGTCGGTTCCAGACCAATTTTGGCGTGGCTGACTGGGTGTTCAACTCCAAGACATCGCTGGGTGTCCAGTACTGGCCGCCGCTCCACTCGGTGACTTGGGTCGCCACATCGCCTGTGGCACCCGCCGGCCAATCGGCCTTCCAATGGTAAGCCGATCGGGGCTGAGCCTCTCTTTCTTGTTGGGTCAAAGCTTCAACTTCCGCCCGCTTCTCCTCGACCTCCATGGACAGTTCGACCTGCCGAAACAGAAGGTCCTTCATCTCGTCGTGCATCCAATCGGCCACCTCCACGAGGTCTTCCACCAGCACCGCTTCCGAGGTTCCACCCACTTTCCGGTTGGCCCGCAACAGCGCCAAGTCTTCTTCGACCAGCTGCAATTGGGCCTGCTTCAAAGCCCACTCAACGCGGGCATTTTCCAGCATGTCGGTCAGCGCGCGCAACTGCCCCTCACCTGCATCGGTCTGCCAAGGGGCGACATCCATGCGTACAGCGCCCCATTGGTCGAGTGCACCACCCGGAAACAACAGTACATCGCCGACAGCAGAGCCATGAAAACTGCGCGCGATGCGGCCGCCTTCATCACCGGCATCGGCGCTCCAGGTCACCACAGCGGCATCCCGGAACACATCCACATGATCCACGGTCTGTGCATGGAGGGCGACATTCAAGGAGGCCCCAGCCGCCCATGCCACTGTTGTCAAAAGTGATAAACGCATGGCGGCAATTTCCGCCTTGCCGTCAGGGGATGCAAATCACCGTATCCACAAAAGGTGAATACGCCACCCACAGGCCAATTCCGCCGTTGATATTGGACGCCACATCTGCAGGGTTGGCAAAAGGAGAACCTTGGGCCTGTATCTGCTCTTCCATGCTCGCGATGGCCTCAAAAGCACCGCGGTCAATGTGGTCCCATCGGATGATGACGGTGTCCCCCGTTTTGTAAAAGCCAATCTCATCGGGATTGGCATCTTCCTCAAAATCTTCGGCTGTGACCGGTCGGAATTGAGAGAACTCAAATGCGAGGCCGTTGAACAGGGCATCCTCAATCACCGAAATTGAAGTGTACAGAAATCCCGGGTCCTTTCCCTCGCGCATGGCGCTCCAACGGTAGGCATTGCCCAATGAATCCGGATCCTCAAAATTGGCATAGATAAAGCCGAGTGAATCGGTGTTGCCCGGCACCTCAAACCACACACTGTCGAGTGCAACCGCAGGGTTAAGCTTGCTGACGGCGGTGGCGGTGTCGCCATCCAAAACCGCTTCAATGCCATAGGTACGCCCCACTTCACCCAGCGTGGAAAAGCTGGTGTAGGCGCACAAGTTGCTCAGGGCGAGGACTTCCGAGGGTATGCCCAACACAGCAGCGGCGAGCGCCAACTCTTCTGGTCCCAAAGCACCCGCACACACCTCGTCGAGCACCAAGGCGTCACCATCCACAGTCAGCGTCACGGTACCACCGCCTTCGTACAAGGAGCCCAATAAGGTCGCATCGACGGGCGCGAAGTAATCCTGTGACCGACTCAGCAAGACCACAGGCGGTTGACCTGGCTCGATCCTGCCCTCCACCACCAGCAGAGGCTCGGCATCAGGGATACTCACCGTGATGGGCGTCTCGCAGCCAAAAAAGGAAACGACAGCAACGCAAGTTCCCATCAACAGGAAGGTACGGAAGCGGGAGAGCAATGGCATGTCTAGATGGGGTTCGACGAAAGAACGCACGGCGCGCTCCCATGTTCAAAATTACCACCATTCGCCCTACGAGAATGTCAAAAAAGCGGCCGCTTTGACCGACCTTTCGACCCTCGCTATTTCACATGTTCAATCGCCGTCAGCTTCGCATCAAAGTGCTCCACGTTCTGTATGCATTCCATGCAGACAAAGAAGGCTCGGTTCAGGATGCCCACAAGCACCTGATGAAGTCCCTTGAGAAGACGTACGATTTGTACCTCCTGCTCTTGATGCTGATTGGAGAGTTTCAAGATGCCGCCATTGAGCGCATCGAGAAGGGCCGCATGAAGAAGCAGCCGACTTCTGAGGATTTGCACCCCAACACGAAGTTCGTCAACAACAAGCCCATGCGGGTCATCATTAAGAGCAAGGCCATTGCCAAGGAGGCGGCCAACCGCAGCTTGGGATGGGGCCAAGAGCAGGATATGGTAAAGAAACTCTTCAAGTCCCTCGTCGCCAGCGAAGAGTACATCGCGTACATGGAAAACGAGGAGCGCGGTTTCCAGCACGACCGCGAATCCCTCAACCGGATGTTCCGCAAGCACATCGTCAACGATGAATCCTTGCAGGAGTGGCTCGAAGAGCAGAGCATCATGTGGAGCGACGACCTCGATCTGGCCTGCTCCATCGTCCTCAAGACGGTCAAGACCATTTCTGAAGATTCCGACGACCTGACCTTGAGCGGCATGTGGAAGGAAGAAGGGGACGACCGTGAATTCCTCGAAAACCTGTTCAGCAAGACGTTGGACTTGGCCGGCGAGCACGACGCCCTCATCGAGCAGGCTGCGTCAAATTGGGACCTCGACCGGATCGCAACCATCGACCTCATCCTGCTGAGAATGGCCTTGGCTGAAGCCCGTTCGTTCGAAACGGTTCCGCTCAAAGTGACCATGAATGAGTACATCGACCTGGCGAAGTTTTACAGCACGGAGAAATCCGGGGCCTTCGTCAATGGGGTGCTCGACAAACTTTTTGACGCCATGCGCGAGGATGGCACCATCGTCAAAACCGGAAGGGGCCTGATCGGATGATGCGCGGGGTCCATCGGCGCGTTGGGCCTTTGTGCACCTTGGCATGGCTGGCCATGGTGCTGGCGGGCTGCCAACACGGCGCTCCGGATGCCGTAGACAGTTCGTTCATCCACATTCCAGGTGAGGACGGTGCAAATCAGGCTCCCGCTGTCGCCTGGTCCACAGACTCCATTGACCTGGGCATACTGGCGGCAGGAGAATTGGCACAGGCTTCATACGCTTTTACCAATACCGGCGCAGCTCCCCTGGTCATTGCCCAGGTGCTGCCAAGCTGCGGATGCACCGTGGCCCGAGACTGGTCATCGGAGCCCATTGCACCGGGAGCGACAGGCACCATCACCCTTGAGTTTGATGCGGGCAACCGCTCAGGCTCCGTGACCGAATCCGCCACGGTCGTGAGCAACGCCATCCCGTCCTCCACAGTGTTGACATTCTCTGCCCGTGTCATGGGACCGGGAACCCCAACCACACCCTAGATTCGATGTTTATGAACGCATTCAACTTCATCCTCGCCCAAGCAGCCGGAGCCAGTGGTACCAGCACCCTGGTCTTCATCATGGGCACCATGTTGGTCTTCTATTTCTTCATCATGCGTCCGCAGCTGAAGAAGCAGAAGGAGGCCCGGAAATTCCGAGAATCGATCGCCAAAGGTGACAAGGTGGTCACTGTAGGCGGCATCCACGGCAAAGTCTTGGATGTCAACGACAAAACCGCGCTGCTCCAGGTCGCCAAGGGCGAAATCCGGGTGGACCTCGGTGGCATCTCTGCCGATGGTGCCGCGGATGGAGAGGCCGTCAAAGCAGCGCGTTGATGTCCGAACGCAAGCGCCTCACGGGATTGCGTTCGATCCACGGCAGGACCTTCGCTGTTTGCTTGGGCCTGGCGGCGTTTCTGTGGCTGTTGCGCACCATGCAAGACGAGCGGCAGGTGACCTATGTCTTTAACATCGAACTCGTCGGCGCCGAAGCCAGTACCGGACTCAAGGCCGAGCTGCTCGACTCCGTGGCGCGGGCCGAAGTCACCCTCTCCCCTTGGGAGCACCTCAAAGGCCGCTGGATGCCCCACCGGGAGCCGGTCCGGTTGCGCGTTGAGGGGTTGCGCACCCCGAGAACCGAGGTGCCTTCGGCCCAGCTTGCCGCCGAAATCAAGGCCCGACTCGGCAAGTCAGCGCGGGTGGAAGATATACAGCCATCCACCCTTGCCATCGACGTCACCCGACGCTAATCCCGAAGACCATGTCCACTCCCCGTCCATCCTTGGGCCTGTCCCTGCTCCCCATTGTTGTATTGGTGATGCTGCTGGCTGCCGATGTGCTGGCGTTTGGAGAAGACAGCAGCTATGGCAGCAACCAAATCGCCTTGCTCCTGGCTTCCGGCCTTGCCGTGGCCATCGGGATGGGACGAGGGCAACAGTGGACGCTGTTTGAACAGAAAATCAAAGACACCCTTGGGGATGCCGTTGGGGCCATCCTCATCCTCTTGCTGATCGGCGCCCTCGCGGGGACCTGGTTGGTATCGGGGATCATCCCGACCCTGATCGACGTGGGGCTCGACGTGTTGTCCAAGGAGGTCTTCCTCCCTGCGGCCTGCATCCTCTGCGCCGCGGTGAGCCTGGCCACCGGTTCGAGCTGGGGCACCGTCGGCACGGTGGGCGTGGCGCTCATTGGCATTGGCCAAGCCTTGGGGCTCTCCGAAGGGTGGATCGCCGGGGCCATCATATCCGGGGCCTATTTCGGGGACAAGCTTTCTCCGCTGTCGGACACCACCAACCTCGCCCCTACCGTGGCGGGCACCGACCTCTTTACCCACATCCGATTCATGCTGTGGACCACCGTGCCCAGCATCCTCATCGCCTTGGTGGTCTTCACCTTCGCGGGATTGGGGTCCGGAGAAGAATCGGCCGATTTGGGAAGGGCAGCCATGATGCAGGCCGAATTGGCCCGCCACTTCAACCTGCACTGGGCCTTGTTCCTCGTGCCGGTCGGGGTCATTGTCCTCATCGCCCGGCGCGTCGCGCCCGTGCCCGCGCTCTTTCTCGGTGTGCTCGGGGGCGCTGTGGCCGCCGCCATTGCCCAGCCCGACCTCCTCGCCACATTGGCCGAAGACGCCATCGGCCCGGCATTGGGCCTCGGTCCGACCCGCCTTGGAACGGCCTTCACGGCCCTCATGTCGGCCGCAGCCCTAGACACCGCCATCGAAACCGGCAACCCTGTCGTGACCGACCTCCTTTCAGCAGGCGGCATGAAGGGCATGCTCAACACCGTTTGGCTGATCATCTGTGCGCTGACCTTCGGCGCGGTGATGGGAGCAGCGGGCTTCCTGGAGCGCATCACCCAAGCCATCCTCACCGCTGTGCACGGCACGTTCTCCTTGGTGTTCGGAACGGCCTTCTCCAGCATTGTGTTTAATGTCATCGCTGCTGACCAGTACATCGCCATCGTGGTGCCGGGACGCATGTTCCGCGAAGCCTACCAGCAGCGCGGCGTCGCCCCCCAGGTCCTCAGCCGGACCCTCGAGGACGCCGGCACGGTCACCAGCGTCCTCATACCATGGAACACCTGCGGGGTGGCCCAAAGCGGTGTGCTGGGCGTGGGTGTGCTGGCCTTTGCGCCTTACTGCGTGTTCAACTACGTCTCTCCCATCATGACTTTGCTGGTGGCCGCCATCGGCTTCCGCATTCCGCCCGCGGAGCCTGCCGTGGAAGGCCAAGTTGACTAAGGGGGAAACCCCAGGCCCTCCCGCTTGTTGAACCACCCTATGGCACAGGACGTCTACCCTTCCCTTCAAGACGAGCGGATCATCCGGGTGGAACGCGCCGGAGAAAACAACCTGCAAGACATCGACGTCACGATTCCGCGCAACAAACTCGTGGTCATCACCGGGGTCAGTGGATCTGGCAAATCGAGCCTGGCCTTTGACACGCTGCACGCCGAGGGACAGCGCCGATATCTGGAGACCTTCAGCGCCTACGCCCGTCAGTTCATGGGGGGACTTGAGCGCCCCAAGGTCGAACGCATCACCGGCCTGAGTCCCGTCATCGCCATCGAGCAGAAAACGATCAGCCGCAACCCCCGCTCTACGGTGGGCACGGTGACCGAACTGCTGGACTTCCTGCGCGTGCTGTATGCCCGTGCCGCCACGGCCTATTCAAGCGCCACGGGTGAGCCCATGGTGCGCTTTACCGACGAGGGCATCCTGGCCCGCATTGCGCAGGACCATGCCGGAGAGCGCCTTTTGCTCCTCGCTCCGCTGGTGAGGGGCCGCAAAGGGCACTACCGCGAACTGTTTGAATCCATCCAAAAGCAAGGCTACCTCAGGGCGCGCGTAGACGGCGAGGTGGTCGAGTTGGAACCGGGTTACCGCGTGGACCGCTACAAAGTCCACGACATCGAGGTGGTGGTCGACCGCATCGTGATGCCGGAGGTGCCCGCGTTAGACGACGAAGGCAAACCGGCCGATGAAGAGACCGAACGCGTCATGCGGTCCGTGCGCACCGCACTGGCGATGGGCAAGGGCAGCATGATGGTCCTGCCGGTCGATGACGCCATCCCCCGGCATTTCTCCCGTGCCCTGATGTGCCCGACCACGGGCATCAGTTACCCCGAGCCCGAGCCCAACCTCTTCTCCTTCAACTCGCCCTACGGCGCGTGCCCCAGTTGCAATGGCTTAGGCCAGGTGGCGGAAGCCGACCGTTCCCTCATCATCCCCGACGAGACCAAGAACCTCAGGCAGGGTGGCCTCGCTCCATTGGGCGCACTGAAAGCGGGATGGACGCGCGACGTGGTGCTCGCATTGCTGGTAGACGGTGGACACAGCGCACGGACGCCCATGGGAGACGTCGATGAGGCCACGTTGTCCAAGATTCTGTATGGCGACGACAAGCCAGTGGTCCTTCCCGGTAAGGCGGGGACGAAAGAGCGCAAGGTGCGGTTCGACGGGGTCATCGCCACCATCGAACGCGCCGCCAAGGACGGATCAGGCGCACCGCTGCGGCGCTGGGCCCAGCGCTTCCTCCACAAGCG
>JADHLY010000014.1 GCA_016780385.1 Flavobacteriales bacterium
CGTGGTGAACATCGTGGCGGGGTAGGCCGTGCCGTCCTTCAGGTTGTGGAGCGGGGAGTAGCCGTAGAGGTTGTCGAAGTGGACCTTGGAGCTGTCGGAGCAGCCGTACTCCGGGATCCAGCCCCAGCCGATCGTGAACTTGTGGTAGCGGAGCATGTCCATCACGCCCACCGCCGGGAAGGCCACCTTGGCCAGGTCGGGGCGCTGGGTCATGGTGGCGCCGACCAGCAGGCCGCCGTTGGAACCGCCGGCGATGGCCAGGCGGTCGTGGCTGGTGTAGCCCTCCGCGATGAGGTATTCGCCTGCGGCGATGAAGTCGTCAAAGACGTTCTGCTTCTTCAGCAGCATGCCGCCCTCGTGCCAATCCTCACCGAACTCGCCGCCGCCGCGCAGATTGGGCATGGCGTAGACGCCGCCCTGCTCGAGCAACACGATGTTGGACGTGGAGAAGCTCGGGGTGAGGGAGATGTTGAACCCGCCGTAGGCATAGAGCATGGTTGGGCGTTGGCCGTCGAGCTCGAGGCCCTTCTTGTGGACGATGAACATGGGGACCATCGTGCCGTCCTTGGAGGGGTAGAAGACCTGCTTGCTCTCGTATCCTGCCGGGTCGAAGTCGACGTCGGGGACGTAAAACGGCGTGCTCTCGCCCGTGGCCATGTCGTAGCGGAAGATGCTCGTGGGGTAGGTGAACGAGGTGAAGGCGTAAAAGAGCTCTGTGGCGTCCTTCTTGCCGCCGAAGCCGCCCGTGGAGCCCGTTGCGTTGGGCAGGGCAATCTCGCGGGGATTGGAGCCGTCGGCGTCGTAGCGGGTGACCGCGTTGCAAGCGTTTTTCAAGTGGGTGGCGAAGAGCTGGCCGCCGGCGGTGCTGACGCCTTCGAGCAGGTGCTCCGACTCAGGGATCACGTCGGTCCAGGTGCTGCGGTCGGATGGGTTGGCCGGGTCAACCGCGACGAGGCGGTACTTCGGCGCATCGATGTCGGTCATCAGCAGCAGCCGGCCGTCCATATGGTCTACGATGTTGGAGCGGGTGTTGAAGCCGTCCACCACCATCTGCCAATCGGCGTTCGGGTCGGTGAGGTCCTTGATGTGGAGGTTGTTGCCGTCTGTTCCCGTGCTCGAGTTGAGGATGAGGAACCGGTTGTCTTCGGTGGCATAGGCGAAGTGGTAGCGGTTGGGCTCGTCGTCGTTGCGGAAGACCAGCGCGTCCTCGCTTTGCGGCGTGCCCAGCTTGTGGTAGTACACACTGTGAAAGGTGTTCTCTGCGGAGAATTCGCTGCCGTCGGGAGCGGGGTAGCGGCTGTAGTAGAAGCCGTCGCCGACCCAACTGGCGCCGGAGAACTTGACCCACTCGAGGACGTCGCCGGTCTCCTCGCCGGTCTCGAGGTCCATCACGCGAATCTCCTGCCAATCGCTGCCGGCGGCGTTGCGCATGACGGCGATGTATTTGTCGTCATCGGAGGCGCTGGAGAGGCTGGCGGTCACAGTGCCGTCCTCGCTCAAGGTGTTGGGGTCGAGGAAGACGCGGTCTTCGCCGTCGAGTCCGTCGCGGACGTACCATACGCTTTGGTTTTGCAGGCCGTCGTTCTTGCTGATGTAGTAGCGGTCGCCAATCTTCCGGGGGGCGCCGACCTTCTCGTAGTTGAAGATCTGCTCGTAGCGGTCGCGGATGGCGTTGCGGAAGGGGATGGCGTCCAGGTGGCCGCGGGTGACGGCGTTTTGGGCCTCAACCCACGCGCCGGTCTCCTCGCTGCGGTCGTCTTCGAGCCAACGGTAGGGGTCGCCGACTTCAGTGCCGAAGTAGGTGTCGGATACTGCTTCGGTGCGGGTGTCCGGGTAATCGTAAGCCTTCATGGATTCGCTAGAAGTAGGGGTGGCGCATGCGGCCCAAAGGAGGGCGATGGCGCAGGGGAAGATGAATTTGCGCATGTCGTGAATGGAGCGGCAAATTAGGCGACATGAAGAACAGCCACGAAATAGACTACCGCATCCACGGGGATGACCTGCAAATGGTGGAGGTCGAATTGGACCCTCAGGAGACCGTCATTGCAGAAGCAGGCGCCATGAACTGGATGGAAGAGGACATTCAATTCGAAGCCCGGATGGGGGATGGGACCGAAGCGGGCAGCGGCATTATGGGCAAGCTCTTCGGAGCGGGCAAAAGGTTGCTGACCGGTGAGAGCCTCTTTATGACCCACTTCACCAATCGTGGAGCGATGAAGCGTCATGTGGCCTTCGCTGCGCCGTATCCGGGCAAGATTGTGCCGGTGGACCTGGCGGCCCTCGGTGGTGACCTGTTGTGCCAGAAGGATGCCTTCCTGTGCGCAGCTATGGGGACGAAGGTGAGCATCGCCTTTAACCGCAAGATTGGTGCTGGATTTTTTGGGGGCGAGGGCTTCATCCTTCAAAAGCTGCAAGGCGATGGCTTGGCCTTCCTTCACGCCGGCGGAACCGTGATCAAGCGAGAGTTGCGCGGAGAGACCCTGCGTGTGGACACAGGGTGTATCGTCGCCTTTGACGCGACCGTTTCCTATGACATCCAGGCTGCAGGAGGATTGAAGAGCATGTTGTTTGGTGGGGAGGGCCTGTTCCTGGCCACGTTGAGCGGACATGGCACTGTGTGGATGCAAAGCTTGCCTTTCAGCCGGTTGGCCGATCGGATTTTGATGAACGCCCCATCGAATGGGGGGCAATCCAAGGGTGAAGGCAGTGTGCTCGGAGGGTTGGGCCGGATGATGGACGGGGTGTGATCCGGAGGTAAAACCCCCGCTGAGGGTTCGTTTTGTGGCCGGACGAACGGGCTTCTTTGCTCTATCTGGGTTGATTTTATCAGGACGAAATTGTTTTTTTCGTCGATAAATGGGTATATTTATGGTTGCCCAACCCAGATTGTGCTCACATGAACCGTCTGATTACCCTTCTTTTTTGCCTTGTCTCTGTGGCTCTTGCCCACGGACAAGGCCCCGCTTATGGTCTCTCCGTCGAAGTTGTCGCGGAGCACGATAGCGGCCCTTTGGCCGGTATGACCACCTATCAAATCTTTATGGACTGTGTCTATGCGGACGACATCGTTTCGTCCGTCAGTGGAGATGCCATCTTTCCGATGGACCTCTCGACCACGACGACCTTCTATCAAGACGCTTTAGGCGCGGCGACCCCCAATGCAGTCAACCCACTGCTCTTCGGATTCTTCCCGGACCTGGCGTACGATACGTGGGTGACGGTGGGCATTTCCCAACAGCCCGATGCGGCAGCGGGAGAAGGTGAGATCAGCACGGTCGAAAGTCCCACGCAGGCGTGGGTCGCCGCTTTCGAGGCAGGGGGCAATCTCGTCATGGATGACGCTACGGGTGGCGCATGGTTCGTGACACAGAATTACAGCAATGGTTTGGCAGGTGATGACTTGAAGGTGCTTTTGGCCCAGGTCACCACCGACGGTGAGATTTCAGGAACATTTTTGGTGCAGGTCTTTGAACATGGTGTGGGCGCATCAGACTTGCGGTTCCACTTGAGCTTTGATGGCACCGATGGATCGGGTGCGACAGGATGTACCGATCCCGACGCCGACAACTACAATTCAGGGGTAGCAGAAGATGACGGTTCTTGCCTCTATGGGGGCTGTACCGATGCAGCGGCCTGTAACTACGATGTGGCGGCCAACGACGACGATGGCAGCTGTGCATTCCCTGACCCCTTCCGCGATTGCGCGGGTGTCTGTCTGTCGGACAGCGATGAAGATGGGGTATGTGATGAAGAGGAAGTGGCGGGATGTACGGATGCGACCGCATGGAATTACGATGATGCGGCGACCGATGAGGATGGGAATTGCATCTATTTCAATGCCTGCGACATCGACGCGGATGCCGTGGTGATGGTCAGCAGTTTTGATTACGATCCGGCCGTGTTGAGCCTCGAAGTAGGGGCGACTGTGGTGTGGGTCAATGTGGGGGGCTTGCACAACGTCAATGCCACCACGGATCAGCTGACTGGATTGCCATTTGACAATCCACAACCGTTTACCATTCCCGCGGTACTGGGTTCGACCGAAGGCACTTGTCTTGGGTCGTTCACGTTCACGGTCCCCGGTATCTACAACTACAACTCTTCGGTATCCAACCAGGCTTCTTTGGGCATGACGGGAACGATTGTCGTGGGCACGGGTGGATGTAACGATGAGGATGCGACGAACTATGACGCCACAGCCGAATTCAATGACGGCACCTGCATCTATGATGGATGTACCGATGCGTCAGCGAGCAACTACGACCCCGATGCCGTGATCGACAACGGGACGTGCATCTATCCCGGTTGTACGGATACGGAAGCGGCCAATTACGACGCCGGTGCCAACGAGAACGACGGAAGCTGTCTCTACCCCGGTTGTACGGACTTAGCAGCGGCCAACTACGACGTCCAGGCCAACACCGACGATGGCACATGCTTCTACCTCGGTTGCATGGATCCCACAGCGTGTAACTACGATGCCACGGCCGATACGGACGATGGCAGTTGCGCCGATGCCTTGGATACCTGGGGCGTGGACTACCTCGATTGCGACGGGATCTGTCTCAACGACGCCGATGAAGATGGCGTGTGCGACGAAGAGGAGGTCTTGGGATGTAACGATGTGACAGCCTGCAACTATGACGGCCTGGCCACGGAGAATGACGGCACTTGCGACTATTGCACGTGCGCCGGTAATGGCACGGACACGACCTGGATTCAAGGCGACACCCTCACGCAGCTGACCTTCACGGATGATACCTCAGGGTATGCCGTGGATGTGGAATGGGTGACGACGCACACTGGAGGTGTCCTTGACGGCATGTCGACTTACCGCCTGTATGTGGTGGCCAATGCGCCCGAGGACCTCTTGAGCTCATGCTACGGCAACAGCAACAACCCCTTGGTCATTGGATCGACGGCGCCGCTGTATCAGGATGCCTTCGGCAGCACCTTTGGGACCGGCATCAATCCGCTGTTGTTGCCAGCGTTCCCTGATGTGGCTTACGACAGCTGGGTGACCATTGGATTGGACCAGACGCCGCCTCCGGGATACAGCAATGTCCAAAGTGCCCAGAGCCCCAGCCAGAATTGGATCGCCGACTTCGATGCCGGTGGAGAGCTGCGCATGGATGACGCTGTGGGTGGTGCATGGTTTGTG
The DNA here is from genome assembly GCA_016780385.1 of Flavobacteriales bacterium. Taxonomy (GTDB): domain Bacteria; phylum Bacteroidota; class Bacteroidia; order Flavobacteriales_D; family Sanyastnellaceae; genus UBA8752. The sequence goes on from JADHLY010000014.1 coordinate 5,162, forward strand.
ACCTCTTCCAACCTCAACGGCGTGCCCGATGCAGAGCTTCGGGTTTTGGTGGCTCAATTCACCACATCCGGTGTGGTATCCGGCACCTTGCCCATTCAGATTTTCCCCTTGGGCAATGGTTCCGAAGAGGAGCGTGCTGCCTTCACCTTCACAACTGAAGGATTGGGCCAGCCCGAATTGACCGCGGTGGTTTCTACCGGAGGCACGGGGGGCAACAACTGCGGATGCCTCGACCCCGAGGCCGACAACTACGACGCGGATGCTGCATTTGAAAATGGGACTTGCTTGTATTCAGGGTGTACCAATGCCAATGCGTTGAACTACGATGCGGGTGCCAATGTGGACGATGGCTCGTGTGTCGTGCCCGGATGTACCAATCCCGAAGCCGACAACTACGATCCTGAGGCCAACCAAAACAATGGCTCTTGCGTCATCAGCGGTTGCACCTATAACGACGCCTCGAATTTTGATCCTACGGCCAACGTGGACGATGGGAGCTGCATCTACTTTGGTTGTGTGGACCCCACGGCGGACAACTACGACCCGACATCCAATACCGACGACGGGTCTTGCTTGTACCTGGGTTGCACAGACCCTGAGGCGGACAACTTCGATGCCGGCGCCAACCAGAACGATGGCACCTGCGAATTTTTGGGTTGTACCATCCCTGTGGCCGCGAACTATGACGCCGATGCCAATGTGGATGACGGCAGCTGCATTTTCCCAGGATGTACCAATCCTGAAGCGACCAACTACGACATCACGGCCAACGAAGACGACGGTACGTGTATCCTGGAAGGCTGCTTGGATGAGAACGCGTCCAACTATGATGAAGACGCCAACTCAGACGACGGCAGCTGCACTTATCCCGGTTGCACGGACTCCGGAGCGGTCAACTTCAATCCCGGTGCCAACCTCGATGACGGCACTTGTGTTTTCCCCGGCTGCTTGGACAGCGATGCGTTGAACTATGACCCCCTCGCCAACTTGGATGACGACAGTTGCCAATATGGTGGATGTTTGGATGCAGAGGCGGTGAACTTCGATGCCACCGCCGATGTGGACGATGGGTCTTGCGTGTACTCCGGTTGTACGGATGCTGCTGCGTCCAACTTTGACAGCACAGCTTCCTTGGACGATGGGTCTTGTATCTATCCCGGTTGCACGGACAACAGTGCATTGAACTATGACCTCCTCGCCAATGAGGATGACGGTTCGTGTCAATACGGGGGTTGTATGGACCCCGGTGCCTGTAACTACGATGCTGCTGCCGACGTGGAAGACGGATCCTGCACGTATCCCATCTCCTTGAACGTAGACTGCAATGGAGACTGCCTCAATGATGCCGATGGTGATGGCATTTGCGATGAGGACGAATTCAGTGGTTGTACCGATGAGACCGCATGCAATTTCAACCCCGACATGACCGAGGATGATGGCAGTTGTGAATACTGTTCCTGTGCGTCTGATGGGGCAGCCGGCCTCGACGTGTATGACTACGAGACCAACCAGTCCGGATATGGCTTGCGGTTGATTCGTGTTGCCGACCACACTGGCGGTGCCCTCGACGGCATGACCACATGGCGCGTTATTGCGACGGTGAGCCATCCGGACGACATGCTCTCCAGTGCTTACGGCAATGAGGGACTTCCGCTCCAGATCTCTTCTACGGCACCCTTCTACCAGGACGTGTTGGGCAGCACTTTTGCGAGTGGGGTAAACCCCTTGTTGCTCTCGAGCTTCCCAGACCTCGCTTACGACAGCTGGGTCACGATTGGCATTGAGGGCACCCCTGATGCTGCGGCAGGAGAGGGGGCTGTCCAAAGCGCCCAAAGCCCGGGGCAGAATTGGATCATTGGCTTTGATGCCGGTGGAGAAATCCTCATGGACGATGCTACAGGTGGTGCCTGGTTTGTGACCAATGTGTACACCAATGGCATCGCTGGAGACGACCTCGAAGTGCTGCTGGGACAGTTCACCACGGCGGGCGAGCTCAGCGGTGTGTTGAACTACCAAGTCTTCATCGAAGGCAGTGGCGAGAACGACGTCCGTGTGACGGCGAACTTCTCAACTGCAGACCTCGCTGGCGTGGCACCACCACCGTGTGGTTGTACCGATACCACAGCCGACAACTACGACGCCAGTGCCGTGTACGAGGATGGCTCGTGCGTGACGGCCGGGTGTACGGATGCTGCTGCGGACAACTTCAACCCATTGGCCAATGTCGACGATGGAGGCTGCCTGTTCAGCGGGTGCACGGACGAAGCGGCGTTTAACTACGACCCCTCGGCCAACGACGATGACGGCTCTTGCATCTTCTTTGGATGTACCAACCCCGATGCGGCCAACTATGACGCGGATGCCAACTTCGACAACGGCAGCTGCATCGTCTACGGTTGTACGATTTCTGGCGCGGAGAATTACAACCCTGCGGCGACGGACAACGATGGTTCCTGCATTTTCGTGGGCTGCACCAACGCGGACGCCAGCAATTACGACCCCCTGGCGAGCATCGACGACGGTTCCTGTGTGGTGCCCGGTTGTACCGACGCCCAAGCGACCAACTACAACCCGGATGCGACCTTCAACAATGGCAGCTGCGAGTACCTCGGCTGTACCGATGAGGCCGCCTGTAACTATGATGCTTTGGCGTTGACGGACGATGGCAGTTGCCAATATCCCTCCGACATCTATGACTCGGAAGAGTACGATTGCAATGGCGAGTGCATCACCGACACCGATGGCGATGGCATTTGCGACGCCTTCGAAGTATTGGGATGTACCGAAGTCATGGCCTGCAATTACTTCGGCGCAACCGATGATGATGGGTCTTGCGAATACCTCTCTTGTGCGGGCTGTTCAGATGCTGAAGCCGACAACTACGAGCCCGGTGCACTGATCGCCAATGACGACCTCTGCGAATACCTCGGTTGCACCAGCCCCGCTGCGGACAACTACGATTCAGAGGCCAACGTCAATGACGGGTCCTGCATCTTCAGCGGTTGCACCGATCCAGCGGCTGACAACTACGACCCCCAGGCCAACCTGGACACCAACTGCATTTACCTCGGTTGTATTAACCCTGCAGCGGACAACTACGACGCTGAGGCCAACACCAACGATGGTTCCTGCGTCTTCACCGGGTGCACGGACCCCAATGCCGACAACTATAACCCGCAGGCCAATTCAGACTCCAACTGTCTGTACCTCGGGTGCCTCGATGCCGACGCCTCGAACTTCGACCCGACGGCCAACACCGAAGACGGCAGCTGTGTATACCTCGGTTGTACCGATGATGCGGCGTGCAACTTCAGTGCAACGGCCAACACAGACGACGGAAGCTGCAGCTATCCGGCCTCTGCCAGTGTGGATTGCAACGGAGACTGCCTGCTTGATACCGACGGCGATGGCGTGTGCAACCCCGACGAAATCCCCGGTTGCCTCCTGCCAGGGGCTTGCAACTACAACCCGGACGCTACCGACGCTGGTGTGGTGTGTGATTACACCGCTTGCGCTGGATGTACCGACCCTACGGCCGACAACTATGACGTGACGGCGACCTTGCCGAGTGGCGACTGCCAGTACCTCGGTTGCACGGACCCGGAAGCGGACAACTTCGCACCGGGCGCCAACGTGGACGACGGTGGATGTTCTTACGGAGGCTGCACGGACCCCGCAGCGTACAACTACGACAGCAACGCTTCGTTGGACGATGGGTCCTGCCTCTATGCGGGTTGTGTCGACCCTGATGCTTGCAACTTCGACGAGAATGCAGACACGGACGATGGCACCTGTACGTACCCCGCCCCTGAATACACGTGCTTGGGTTACTGCATTTCAGACTACGACGGTGACGGCATTTGTGACGCCTTTGAGGTGCCGGGTTGTACCGCGCCTTCTGCGTGCAACTACGAAGCCACGGCCACCGAAAACAACGGCAGCTGTGAGTGGACGTCTTGCGTGGGCTGCACGGATGCCGCCGCGGACAACTTCTCGCCAACGGCATTGACCGACGACGGATCCTGCGAATTTGGCGGGTGTACTGACCCGACTGCGGTGAACTATGAGACCCAGTCGACCTACAATGATGGGACTTGCTTGTACGGCGGATGTACGGACAACGGCGCATGCAACTTCACGGCCGGCGCCAATTATGACGACGGTTCTTGCGAGTACCTCTCTTGTGCGGGTTGCATGGTTCTGATCGCTTGCAACTACGATCCTACAGCCTCCATCTACAACGACGCTGTATGTGACTTTGCCTCTTGTTGTGGTGACCCCGCAGCCGACAACTACGATGCCGACATCTCCAACCTTTTGGTGGAGGGATGTCTCTATGGTGGGGATGCTCCTGCCGCAGAGGTCACTGGCTGCGACCTCTCGTTTGCCTGCAACTTTGGTGATCCCGTCAATGACTGTGGGTTCGCCTCATGCGCCGGTTGTATTGAGGAAGGGGCCTGTAATTATGATGATGCAGCCACCTTGGCCATCACGTGCCTCTATCCGGAAGACCTCTATGATGCGGACTTCGTCGATTGCGATGGCGCTTGCTTGAATGACGTCAACGAGAATGGCATTTGCGACGAGATCGAGCCCTCTGGCTGCACGGACCCCAGCGCCTGTAACCTCAATCAGCAAGCGTCCTTTGACGATGGTTCTTGCGAATACTTGAGCTGCGCGGGATGCACAGTGGAAGCTGCCTGTAACTATGACGCGACCGCTACGGTCAACGATGGCGGCTGTGACTTCGACAGCTGTGCCGGATGTCTGGACGAGGTGGCCTGCAACTATGACGCAACGGCCGTCCTCGACAACGGCACCTGTATCTATGCCCAGCCCGAATACGATTGTGCCGGGGTGTGCCTCGAGGACACCGACAGCGATGGCATCTGTGATGCCTTCGATGAGCCAGTATTCGGTTGTAACGATGCTGCTGCCTGTAACTATGACGCCTTGGTGACAGACAACGACGGATCCTGTGACTTCTGCTCTTGCTTCATCACGACATCGGATACGGAAGGGTATGGCGTAGAAGTGGAGGTTGTGGCTGAGGACGGTGTTCCAGGATACACGACCTACAGGGTCTATGCGACGACTCCTTCTTCGGACGATTTCGTCAGCGCCATCACCGGTTTGGCGGGAACGCCGCTTGAGGTGCAAACCACGGGTGAGTTCTGGCAAAGTGGCATCGGTGGCGTTACGCCTTCGGTGATCACCGAATTGCTCATTGGATTCATTCCGGACCTCGCCTACGACAGTTGGGTGACGGTCGGTTTGGACCACAAAGCCAATGCCAACCAAGGGGAGGAGGATGCCGCGACGGTATCCGGTGTATCCCCCAGTTGGACAGTGGCCTTCGAAAACGGAGACGACATCCTCATCAACGATGGGACCGGCGGTGGATGGTACGTGCTGAACTCTGCCGTCAACGGTATTTCGGGCGATGACCAACGGGTGTTGTTGGGCCAGTTCACCACAGATGGTGACCTGAGCGGCAGCATGCGGATCCAGGTATTCCCTGGCGGGGATGCGGAAGCGGACCTGCGCTACATCGCCACCTTCGGTGCGCCTGATTGCGGATGTACCGACCCCGATGCCCTCAACCCCGATTTGGACGCTGCTTATGACGATGGAAGCTGCCAGTACCCTGGCTGTACGGATGACGAGGCGGACAACTATGACGCGGGTGCGGACGTCGATGATGGCAGCTGCATCTACAGCGGTTGTACCGACCCTGCGGCCGACAACTACGACGCCCAGGCCACCGTTTTTGACGGAAGCTGCATCTTCTTTGGCTGTACCGACCCCCTCGCTGGGAACTACGACGCTTTGGCCAACACCAACGACGGGTCGTGCGACTACACGGGCTGCACTTCGCCTTCAGCCTCCAACTACAACCCCATCGCGACGGTGGATGACGGCAGCTGTCAGTTTGACGGCTGTACGGACGCCGAAGCGGCCAACTACGAGCCCGGCGCCAACAACGATGATGGCTCTTGTCTCTACCCAGGTTGCACCAACCCCGCAGCCGACAATTACGACGTCCAGGCCAACGTGCCCGATGGATCCTGCGTGATTTCAGGCTGCACGGATGCCGAAGCGGCGAACTATGACGCCGACGCCAACAACGACGATGGCAGCTGTGCCTTCCTCGGTTGCACGGATGAGGGCGCGGACAACTTCGACGCACAGGCCAACTCCGATGACGGCAGCTGCCTCTACGGTGGATGCACCCAGATGGGCGCCTGTAACTACGACCCCTCTGCCAACGCAGACGATGGAAGTTGCACCTTCCCTGAGGACCTCTTTGGCGCAGACAATGTGGACTGCACGGGCGCCTGCAACAATGACGCTGATGAAGATGGTGTCTGTGATGAAGACGAGGTGTTGGGCTGCATGGACGAGACCGCCTGTAACTTCTCAGCAGACGCCACCGATGACGACGGCAGTTGTGAGTCTCTGTCCTGCGCAGGTTGCACGGACCCTGAGGCCGACAATTATGATGTGGAGGCCAGCATCGAGGATGGTTCGTGTGTGATCAGCGGCTGCACCTATTCGACTGCAGCCAACTACAACCCGGACGCCACCGTAGAGGATGGCAGTTGCAGCTTCGGCGGTTGTACCAACCCTGACGCCATCAACTACAGCGCCTTGGCTGACGTGGACAATGGCAACTGCATCCTTTTGGGATGCACGGACCCCGCGGCGATCAACTTCGACCCCACGGCCACTTTGGATGACAACAGCTGCCAAGTCTACGGCTGCACCAACCCCTTGGCGGTCAACTTTGCTGCCAATGCGGTAGTGGACGACGGCACTTGTGTCATCGCGGGATGCACCAACCCCTTGGCCATCAACTACAGTGTCGTGGCGACCACCGACGACGGTTCATGTATCGTGCTGGGATGTACCGATCCCATTGCCGACAACTACAATGCGGATGCCAACATCAACAATGGTTCCTGCGTGATCGGCGGATGTACGCTCTCGTTTGCCACGAACTACAACCCTCTTGCGACGTACGATGATGGCAGCTGCCTGATCTACGGTTGCACGGACCCCGCCGCCTTGAACTACAACTTCTTTGCGACCCTGGACAACGGCACCTGTTTGTTTGCTGGCTGTTTGGACCCTGAAGCGGACAACTACAATCCGGACGCCACCTTTGACACGGGCGACTGTGACTACCTCGGTTGTACCGACACCGGTGCGGCCAACTTCGACGCTGACGCCAATACTGACGACGGTTCCTGCTTGTACCCCGGTTGCACCGATCCGGCGGCTTCCAACTACGATGCCGATGCCAACAGCGAGGACGGCAGTTGCATCTACCTCGGCTGTACGGATGAGACGGCTTGTAACTATGATGCGACGGCCAACGCGGACGACGGAAGCTGTGACTTCGTGTCCTGCTTGGGATGTATGGACCCCGCAGCGTGTGATTACGACGCGGAAGCGACCCAAGACGACGGTTCCTGTTCTTATCCCGTGGACCTCTATGGGGTCGATTGGCTGGATTGCGCGGGCGCTTGCCTCCAAGATACCGATGGCGATGGCGTTTGTGACGAAGAAGAGGTGGCGGGTTGTACCAACGCCATCGCGGTGAACTTCAATCCCGATGCCACCGATGAAGACGGCTCTTGTCAAATCGAGGGCTGCACGGATTCCACCGCTGCCAACTTTGATGAGACCGCCAACCTCGACGACGGCACATGCCTGTATCCCGGTTGCACGGACATCGCGGCCGACAACTACGATGAAGGGGCCAACAGTGATGACGGCTCGTGTCTCTACTTCGGTTGCACGGATCCCGAAGCCGACAACTTTGACGCGGGTGCCAACAGCGAAGACGGCACTTGCTTGTACTTCGGCTGCACGGACGCTGAGGCGGACAACTATGACGCCGGCGCCAACAGCGACGATGGCTCGTGCTTGTACTTCGGATGTACCGATGCATCGGCGGACAACTTCGACGCCGGCGCCAACAGCGACGATGGCTCATGTCTGTACTTCGGATGCACGGACCCCGCCGCCAACAACTTTGTAGCTGGTGCCAACAGCGACGATGGCTCCTGTCTCTACTTTGGCTGTACGGACGCTGAAGCGGACAACTTCGATGCTGGGGCCAACTTCGACGACGGTACGTGCGAGTACTTCGGTTGCATGGATCCTGAGGCTTCCAACTACGACGCTGGCGCCAACGTGGAAGATGGGTCCTGCACCTATCCCGGTTGTACAGACAGCTTCGCGGACAACTTTGACCCTGGAGCTAACCTCGAGGACGGCTCTTGCGATTACCTCGGTTGTACCGATTCCGGGGCCATCAATTACGATGACTTCGCCAATGTGGATGACGGCAGTTGCTTGTTCCTGGGTTGTACCGACCCTGAAGCCGACAACTACGACCCCAATGCGAACTACGAAAGTGGTTTGTGCGAGTATGAGGGGTGCACGGACCCCGAGGCGGACAACTACGATCCCGAGGCCAACGTCAACAACGGTTTCTGTGTCTATGTGGGATGTACCGATGCCGAAGCGGCCAACTACGATGCAGGAGCCAACACCAATGACGGCTCATGTCTCTACGGCGGTTGTATCGACCCTGCCTACCTCGAATACGATGCCACGGCAGATGTAGACGATGGCTCTTGCCAGACGCTCATTGTCGAAGGCTGCACGGACCCCGACTTTACCGAGTTCGACCCTGCGGCCAACGTGGAGGATGGCTCCTGTGCTACTGCCGTGGTGCTCGGTTGTACCGACCCGAACTTCCTGGAGTTCGATCCGGAAGCCAACACCTTTGATGGCAGCTGCGCCACGCCTGTGGTGACCGGTTGTACCGACCCGAATTTTGTGGAGTACAACCCCTTCGCAAACACCGATGATGGCTCCTGCGCTACGCCGGTTGTGGAAGGCTGTACCGATGCCAACTACCTGGAATTCGATGCAGCGGCCAACACCGATGACGGTTCTTGTGTCACGCCAGTGCTCACGGGCTGTATGGAGAGTGAGGCGTGCAACTACAACCCCTTGGCCAATACGCCTGACACCTGCGATTACCCTGTGGATGTCTACGGCATTGACTACGTCGATTGTGCAGGCCTGTGTCTGAACGACCTCGATGAAGACGGGGTCTGTGACGAGGATGAGGTACCCGGCTGTATGGATGACGCCGCGGTCAACTTCGACCCGGAAGCGACCGATGAAGATGGCTCTTGTCTTTACCCCGGCTGCACGGACCCCTTGTACCTCGAGTACGATGCGGATGCCGATGTGGACGACGGTTCTTGTGTCACGCTGGTGGTCGAGGGCTGCACCGATGCCGATTACATCGAATTCGATCCCGCGGCCAATGTGGACGACGGCTCTTGTACAGTATTGGTCTCCTTGGGCTGCACTGACTCTGATGCCTGCAATTACAGCGGTGGATACAACACCGATGATGGCAGCTGTATCTACCCGGAGGACATCTACGGCGGCGACAACGTGGATTGCTTCGGCAACTGCTTGAATGATGCCGACGGAGACGGTGTCTGTGATGAAGACGAGCTGGCGGGTTGCACGGACCCTGCGGCATGCAACTTCACCCCGTTCTTGACGGAGGATGACGGCAGCTGTGAATTCTGCTCCTGCTATGAGCCTGAGTGGCTCCCCGGTCCGGACTCCTTGTACTTCGAGAGCGACAGTGCAGGCTACGGAATCAAGCTACTGCGCGTGGCGGACCACGACGCTGGAGACCTTGAAGGCTTGTCCACTTATCGCCTCTATGTCACGGGACAGGACCCTGCGGACATGTTGTCCAGTGTCTTTGGCAATGGTGACCTTCCGCTGAACATCAACACGTCCACGACGTGGTACCAGGACCCCATTGGTTCCAATTACGGTACGGCCATTAACCCCTTGCTCTTTGGCATCATTCCAACCCTGGCTTACGACAGCTGGGTGACCATTGGATTGGATGCCATTCCAAACTCAGCCTTGGGGCAGGGTGAGGTGCAAGGTGTGAGCAGCCCCGGACAGAATTGGTTGGCAGCATTCTCTGCAGGAGGCGGCATCGACATCGACGACGCCACCGGCGGAGCGTGGTTTGTCACCAGCGATGTGACCAACGGCATCATGGATGAAGGCCTCGAAGTCCTCATCGGCCAATTCACGACCGACGGTGTGATCTCAGGTACCCTCAACTTCCAGCTCTTTCTGGGCGGCGACGTGGATGCAGATATCCGTCCTTCGGTCAGCTTCTCTTCAGAAGACATGGCACCGAGTCTGTATTCCATGTGCGGATGTACGGATGAAGGAGCGGGCAACTACAATCCTGACGCCGTCTACGATGACGGCTCTTGCGCCAGCGGCCCTGGTTGTACCTATCCGACGGCAGCCAACTACGACGCTGAGGCGGGTTATGATGACGGAAGCTGTGTGTTTGCCGGGTGTACCGTGGATTTCTATCGCAACTACACCACGTTTGCCACGGTGGATGATGGAAGCTGCTCTGATGCACCGCCTTGTCCCGATTCCAATGGCGACGGCATGATTGGTGCGCTTGAGATCACAGACCTCTTGGTGTTCTACAACACCGATGGAGGAGGGTGTGGCATCTTCGCGCCATTGACACCGCTTGAAATCGGCGTGGACCCTTGTGACTTGCCAGGCGCTGATTGTGGCGATCAAGGATGCACCTATGCCAACGCCCAAAACTTTGACCCCGGTGCCACCATCGATGATGGGTCTTGCTTCTGGACGGGGTGTACCGATCCTACAATGCAGAACTATCAGCCACTGGCCAACCTGGACGACGGCACATGTGTCGCGCCAATCTGTTGGGACTTCGACTTTAGTGGTTCAGTGGGCATTCAAGACCTCTTGGACTTGTTGCTTCTCTTCAACCAATCCTGCGGAGCAGAATAACCAAAACCGCCAAATTGCCTCGCTTGGGTGGGCGCTCCTTCTGGGGCGCCCATCTTTTTTGCCCGGTTTTGTGGGACGCTACCGCGACCCCATTGGTGTCGCCCCCGTGAAGTCGGGGTTCCATGTCACACCGACGGCCCAGCCTTGGGCAGCAGGAGAGGGGTGCCCCATCGGTAGTCCCGGCGCCAACCAAGCGGTGAGTTCGCCATGTTGCCAGGTAAGGGGGGTGCGCAAGACGCCATCCGATCTCCAAATGAGCCCCAGTTCGAAATGGTGACCCAAGCTGTTGCGCGTGTAGCGCGAGGTGGTGCCCCAGCTTTTACCGATGCCAGTTCCCACTTCGATGAGGTGGCTCTTTCCTTGCCAAGCGCCGCGGAGCCAAGCCCGCCCATCCAATGCGCCATTTCCCAACTGCCCTAGCGTCTCCACCCATCCTGAAAGGGTTCTGCGCACGGTATCGGCATGGGTGGTCATGAAATGGGCTGTGGTGATGGGCAATACATGGTGCAGGCTCACTGCACCTTGGAATCGCGGGCCTTGCCCGCTGCGCTGTTGGTGTTGCCAGGCAAAGCCAACGGCGACTTCAGGTGAGAGCCCTGCTCCGGCAACGAGGCCATCGGGCTCTCCGGTTGGGGCCGCAGGATTGTAACCGCCCGAACCGTATTGCTGGTCCCAGGACCACTGCCTGCCGTCGAGCACCCATCCCCGCACGCCAATTCCTATTCCCGCGCTTCCCTTCCAATCCTGAGCCAGGGGCACCTTGATGGCCGCATGGAGGGCATGCCGCATTTCATTCCAACCTTGACCTGCTGCATGGATCCGGTTGGAGAGCCCGAAAGACCAGTTGCTGATGTTATTGCCCCATCCACCGCCTTTGGGCTGAGGCGTCCATCCAATGCCCAGCCATTGGTCGTTCATTGCGCCTGAGCCGCCTGTCCAACGGTTGGCGTGTTGCATCCCACAAGCAAATGGGGTGTCTCCAAGTGCCCACGCCGCAGGATGTTCGATGCCAGGGAGTCCCCCCGTCCAAGGGGCCATGGATTCCTGAGCCGCCATGCGCAGGCTCCCTGTAGAGAGCAGGGCCACGGACATCCACCCGCAGATTTGGACTGCACCTTTCGTCATCGGATCAATCGAAGGGGTTGTTCTACGATGATGGGCACTCCGCCATCTGTGGTGGCTTCCAATCGGACGGCATAGACTCCCACCGCTTCCTGATCTCCTGCCCAACCGATGGGAAACCCTTCCTCTGTGGTGGCCTGCAGGGCACTTCCGGCGGGCAGTCCAACTTGGGATTCTTCCCAGACTAGTCGACCCCAGCCATCGTGAATGGTCATGCGCCATGTGCTGACACCACTGCCGCGCGGTCTAAACCTGTCATTGGCACCGTCTCCGTTGGGAGAAAATGCATCCGGTAACCAGACATTGGTCTGAGGGAGGACGCAGATGGTGCTGCTCAATGTATCTGTGCAGCCCACATCCTGTTGCACCGCTTGGATCACCGTCCAGGTGCCTGCACTGGGCAAGGTCAACAACGGATTGCTTCCTGCTGTCCAAGCCACGGAATCTGGAGTGGCGGGCATCCCTTGCAGTGCTGAGGGAAACCAGCTCCATTGGCCGGATTCTGCGCCGGTCGACAGATCGATGAGGCCGATGGGTTGGGCATCCCAAGGGATGCAGTCCGCCGCAGGGTTCACACTAAAAGCTGCGGCAATGGGAGGGTGTCCAGGCACCAGAATGGTCGTGTCCAGTGCGCACCCTTCGAGGGTGTCAAGGACGCTCCAAGCGAGGGCACTTCCGGCAAGGGCGTCCACCACTACTGGGCCGTTTCCTGCGAAGCTGCCGTCGATGAAGTGTTGTACACCCGCTGGTGAAGGGACATCCAAAACAAGCGAAGTGGGCGCGTTGTGACAAGCCAGTGGGCCAAAGGTGATGTCGGTGTCGAAAGGTGGCAGGACGGTGAGCAGAATGCTGTCTTCTGCAGAAGTTGAACATCCGTCTCCCACGCTGACAGACCACCAAGATGTGACGGTGGGAATGAGGGTCCTCGTGCTCAGGGGGAGTCCCTCATCGGACCATGCAATGTCGAGACTGCCTGTCGGGGCCAACCCGCCCGTAATGACAGCGGTGGCTTGTGTGCCGGCCCCCGGGCACAACACCAGGTCGTCGGCTGTCAGCGCAACACTGAGTGGATCGAGTATTTGGAGGGTCCAGGCGGTATCGGTGCTGCAGGCTTCGCCTGACCATTGGACGGCCAGTAGATGCGTTCCACTTCCGATTTCTGCCGTGGAAGTATCGCTGAGCCAATCGGTGTCGTTGATGGTCCAGAGGGTTGTGGCACTGCCCGACGTGACACTTTCCAACGCGGGAGGAGGAGGGGAGATCAACACCTCATTGAAGCAGAGGATGGTATCACTGATGCTGTTCCAGACCGGCGCCGATTCCACTTCGACCGCAACGTTGTCCGAGCAGCCCGCGGGATTGGTCCAAAGCAGGGTGTGCGCACCGGGCCCCGCTTGACCTGGAGACCATGACCAAGTACTGTCATTGGTGGGCGTTTGGATGCCAGGGCCGCTCCACTGCGCACCTGCTGGCAGGATGGGGAGCAGCACTTCTGCGGAGGTGTTGCAGGAGACCCAAGGCTCGACATTGAGTGAATCAGGGTGAACTGAGATGTCCAGGGTGTCCGCACAGCCATTGACCGTATAGGTCAAGCGGTGTTCACCCACCGAAAGGCCCGGGGCGTTGATGCTCCAGTCGCAATCTCCAAGATCGGTGGGGTTTGTCGTGCCCAAGCCATTCCAAATGCCGCACCAAGGACTGACCTCAAGGCCATTGGCGAGCAAGTTGGCGGTGTCTGAAGCGCAAGCGTGCAATACGTCCGGTGCGATGGTGGTTTGACGGTTGAACATCCACAGGGTGTCCGTGCACCCATTTGGGGCGCTGTAAATCAATGGAGACCATTGGTTGTCAGGGACATTGCCAGGTTGGTAAAGGCCAGAAATGGAGTCGTCCAAGGCGATGCCCGGCCCCTCCCAATTCCCGCCAGCAGGGAGGAAGTCGGGGTAGGGTACGAAGGGAAGCTGTTCGGGACAACTGGACATGGTTGGTCCCGCGTAGATGGGCAGCAGCGTGCCCGAGGCGAGGCGGTTACATCCTTGCATTTGGTAGGTCAAGGTGATGGGGCCTGCCGGCGCCTCTTCGGGCAGGAAGGCGTCGGCATCTTCGGAGAGGCCCGGTCCTGTCCACGTGCCACCCGGTGGGGAGGATGGCAGGGGAATGGCCGGTTCTGACTGACAGATTGTACCGATGTCAATCAGAGGGGCTGCCGGTTGGATGTGGATGTTGGTGATGTTCTGGCATGCACCTGCTGAAAACAGAACCTGAATCACGGTGTCCTGCCCCGGAGTGACCACGGCGCTGGGGTCAAACGTGTTGCCTGTGATGCCCGTGCCTGTCCAGGTGCCGCCTGGCGGTGCTGCGGGGAGGTCAAACGGTGCAGATTCCGGGCACGTTGGGACATTGTTTGGGGCCCAGAAATTCACGACCGTAATGGTGGCTGTGGAGGCACAAGAAGCACTGCCGAATGCCGTGAAGGTGATGTCGTGTGCGCCCTGTCCACTTTCGCCACTGTCAAACAGCCAAGGTGGTCCGATGACACCTGTTCCTGACCATTCACCGGATATGGAGCCTGTGCTCAATGGAACCTCCGCTCCTGGACAGATGGAGGTATCCTGTACCCAGGCACCGAGGTCGAGTACGGTGATCGTCACAGACGCTTGACCTGTGGTGCCAGTGGTGACCTCATTGGCGGTCGCTGTATAGGTGGTGGTGGTCACAGGACAAACATTCCAAGGCCCAGGACCATTGAAGGTGCTGCCATCGGATGCGGTCCATGTCAAGTTGGTTTCTTCGCATCCCCGTTGCAGGGCTTCTAAAGTGGCGCAGCCCCCCGTGCAGACGGTGTCCGTGTCGGTGATGACCTCGGGGGTGGCAGGACAACCCATTGAGGTCCAAGTCGCTTCAATGGGAAGGGTCCAAATGGAATCGCAAGCGTCCCTGACGCCGATAAAGAGGTTGGCGGTCACAGTGCAGTTGCCGTCCACAGATTGGCCGTCCTCGAACGGGATGATCAAGGCGTCGTTGGTCGTTCCTGAGCAACTCAAAATGGCCGCGGCGGATGTATCTGGAGCCCAAGTCTGTCCATTGGTGGCCGAAAAACTCAGGCTTGACCAATCGATCAGGCTGCATTCGATGGGATAAGAGAAGTCCAGATTCACGGCCGTAAATGGGCAGTTGCCCGGTGCACCCAAGGATGCCTCTGGTGGCACTGGCGGCGGCGGGTCCGCAGTCCAAGTCAGGTGGAACCCTTGGGGTTGGGCGCTGGCGTCTGACACAAAGTGCACGGTCAGCGGGCCGCTGGTCGTGTAAGAAGGAGGGTTGGCAATGTTGCCAAATAGGGTGTCGAGGACAGGAGAGGAAAGGCCCGGGCCGTCGTGGAGCACCAGATAGTCAAACAACAACCCGCCCGGTGCGGCGGGTTCGATGTCGATGCTCCCGATAAATCCAACGTCCAGAGGACTTCCCGCTTCGATGGTAAAGACGAGGTCTTCGTTGTTGCCATAAGCCTCTTCGGTGCCTCCTGAATCGGTCAATTCTCCAAAGCAATCCGTAACGGTCGTGTCCGTCATGGCATACTGAGGTGGTTGTGCCCAAACGGTATTCGTCTCAAACCCAGCGCAAGCCAGGAGCAACGCTACGAGCAAGTGTCGTGCTATCCGGGGGGGGCTCACAGGGTGTCCGTGATCAGAATGACGGGAGATTCCACTTCATTGGAGGCGTTTCCAGCGCGGTCTGTAATGCGAAAGGTCAGCCTCGTTTGTTCATCACCGCCGTTGCCAAGGAGAAACAATGGGGGGAGGTTCACGACGAAAGTCCCATCAATGTCCAGCTCCATGCCTTCCGGTGTTAGGGGAGGGATGTGATAGGTGTCGGGACTGTCTAGCCGTGTGTCGCGCACCTCGAGGGCGTGACGGTCCGGGTCGTCCCAGCCCAGGTCGCCTTGGTGGTCGCGATAGGACAGGGTCACGGTGATGGGGGTGGCCGACGACTCAACCGTCAGGGCATTGATGGAAACCCAACCGATTTCAGGTGCAGTGGGTTTGACTTCTTCAGGTGTGCACGCCGAAACGGTCAATAGGAAGCATACAAGGCCTGCCTGGAAGCCATGGAAATGGGCGTGTTTCATGAGACGATTCGGAGCCGGTAGAGCAGTTTGATGTATTCGGGACTGCTGGACAAAGGCGCCCGTGCTTCAGTCTCTCCATCGTGTGCCCTGATTTGCAATGTGAGCTCCGTGCCCGGAGCATACCCACTGAGGTCAAGGGTGGCCGAAAGACCATAAGTCTCGGTGCTGCCCGAAATGGTTGGGCCCTCAAAGGTGAAGGGCGCCGCACTGAAATCACCCCCGGCCGGAGCATTGTCGGCGTCTTGTACATCCATCCCCAAGGCCCAACTGCACTCCAACGTCGAGAGCGGTGTCAGGTCGTCGGTGATGGCGACAAAGACCTGAATGGCGATGGGGTCGACGAGGACAGGTTGGATGCCTGGTCCTTCTGCTCGGGGGTATACACCGGATTGGATGTCGGGTGGAAAAGCGGCAAAGCCCAGAATTTGTGCAGGGAGAGATGTCCCATCAACGGGTGCTGTCGTTCCGTTGATGTCTGGCGCCCCATCTGCGATCCATGCTGCGATGGCATCGAGGTATTCCGTTCTTCGCGTGTCGTAATCACTCTCCTCGTCCACTTCGAGGGGCATCATGCCAGAAGTGTTGGGGATTTCCACAGTCAATCGCTCGTACAAGAATGAGGCCGACACTTGACCGGGAACCACCCGACGGTTGAAGCTCATGGCCGCATCATTGGCGATCACCGGGTGATTGACCAAGGTGTTCCACGAGGACCCCACCGTTCTGAAATCGGGTTCGAAAGTGCCGTCATGGCATCCGCTGTTGGCACAGGTGGGCTCGAAGACCTGTTGGTGCAGCCAGGCAAAATTGCCCTCCGGTAAATCGGGAACGGCCAACCCCTCGGTCAGAACGACTGGCGGAAGTTCTGTATATGGGTTGGTGGGGTCCTCCGGTGCACATGCCTGAATCAGCACTGCCAGAAGCATGGCAGATGTCAAGACCAAGGGGCGCGTCATTGGGACTGTATTCATATTCGGTTGAATAGGCTGTCTGTCCCGGGGTGCACCATGCCTGCTGCTTGGACTTCCGGCATCACGCCCAGGATGTCGCATACGGTCATCATGGTGTCCGTCACCATACCGATGGGATTGTCTTCGCCTCCGACGGTCAGCCCTTGCGGTACATTGGGCCCAGCCATCATGGTGAAAATGCGCATGCTGTTTTCATCACTGTGGTCATAGGCCCGCCAATCGTTTTCGTCGAGGATGTTGTTGGGTTGGAGATTCCGGCCACACTCAGGGGTGAGGATGAGCGTGGTATTGCCCGCCATTTCCGGGATTGACTGAATGTGGTTCCAAAGGTGTCCAACCGCGTGATCCGCGCGGTGCAGGGCCCCCAAATAGGAAGAGAAGTTGGAGTGACAGCTGTCGACGGCCCCCAGGTTGACCATGGTGAACGCCGGATTGAACGCGGACAAGACTTCACAGGCAAAACCCACTGTGGCCGTATCTGCGTTGTCTGTGACCGGTGGGACTTCAATCGCATTGTTTTCCACCTTGTCATACATGAGTTGCATGAAGGCCTTGATCTGTTCTTTCTCGTCGTCGGTGTTGTTGAGTCCACCGCCGAAACCACCCGTGCCGTCTGCTTGGAACTGCTGATCCAAAAAGGCCTTCATCCGGCGCATGGGATCCAACTCGTTTTCAGGGTGGTAGACCGCAGCTTCCGAGAAGGCGTATTGGCCCTCATTGACAAAAGTGACCAAGGGGGCGAAAAAATTTCCGGCATACTCGGCGCCATAGTCGGGATGACTGCTGTGGTTCAGCAAGGGGAGGGAGCCTCCGATGCCATTGCCCACAAACCAAGTGTCGGTGGCCTTGTATCCCCCATGTCGGCGGAGGTACTCAAATATGGTGGGTTGCAGCGGCCGGTCCTTCAATCCTTGCCCGCCAGGTGTTCCCCCTTGAAGCAGCGAATTCATTCCCCCGAAATGGCCTGCACTCAAGGCGGAGACTTCCGCGAAGGTGGTGCCGAATTGCTCCATCGGTTGCGAGAGGACAGCAGGGATGGGGGTGATGCCGCCAACCCCCGTGCCGTAAACAATCTTTGCGGCTGGCGCTTCCCCTGACAGCAGGTTGTACATGATGTTGCCCGGATATGGCTCTCCTTGGCTGTCATCCACATACCTGCGCAGGATGCTTTCCTGTTGTCTGACGCCACCGGCAAAGGCCACCATCACCACGTGGTCTGTCATGCGCCGTCCAGAGGCTGCGAACAATCTGCCCGCAGGTAGGATAACCGGAGCGGCGACCGTTCCCGCCGCGGCGAGTCCTGTGCGTTTGAGGAAGGTTCTTCTCTTCATGGGTCAGTAGTGGAGGTATTCTTCACTCAGTGCAAACGCCGTGTAGACGAGCTCAGGGGTCATGGTGGGGTTGGAAGAGAGGTAATTCCTCATCCAGGTCCGTTCGGCTTCGGTGGGGTAACGCACCAGGAAACGGATGTAGGTTTCATCGATGAACCCATCGGGGTCTTGCGCTATGATGCCCGCTTCGGGCAATTGGACTTCGGCATCTCGCATGAAGTTCGAAACGAGGACCGCGCGGGCGATTTCCTGGTCACCAACGCTGGCAAAGGCCTGTTTGATTTCAAACAATTCGGCGCTGCCCAAGGCTTCACCAAAAAGATCAGCGTGTAAAATGGTGATCCACTGTTCTATGGATTTGACGCGGTCCTTCTCTGCGGTTGACGCGCTGATTTCAAGTGGCTGGAGGCCGTAAGTGACTTCAGGCTCTGCTTGGCAACCCGCGAGCAGGAGTGCCGCCACGCAGAGTGAGCAAGAGAAGGAAGGGGTGAATCGATGGCTCATTGGAAGTCAGCATATTCGTCAGAAGCAATCAGCAAGCGCATCAACGCGCGGATGTCCACATCGGGACCGGCTACATCGCGCCAGGCGACCATTTCAGCGCCGGTGATGGACCGTACCAGTAGTTTCTCGGCCCACCACCGGGTGGCGCCCTCATCGAATTCGGCATTTCCGACCATTGTGTTGAGGTAGTCGTCCTTGTCCACGATGACGTTTCCAAGCAAAACAGCGGGTGCGCCAAACTCAATGGCACTAAAAGCTTGTTCGTATTCTGACTCGGTGGGGTAGCGTCCGAACAGGTCGTCAAACGAGGCGTTGATGAAGTTGAAGCTGTTCATGTTGATCTCGTCGTACACCAGGTTGTCACAGAACCGGCGGTTGACTTCTCTCCAATTGATGGCGTCAGCTTGGAAGGCTTCGATGGCCGCTGCCGTGCTGTCCAACCTTCGCGCCCGTTCCAAGAAAAATGGGTAGGCCGATCCACCCGCCAGTGAATCCTGTTCGGCACTGGCGCGCTCGGATGCGGCCAGACTCAGCAGACCTTCCAAGCTCGTTCCATTGAGGAATTGGCCCGACAGGTCGTCGAAGAGCTTGCGGTCGTGGGCTTGCTTGTAGGTGCTATCCGCTCCCATCAGCCGTTCGATCAGGTCAAGCCGTGCTGCGGGGCTCAAATCATCCGTGCGGAGGGCAGTCCGGGCCGTTTCGAGCTCGCCGGGGAGCGGTTCTCTTCCAATCAAGTCGATGTAAGCCCGGGTCAAGTAGGCATCCACCAATACGGTTGGAACCCCCGAGTACGAAGGGATGGGGTTGTCCTCGAAGCGGACCTCTTCGGGGTTGCAGCCCGCGACGCTTAATCCTGCGACGATGGCGCATGCCCAATGAAAAATCTGATGCCGAACCATGTTGTTGTCAAATTAAGAACGATTCGTGACCCTCAAGGTTGAAAGGGAGCTTTGTTAGAATAGTTTTGTCATCCGATTTCAATCCCGCCATGCGCTTACTCTCATTCTGCCTCACCAGCGCTTTTTTATTCGCCGTATCGGTGACCTCCATCACTGCGCAAAGCGAAAAAGCCTACGTATTGTGTGAGGGTGCCCAAGACTTCTATTCCGGGGCAGTGTTGGAGGCGCCCAGATTGGGCGTAGTGGACCTCTCTGCGGAGACACTTGAATTCTCAGTGTTGCGGGTGTTTGAAGGGCACTCCTTTGCCGCAGACCTCGTGTTGGATGCGGCTGGCGAGACCATCTATGTGGCTGCTGAGGACACCGTGTTCAAGTTGGATGCCGCATCGGGTGACGTTCTCGCCGAGCAAGCTTTAGAGGGTGCACGCCAGTTGCTCCTGCACGAGGATGAGCTTTTCGTGACGCGTGGCGATTACGACCCTCTGACCTGGGGCTCTGTGGAGTTTGATGAGTACTTGGTCGCGCTGAACGCTGAGGACTTGACCTGGAATGCGGGGTGGCAAGCCGATGGTATTGCTGGGCCCAACTGGGCATCCGAAGGCCTGTGCCTCAGTGGTGACGCTGTTTATGTAGGCGTCAACAATGCCTTTGCCTACGGAGAAGAAGTGGGTCTGATTGGGCGTGTAGATTTGGCCACAGGAGATTACACGGAAATGGATCTCGGTCCCGAGGGACTCAACCCAGTTCACGTATTTGCCACTGGGGACGGCGCTGTGGTCTCTGTCAATGCCCGTCAATACGACGGTACATCCTTGAGCCGATGTGAATCCACAGGAGCGGTGTTGACGGCAACCGTGGCAGATGTGACGGCCGGATGCGCTGCAGCCGCTTGGCATGACGGTGGGGTACTGTACCAAGTGTATGGCGAAGCGGGGTTTCGCAAGGCAGATGGCGATGATCTGGATGCCCTTGAAGGGTGGTCGGGCAATGGCGGAGCCGTTTACGAGATGGCATCCCTTTCGGGAGATCGCTTTCTCCTGGGGACCACTGATTTTGCGACAACTGGCGTCCTCGAGATGTGGAGCCTGACGTCGGGATTCCAATGGGACTTGCCCGTGGGGATAGCCCCCGGGAGTATCGCAGTGGTTGGTGGTGTGACCAGTGACCTCCCGGATCTTTCATCGGGACCCAAAGTGCTCTTGGCGACCTATGATTTCATGGGCCGGGCGCATGCATCTGGACAAGGGCTGCGCTTGCAGCAGTGGTCAGATGGAACCGTTACCAAGGCGTTCCAGTTGGCGGACTGATTTTCTTCTGAACCCGAAAGGGAATCAGCCGAAAAGAGAATTGACCCCGTAGAATTTGGCGGTGGTCTTGAGCAAGCTTTTGTGGGCCCGCTCTACCGACGGCATGTTGCCATTGGATTGAAAGTTGAACCATTTTCCAGCAAATGAGGAGTGCCCATTGTGTTTGGGTTCAGTGCCTCGAATGAAAGCTTGAATGTTGGTGCCGTTGAGGTGGGGCAATTGACGGGCGAGGAATTCATCCAGTCCCACTTCGATGGGAAATACTTCATCGCGCTCAAACCAGTTTTTCTCGGGCTTCCAATGGTCATGGGCCCAGCGGAGTTCCAATTGTGGAATTTTGCTGTGAACGTGGAGCAGATCGCCCCTTTGTTCCAACGTATACACCGCCCCAGCGTCGGATTCGTGACGGTAACTGATTCGCATATCCGAGGATACGCATTATCCACTGAAAATCACCATCATTGGGACAGTGCCGTGCCGAGAATACACGTTAAGGGGTGTGGCAGAGGGGAGTTGCCTCCTCAATTGTCGTAAGCATCGTTGTGGATGCCGCCGACCGCTCGACCGCTGGGGTCGATGTTGTCCTTGAGCCGGGCGTCCCACTCCAATGCTTTTTCGGTGCTGCAGGCGACGCTCTTGCCACCGGGCACAGTCGATGCTGCTGCGGCAGAAGGGTAGTGGCCTTCAAAAATCTGCCGATAGAAGTAGCCTTCTTTGGTGGCCGGTGGATGAATGGGGAAGCGGATGGCGGCCTTTTCCATCTCTGCATCGCTGACGTTGGCCTCAGCATGGTCCCTCAGCCCGTCGATCCAGCCGTAGCCCACGCCGTCGCTGAATTGCTCTTTCTGCCGGTTCAAGATGTTGTCTGGGATATACCCTTCGAATGCTGTGCGGATGGCGGCTTTTTCTATGCGGCCTTGTCCGCCCATTTTGGCTTTTGGGTCGAGCCTCATCGCGTAATCGATGAATTCCCGGTCTAGAAAGGGGACCCTGGCTTCGATGCCCCAAGCCATCATGGATTTATTGGCGCGGGCACAGTCGTATTGATGCAGGCCCAGCACTTTGCGGACGGTTTCTTCGTGGAATTCCTTGGCGTCAGGGGCCATGTGGAAGTAGAGGTATCCGCCGAAGAGTTCATCAGCACCTTCTCCGCTCAGCACCATTTTTATGCCCATGGCCTTGATTTTCCGGGCCATGAGGAACATCGGCGTGGAAGCGCGGATGGTGGTGACGTCATAAGTCTCGATGTGGCGGATCACTTCGGAGAGCGCATCGATGCCTTCTTGTATGGTAAACGTCAAGCCATGGTGCACGGTCCCGATGGCCTCAGCCACCTCTTGTGCTGCCGCAAGGTCTGGGGAGCCGTCCAAGCCGATTGAAAAGCTGTGCACCCTGGGCCACCACGCTTCGGAGTTCCCACCATCGTCCACCCTGCGCGCGGCATGTTGCATGGCGATCGCAGCGATGACAGAGCTGTCCAGTCCACCAGAGATGAGCAATCCATAGGGGACGTCTCCCATCAGGTGCCGGCGCACGGCTTCGGTCAATGCCGCATTCAGCTCTTCGGGTACGTAAGGTGCAGCGGGCAATTCACCTTCCATCCAATCCCGCTGATAGAACGACTCTGGGGCATCCTGTCCTTTTTCCCAAACGTGTCCAGGGGGAAAGAGTTGGATGTCGTCGCAATGTGGTGCGATGGCCTTCATTTCGGAAGCGACCCACAGCCTGCCGTGGGCATCGGTGCCATAATAGAGCGGAATGATGCCGATGGGGTCTCGTGCGATGATCCAATGGTCATTTTCGGGCTGGTACAGCACAAAGGCGTACATCCCGCTGAGCTTATCGACGAGCTGTCGCCCCATGGATCGGTGCAGCGCCAGGATGACTTCGCAGTCGCTGCCGGATTGGAAAGGGTACCCACTTGTGGCTTCATCCTCCCTGAGGTCCAAGTGGTTGTAGATTTCTCCATTGACGGCCAATACTGTGCCGCGATCGGGATCGACCATAGGTTGTGCTCCGCTGAGCACGTCGACGATGGCCAGCCGCTCATGGGCAATGAGGGCTTGCGGATGTTGGGCAACGCCCGACCAGTCAGGACCGCGGTGACGCTGACAAAGCGAGGCTTCCAGTACCAATTGGCGGTCATTTTCGAGGGTGTGGCTCCGTTCGAGGAGCGCAGTAATGGAGCACATGGCCTAGGCAAATGAGGAAATGTGAATTTCCTAGCACCGGGCTTCATATTCAAGTCGCTTGACAACCTTTTTCCCGGTTGGTCGGTTTGTACTTTGCGCCTTGTACCGATTCCGATGAAGTCCTCCCTGTTGTTTCTACCTGTGGCCCTCGCGGCCTTGGCATGTTCTTTTGAGGCGCAGGCTCAAATCACCGTAGACACCTTTGTAGATGGAGTGGATCCCAATCCAGGCGATGGTGTCTGTGATGGAGGTGGAGGATTTTGCACGCTCAGGGCTGCTTTGCAACAGGCGGCAAGTGCCGGCGTTCCCACTGAAATTGAGGTGCCTGCTGGTGTATACGAGTGGACCAATGGGGAGCTCTTTTTGAACGCCGGTGACATCACGGTGACGGGAGATGGAGCGCGGACGACGTTTGTGGATGCAGCCAATGGGTCTCGGTTCTTGGACTTGGGCAATGGACTGACCGCCTTCAGCTTGAACGACCTCGAGCTGCGCAATGGATTTGATGGAAACGACCCCGGTGGGGCCATCGAAAACGACTGTGACGCGTTGTCGCTCAACAGGGTGTCTCTGCGCAATTGCATGACGGGCATTGGTTTTGGTGGTGCGATCCACAACAGGGGAGGCATGGACATCAACGCCTGCGCCTTTATCGACTGCATCGCCGAGGCCAACAGCGGCCAAAACGGCGGCGGTGGCGGTGGCGGCGCTTTCGGTGGTGGTGGTGCGGTCAGTTCCTGGTTGGGGTCGTCCTCGACCTTTGAGAACTGCACTTTTTCTGGATGTCAGGCATTCGGTGGCAATGGAGGTAACGGTGGCGCTGGCGGTGGCGGTGGTACCGGTGGACAGAGCTTCACCAACTGGGGTGATGGCGGCGATGGAGGAAACATCGGTGGTGGCGAAGAAAATGGCGACAACGGCAGTGTAGGTGCAGGTGCTGGCGGTGGGGGGTACACCAACGGAGGTTGGTTGAACCCTGGAGGCCCCGGCGATGGGGGCAACGGCACGATGTTTGGCGGTAACGCTGGTGACGGCGCGGCCAATGGCGGCGGTGGCGGTGGCGGTGGCGCTGCTTTTGGTGGGGCCTTCTTCTCACGGGCCGGGACACACACATTTCGGCATTGCACGTTTTCTGGAAACCAGGCCATTCCCGGATCAGGAGGCAATGGCAATGGCGGAGGTGATGATGGTGATGATGGACAGGCAAGAGGCGGCGCCATTGGAACGACGAGCGGTGAGATCACCCTCGACAACTGCATCTTGGCAGGCAACACAGCCATCGGGTCTTCTGCCGGTGAAGACGAGGACATCTACCTCAATGGCGGCGGCCCGATTCTGTCTGATGTCGGATACAATTTGATTGGCAACATGGGTGACAACGCAGAGTCCGTCTTTGACGCGGGTTCGGTGGGCAACCTGATTGGTGTCGATCCCGTCTTGCTGCCTTTTGGTGATTACGGAGGGCCGACGGATGCCTTCATGTTGAGCGCTTGCGAGCCGGTGAGCCCGGCCATCGATGCGGGTGCCAATGTGGGGGTGACCGAAGACCAACGGGGAGAGCCCCGTGATGCCAACCCGGACATGGGTGCCATCGAAGGACCCGAGCCCGTAGTACTCGACCCCGTTATGGATGAAGTCTGTCCCGGCGATCAAGTAGAATTGACCTTGACTTGGCCTGGGGCCACCACGACCTGGCCTGATGGCACCATTGGCGATACGTGGGATACGGGAGCCCTCGCTGGTGGCATTGTCACCATTACGACCGCGGAAGGGTGTGAAGAGGAATTCAGTGTAGACGTCACCGAAATCGCCATCGTCACACCAGACCTTGGACCAGACACCACCGTTTGTCCCAACACCTTGCTCTCGTTTGATGCGGGCAACCCAGGCGCCCTGTACACTTGGACAGTGGGAGGGAACCCGGGTGGTTTTTCGCAAACAGAACTGGTGGTGGCAGAAGGCAGTGTTTCGGTGACGGTCCAGGTCATGGGCTGTTTGGCCACCGATGAGGTGGAGGTGACGTGGTTGCCTGAATATCCCGTCGATCTCGGGGCAAACGTTACGCTGTGTCTGGGAGAAGATGTGACGCTCGATGCTGAATTTGACGGTTGGGGTGGTTTGCCACCGACTTTCCAATGGCAGGGTGGTCCCAGTGATTCCGAGTTCGAAGTGGATGCGACCGGAACATATACCGTGACGGCCACTACGACGGATGGTTGTGTTTCGACGGGTGAAGTCGATGTGATTCTCAGTCCGCTCACGACAGTAGACCTTGGACCGGACCAGACTATTTGCCCGGGTGCCCCCTTCATACTGGATCCCGGATATCCCACAGCCATGTGCCTGTGGCAGGATGGTTCCGTTTCGCCCACCTATGACGTGGAAAACACGGGCATTTACACGGTCAGCGTCACCATAGGTGATTGCCAGGCCAACGCGCAAGTCTTTGTTGAAGTCGTCAATGGATTTGATGCTGAGCTGCCCGCTTCAGTGAGCTTTTGTGAAGGGGACAGCGCCCTCTTGCTGGCAGCCTTTGGTGCAGCCAATTACACCTGGTCCAATGGTGTCGAAGGCAACCAGTTGTGGGCCAGTCAGGCCGGATTGTATAGCGTGTCCAGCACCGTCGATGGATGCACCTTTACCGATGAAGTCTCGGTGGTTTCGCAGCCCCTTCCGTACTTCGAATTGGGCGCAGACATCATTCTTTGCGAGGGTGAGACAGCGGTGCTCGAGCCCAATGTCCCCGGTGCTGATTACGTCATTTTCAACGACAGCTTGAGCACGCCGAGCCTCACCGTTGATGAGACCGGTGAGTACACAGCCACCGTGTCTGCTGGGGGCTGTGTCAACAGCGATACAGTGTCAGTTGAGGTTCGGCCCATCCCTGAATTCGCGCTGCCGGAAGACTCTTTGCTCTGTCCGGGTGAAGTCCTGACCATCGAAACCGGCTTGTCCGATGTCCTCGTGACCTGGAATACAGGAGAGGTGGGCACTTCTATTGAGGTCAACCAGCCCGCCACCTACGTGGCCACGAGTCAGGTCAGCGGATGCGTCTTCGTGGACTCCATGGCCATCGAAGTGACCCAACCCATCGCGATTCCGCTTGAGGCCAATTATGAGCTTTGCTTGGGAGATACGATGGAGCTGTCCGCATTGCAGGGCGCACAGGTCTATCCTTCGT
This sequence comes from Flavobacteriales bacterium, assembly GCA_016780385.1. Lineage (GTDB taxonomy): Bacteria > Bacteroidota > Bacteroidia > Flavobacteriales_D > Sanyastnellaceae > UBA8752. Next base: position 31,703 of record JADHLY010000014.1, read on the forward strand.
CCTACCGGTGGGACAATGGAAGCATCACCCCGAACCGCATTTTTGATCGGGCTGGGGTCTTCTCAGTGGAAGTGACCAACGTGTGTGACACGGCCACCCACATTCTTCAAGTCGAACAGTTGGTGTGCGGATGCCAGATTTATGTGCCCACCGCCTTCACCCCAAACAACGACGGCAACAACGACGCTTGGTTCCCCGTATTGGACTGCGATCCCTTCACCTATGAGGTCACGGTGTGGGACCGCTGGGGCCGCCCCGTATTCCAATCTCAGGACCCCAATCAAGTATGGTATGGCCAAGTAGAAGGCACACCTGGGTCAAAGACCCGCGAGAGTGGCCGCTATTATGCCATCGACGGGGTCTACATGTGGGAAGTGATCATTGAGTTGCGCCGCGACCGGGTGCCTGAAGTCATCCGCCAAAACGGATTCGTTCGCATCCTTCGCTAACCCTTTCCGTCCCCGAAGGACTTACTCGTCGAGCATGCTGTAAAGCCGATCGGGATAGTCGGTGATGATGCCGTCAACCCCTATCTGCATCACGGCGTAGAGGTCTTCCTCTTGGTTGACCGTCCAGGGGATTACGCGGATGTTCTGACCTTGGAGTGCATGGACATCATCGGCGTCAATCAATTGCCATTGAGGGGAATATATCGAAGGGGTGAAGCTCAATCGTGCCAATTGATCAGCACAGTCACCTTCGCTTTCAACCAGCAAGGCGGTCGTGATATCAGGATCGATTTGGTGCACGGCCTCAAGGGCATCGGTACTGAAGCTCTGGATGCAAGTGCGGTCAGAGATACCGAGCCGGTTTACCTCATCGAGGACCAGTTGTGCAAACGTTGTGGCGTCCGGACAGAATGCTGGCTCGAGGTCCTGGTGGTGCTTGATCTCGAGGTTATAACGAATCTTTCGTCCTTCTGAAAGCATGGGGACTTTTTCCGCCATGTCCACAACCTCAGCCAAAGCGGGCTTGTGCGCAGGTACCTGTCGTTGGTTGGGAAACCGGGGGTGCGGATGCATGCCGCAGTCATAAGTTTGGATTTCCTCCAAGGTCATTTGACGCAGGTTCAGATCGCGTTCGCTTTCGGCCGCGATTTCTTGGCCATCGGCATGGGTACAGATTTCATGGCTCATCCAGGGTTCATGGCTGACGATCACCTGGTCATCCTTGGAGATGCACAGGTCCATTTCCAACACATCGGAACCTTCGCGAATGGCGAGGATGAATCCAGGGATGGTGTTTTCGGGCAACAGGCCCCGGGCACCACGGTGACCATGGATCTCGAGGGCCGGTGCAGCGGTTTCCTCGGAGGATTCTGAAGGGATCGACATAGGTTCTGAGGAAATGGGACTGTCGGTGCCGCCCCCGCATCCCAAAGAAGAGAGAACAGCCAAAATGCAAATTGTGCGCAGCGCTTGAGTCATGCGCCGAAAATACTCCAATGAACAATGCAGTCATGTCATCGGCTTACGGGCTAATTTGCCGTGAGATGGAAAACGCATCGCGCCCCCCACAGGAAAGGCTGTTGACCAAGGCAGACCTCGCATTGTGGTCTGGGCTGCCTGATCGGCATCCGCTTGTGGGCTTGTTTCATCGCTTTGGCGGAATTCGGAAGTTGAACACGGCGTACGACCGGATTGCGCACTTGCCTGCTTCTGAATTCGTGGATGAGGTGATGCACCAGTTGGATGTGCGGTTGGAGTTGAGTGATGAAGAGTTGGATAGAATTCCGAAGGAGGGGGCTTTCATTGTGGTGTCCAATCACCCTTTTGGTGTGCTCGATACCTTGGCCTTAATCCGGTCCATTCAGCGGGTTCGGCCAGACTTTAAGATGGGGGTGGATTCTATTCTGGCAGCTACTCCTGCGTTGGAAGGTTCTTTTTGCCGGGTGTCCGAAGTCCGGCCTGGAGGGCATTCAGTTCCCCTGCTTTCAGGATGGAAGGCCGCCAGTCAGCACGTGTTATCCGGCGGGGCTTTCGGTGTATTTCCGGCGGGAAAGGTGTCGGGTTTTCGCCGGTCGTCTCGCGTGGTTTCTGATGGCAGGTGGTCGCGTTCGGTGGTCAGCTGGTTGGCGGCCCAGGAAGTGCCCGTTGTGCCGGTGTATATCGATGGTGCCAACAGTGCTTTGTTTCAGCTTTTGGGGTTGATTCACCCGACCTTGAGGTCCCTCAGGGTAGCGGCCGAGCTTCGCAATAAAAAGGGCCGCGTTCTGCGCATGCGGATTGGCAAGCCGATGCGTCCCCGAGACCTGAGCGGTTTTGAAGGCATTGATCAATTGGCGCGGTTTCTTCGTGCCAAGTCCTATGCACTCGGGGCGGCTTATGATGTCCGCAGGGAGTATTTCAAAGGGCTGCGTTTCCCACAAAAAGCAGCAGAGGTAGCCTCAGAACAAGACCGAGATGTCCTGCGTCAGGAGATGGCGGGAATTGCATCGCTCAAGTTGTTTGAGCACGGACAGTTCGAAGTGTATTTGGCGCCTGCGGACCGCATTCCGAAAATGTTGCAGGAAATAGGTCGGTGCCGTGAATTGACGTTTCGCGCCGTGGGAGAGGGCACGAATCGGGCGTTGGATTTGGATGAGTACGATTTATACTACCAACACTTGCTGTTGTGGGATGCTGAGGCAGGCAATCTTGCCGGCGCGTATCGCGTAGGTGAGGGGTGGGTGATCATGGAGCGCTTCGGACCCCGTGGATTCTATACGCACTCATTGTTCCGCATGCGCAAAGGGTTCCATCCCGTACTGCGGAGTTCCTTGGAGCTTGGGAGGTCCTTTATTCGCCTAGATTATCAACGGCAGCGCATGCCGCTGTTCCTATTGTGGAAGGGCATTTTGACGGTGCTTTTGCAGTCTCCTGAGGCCCGGTACATATTGGGGCCGGTCACCATCAGCAGCGACTATCAGCGCTTCTCTCGTGCGCTGATTATGGCATTTGTCCGCAAGAATTTCTGGGACGAAGAGTGGGCGGAATTCATCCGGCCCCGCAAGCGATTTGCTTTCGAAGAACGCCGGGTGGATGCCGGGGCTTTGGTGGCCGGTGCTCAAGACGATGTCAAGCGGTTGGACCGCATCCTGGCTGACATTGAGCCTTCACAAGCAGTGGCTCCTGTGCTGCTGAAGAAATACCTCCACCAAAACGCCCGGATCTTGGGATTTAACCGTGATCCTAAATTCAATAACGCCTTGGATGGATTGATGCTGTTGGACGTGAATGACCTCCCCGCAGAAACCGTTCAGGCTTTGCAAAAGGAATTTGGCTTTTCGCCTTCATGACCACTTGATATCAAGTGCTCAATTCTGCTTCTCGAAGCGCAACAGGTAATTGAAATCTCGGATGGTTTCTCCGTCGTATTCGCGGAACTGATACGCTTGCAGGTCGTCCAGTTCTAGCTCCAGAATTTCCCAATAGACGTCCAGTTCCTTGACCTCGGTGACATAGGTGCTTTCCAATGCGACACCGAGGGGCTCGGCGACGCCGTCACAATCGAGGTCAAGAGAGGGGTTGTCAGCGATCAGTCCAAGAACAGCGCTATCATCCAGCCCGGATGGGGTGCCGTTGTACCAAGTCACGTCAAGCCCGCACTCAGTGAGCAAGGCGTCCAATAGGGCGGGGTCATCCCACCCTGTGATGGCAGGCGTGCTCGTCTCCACGAAGGCCACATTGGCGTTGTAATCCTGAAGTGTCAATGCGACCACTTGTTCAATGCAGTCAGCGCTGAGTTCGTCTTCACAAGACTCGTCCAGCATTTCATCATCGATAAAACCTTCGATGTATTCTTCAATGGCTTCATTGATGATGTCACCAGCATTGAGGACCGAACCGTTGTAGTTCAGAGTGCCTTCTGAGAGCACCCAATTGGCTCCTGTGGCAGTCAGCATCTCATAACAAGCGAATACGTCGTCAGTGACCACTGTATGCGTCCCAGCGGCAAAGAAGAGGGTGTCATTACATCCCACATTCAACAGGTAGTCATACGCTTGCTCTACCAGCTCGGATTGGTCTATTTCGGATGAGTCGAGGAAGAAAGGACCTGTGGTTTTGACAAAAGTCAATTCATCCAAGTGCAAGACAGACTTGTCATCGTTGAATGCCCAGAGGCCATCATAGGTGATCTCCTCGTTGATGTTGGTGACCGTCACGGTGCCCTCTTCATCGAATACCGCCTCCAACAGCAAGTTGCTGGAAGAAAGAAACTCTGTGAGGTTCGTGTCAGCAGTCCCTACTTGGTTGACCTCAACGCTTTTCCAAGTGCCGACCAGCCTTTTTTCTGGAGATTTGAAATGCAACAAGCTTCCATTTTGGTCATACTTCTTACAGCCCGCCAGGCTGAAAATCAGCGCAAGGACGAACAATTGCAGTCGTGAAAAAGTCATGGTTAGATGCGATAGCTTAAGCTGATGGAGTACGTGGTGCCACGGGTAAAGCTGTTCCAATCGTACAACTCACCATTGAAGAGGTGGGTCTTCCGGTCACGTGGATTGAGAATGTTGCGCGCCTTGAAACCAAACCGGATGTTGTCGTTGAGCATTTTTCCTACGCTGAGGTCAAGCATGGGAGTGGGTTGCTGCATGACGTTGGGCAACGATCCCAGGGTGACCAACAGGACTTTCGGGCCCTGCACATTGTAGGCCAGTGTCGCCGTGAAGCCGGAGCTGTCATTGAAGTAAGTCAGGGTCGTGTTGACGATGTACGGGGCCTGTCCAAACAATGGCCTTGTTTCGGACTGCATCGGGTTTTGAGCGCGGATGGTCTCCAGCTCATTGCGCCAGATCCGTGAAGCAGACCGAATCAAGCTGATGTTTCCGCCAACGGACAGGTTGCGGATGAACCGAGCGTCGGTGACGTTGCCCAAATTCTTGCGGCCTTCAAATTCCACACCCCAGACATTGGCATAGGGGAGGTTCGACCAGGTAAGCTCTGTATTGACGGCTTCCAGCACGGTGTTTTGTTCGATGGGATCCGTGAAGCGCTTGAAGAACAAGCTCGTGGATACAACCTCTCCGAGGTTCGGGTAGTGCTCCAACCTCAGGTCGAGGTTGTCGATGCGGGTCTGGTCCAAGGCGGGGTTGCCCTTCAGCACTTGTAGCGTCTCGAAGTCGAAGCTTCTGAACGGGGCCTTCTCACGGAAAACAGGCCGAGCAAGGGTTCGGCTGTATGCGAAGCGCAGATTGGTGGCCTTGATGGGGTCAACCTTGCCCAAGACATAGGTCATGTTGAGCGAGGGCATCAAGTCAGACTCGTTTAAGAACCCCCTGGTCGTGGCAATTTGCAAGGGCGTCAAATCGGTGGTGTCGATCCCGGTCTGGATTTCCATGTCAGCCTTTTCAATGCGCAGGCCAAAGTTTCCACTGAGCCTTTCATTGACCTTGGCATCCAACATGACGTAGGCACCCAGCACATTCAAGGATCCCTCGTCGGTGTTCTTAGGGTCGGTACCCAGCGCGGTGTAGATGTAATCCTGCCCGGGGGTCACGACGAGGTTGCTGTCATTGAAATACGCTGTAGGGTCACCATCGACGAGGTCAAGGGAGTTGCCTTGCTCGGCCAGGGTAAACTTGTCTTCCTTTTGACGGCGGGTTGTGCGCACGTAGCTCAGACCGGTGGTGATTTTCGCTTTCCAACTGCTGTTGGTCAGAATCGGCTTGCTCGCATTGAGTTTCAAATCGGTTTTATTCTCCTCCAATTGCCTCCAGTACCTGGAAGGAGCGGGGTAGCGCGATGGCTGAATGGTGTAGAACCGGTCTGTTTCGGTGGGGATGGTCAAATCGCTAACCGGGAATTCAATGCCTTCACTGTCCAAAATGGCCAAGGTCCCCTCAATGTCATTGGACCAGTTCGACCCCAGAACACCGTCCGAGATCAAGCCATTGATTTCATTCAAGATGGCCTCAGTCGTTTCTGGGTCATATGCTGTTCCGTCAGGACCAATGAACTCGGCCTCATCCGTTAAAATGACTTCGTTGTCGATATAGTTGTTGAAGAAGGTTCTGAGGTCAGGTGTGCTCAATTCACCTTCGGAACGGCTTGCCGTCCAGTTCACGCTGATTTCAGAGGCGGGCAGGTGGTGCTCTCCGCGCATTTGATAGGTGCTCAGGCTGCGGGATTGGTACCGGTGGGTGCGCTGCTGTTGGACTTCGTCACCGTCTCGGGGGTTGAGTCCCTCTTGGAAACGCGCGCTGTTCGTTCCGCTCGCGATGGTCATGCCCATAATGGAGACCTTGTTGAATTCATTGAGCTTATAGCTCAGGTTCAACATGGCATTCCAACGGTGGTTTTCGTTGGTTCGCTCGTCGGTGTAATAGTTCTGTACGTCAAGGGTGTCTGTGCCTTCGATGGACCCCGCGGCCCAGCGTGCATAGATACCGTCTTGGTAAGCCCTAGTATTCCGAGAATATTGGGCGCCAAAGGTGTAACCAAGTGGTCGGCCAAAGAGGGTGGTTTGGTTGCCGAAACTCAAGGAGTGTTTCAGGTCCATCGCGGCCTGTCTTCGAGTATGCTCCCAGGTGTTGTCGAAGCTTTGTCCGATGTCGGTCAAGGGCTGATTGGCGACCAAGGAGGCAGGAATGCCCGCTTGGAAAAACAAGGAGTCGCTGTATGCACTTCCCCATTGGTCGATAAAGCCCAAACCATCGAGCACACAGTCCCGATCTGAGGTGTTCGCGATGTCATTCAGGCTGCCCAGGCCACAATTGAGCAGCACTTCTTCGAGGGTCTCTTCTGGGATGCCGTTTTGCGCAACGAGGTATTCCAACTGCCCCCCGAAGGATACGTTGACGAGCGAAGGCCAATCTTCAGAAGTCAGGCCGCTGACGGCTGGTGAGAGCCCACGAAATCCATCGTCGTATCCCAACCAGTCTGTATCGCTCCGTTGGCTTGAAATGACCTCTTTGCCGGTCGTATTTGTGTTCCAGCCAAGGCTGGTAGAATAGCTGAAATTGAAGGCCTCCGGAAAGTCCTTGGTCTCGACGGAAATGTAGGCTCCTGCCCAGTCTGAAGGGAGGTTGGCGGTTTGTGTTTTGACCACCACCAAGTTGTCAATGACATTGGTTGGGAACAGGTCCATTTCAATGGAATTCCGCCGTGGGTCAATGGAGGGTACCTCCGCGCCATTGAGCGTGGTCTTCAAGTAACGGTCCGAAAGGCCCCTCACAAACACGAAGTTGCCTACTGTAGAAACTCCGGATACGCGTTTCATGGCACTTGCGGCATCACTGTCGCCTGTGCGCTTGATTTGCTGGCTTGAGATGTAATCGATGCTCGAGGCTGACTTCTTCTTGATGTTCTCCATGTAGACATCCCGAGTTCGGTCGACCTTGGCAATGACCTCGGCAGCTTGCTCAATGACGAAGGTCTCAACGTAGAGGTTGAAATTCACAATCACTACCTCGTCACTGGTGATCGTAACGGTTTCTGTGATGGGGGTGTAGCCGATGAAGCGTCCTACAACATTGTAGGTGCCGGGCTCCAATCCTTCGAGGCTGTAGTTGCCGTCCAAATCAGCCATGGCACCTTTTGTGGTGCCTTCGATGAAGGCGTTCGCACCGATCAGCGATTCTCCATTTTGGCCATCTGTGATTTTGCCTCGAATGGTGCCCTGTGCCAGAGACATGCAACTCATGGCACTTATGAGGAGGGTGAAGAGAAGTCGCACCTGCAAATAATTTGTACAAAGGGACGTGGAAATGGTGCGGGCTACGTTAAGGCTATATTAACTGCATTATAACCTTATACGAAGAAGGCCGGCCCAAATGGGCCGGCCTTCAGGCTTCTTAGAGGTGAAAGATCACTCGCAGTTTTGGCCGAATTGACCCAAGAAAATCAGGAGGTCACCGGCACCGATGGCTTGGTCGCCATTCAAGTCAGCTGGGCAATCATTGGCGCTTCCAAATCCAGTACAAGAGCCGTCATCGACATTGGCTGAGGCACTGTAGTTTTCTGCGTCAACATATGTGCATCCGAGCACGGGTGCTGTTGCACAAGCGGCATTGTCGCTCATAGCGTAAGGATTGAACTCTGTGAATGCGGGGTTGGTACAACCTGGGCATAGCGAGTCAGAGTTAAAGCAGAACGTATAAACAGACTGGCTAGTGGTCTCACTGATGGAAATGACGCGTGGTGCGATGGTTTCCTGTTCTCCGTCAGCAGCAGTAAACGATACAGAGATGTCGCCAATGCCTGAGGTCAGCTCGAGGCTGTAGGCATTGAAGTTGGCGTAGTTCATTGCAACGCTGTTTCCACCATCGACAGAGATGCTGGCACCATTGGAGCCTTGTGTGGACATGTCCACTACAACCTGGATCAAGAATTGGCAGCTGCCATCGTCGATGCTGGCTTCCATGTCGTAGTTGAGCGCGGTTGGATTGGTACAACCGGTGGCGTATTCACAGAGAGCATTGTCAATGTTGATGGCATCAGGGTTGTAGTTGCCAGCCGTTTCGTCTCCGCATCCAGATGGGGCACAATCTGCATTGGCCTCTCCCGGAGTCGGGGTGGCGTAGCATCCCGTGATGGCGTCACCATTGATTTCACCTGGACCATCAAAGCTCTGTCCGTAAGCTGCATTGTCGGCGTCGTAGCTCGGCATCAGCTCCACAGCGAGGACATTGCCGGCAGGGTCTCCGAGGTAGACGAAATCTCCACCGGAAGACAGTCCGCTTCCGAAGCTCATGTTGTCCTCGTAGTCGAACCAGTACCCACCGGCTTCGATCACCGTTTCACCAAAGGTGTAGTCTGCGAAAGGCAGCTCATCGTCGAGGGTGAATCCGGCCATGGAGCAGGTGTTGCCGGTGTTGTGGATTTCGATGTAGTCCTCGGGCGTACCGCTGGTGTGAGCCTCGGAGACATACACCTGTCCGAGTTCGCACAACGGAGTACCACCTTCGAAGGAGTCAGCGAAGAGTCCGCGCTCATCGACGAAGGACCAGCCTTGGGTCCAATCGGAACCGGAACCTTGACCGCCTTCGATGTAGATCTTGTCGTTGGCCATCTGACCAGCTGCATCGAACCCGAAGGTGTAGTCGATTTGGAGTGCGTCGTTGGTTACGACTCCGTTTGCAGTGGCGTACGCGTCGAGCTGAGCGTCCCCGTCGGCGATTTCAGATCCGTCGTAGTCGAGGGCGTCTGAGGATCCCA
>JADHLY010000053.1 GCA_016780385.1 Flavobacteriales bacterium
GAAACATCGCCGACCCAGACCGCCGTGTGGGAGACCGCATTGCGGGACTGCCCGAAGATGAGCAGGGATGGATCACCGTAACCCGGGCTGCTGTGGGCAAAACAGAAGCAGAATTCAATGCGTCAGGCACCATCGGATGGTTGACCCTGCCCAAAGCACTCGCCCCAGGGAAAAAAGTCAAAATCCACCTGGATTGGGACGCTCAAGTTCCCCGTCAAGTGCGTCGCTCAGGCTGGATGAACGCCCAGGGCGTTGAGTTCAGCATGACACAGTGGTACCCAAAGGTGTGTGAGTATGACCACCACGGGTGGCACACCAACCCTTACATCGGCCGCGAGTTTCACGGGGTCTGGGGTGATTTCGACGTCACCATCCACATGGACGCTGCATATATGATCGGCGGCACCGGCGTGTTGCAGAACCCCGAAGAATGCGGGCATGGTTACAGCGACGCCTCCACCCCAACATCGGGCAACATCGATTGGCATTTCGTCGCAGAAGACGTCCATGACTTCGCCTGGGCGGCCGATCCAGACTTTGTGCACAAGGTCCTCGAACTGGAGTCTGGCACCACCTTGCACTTCATCCACCAGGCCGATACCTCCTATGGCGCTTGGGAAGAACTTCCCGCCATCGCAGGGCGCGCTTTGGAGTATTACTCCGAGCATGTGGGCGCCTACCCTTGGCCACAATACACCGTCATCGAAGGCGGAGATGGCGGCATGGAATACCCCATGTGCACACTGGTACGGGGCAACCGCAACTTGCGCAGCCTCGTCGGTGTGACCGCCCATGAAATGGCGCACGCCTGGTTCCAGGGCATGCTGGCCACCAACGAGAGCCTCCACGAGTGGATGGACGAAGGCTTCACCTCATGGGTTGAATCCGAATTTCTCGCAGAAGAATTCAACGAGTCCAAGGACCAACCCCACTATTGGGCCTATGGTGGCTACCTCAACCTCGTGCGCGATGGTGGCGAAGAGCCCCTCTCCACCCACGCTGACCACTATGTCACCAACCGCGCCTATGGCACTGGAGCCTACAGCAAGGGCGAAGTGCTCCTCAACCAACTGGCGGCCATCATTGGCGAATCAGCGCGCGACGCGGGCATCAAGCGGTACTTCGACGAGTGGTCCTTCAGCCATCCTGGACCTGTGGATTTCAAACGCGTCATGGAAAGGGAAAGCGGCCTTGAATTGGACACTTACTTCCAATACATGCTCAACTCCACGCACCACGTGGATGTCGCATTGAGCGCCGTGCGCATCACCTCCGACAGCACCTACATCGAATTGGAACGCATCGGCAAACTCCCCTTGCCCGTTGATGTGCGCATCACCACCGCGGACGGCCGCACCATGGACCACCACATTCCGCAGGTGGTGACCCAAGGCCACCGCCCAATGGCCGATGGCGAGCAACTGATGGCTCCCTGGCCCTGGACCCACCCGACATACACATTGGCCCTGCCCATTTCAGAACCTGGCTGCACCGTCGAGATTGACGCGCGCCGGTGGACCGCTGATGCCGACCGCTCCAACAACAAGGCCACCTTCTCCTCAGGCCTTATCCATGAATGGAAGTCGGGCACCAAGCAATGAGGACCGTGCATGTTTGAATCCGAACTCAATGCCCGTGGCGTGCAATGGCCTGCGATGGCCCTGATTGTCGCCGCGGGCCTTTGTACCCTCGGGCCGCTTGGCTTCGACATCGAAGAACACCTCAGGCTGAGTCTCCAATCCCTGTTGGTGTGTTGGCTGCCCCTGATGTTGGGGTGGCGCGCTGGCGTCAGTGGGGTTATCGCTTACCTCTGTCTCGGAGCAGCAGGCTTGCCCGTATTTGCCGGGTACAGAGGCGGATTGGACATCCTCGCTGGTCCCACCGGCGGCTATTTGATGGGCATGCCAGTGGCAGCCTTGGTCCTGGGTGCGACCACCATGGACCTGCCCTCTGACCTGAGCGACCGCCGCCGCTATATCCAAGTGGGCCTCGGTATGGTGCTGGGCCATGTCATCATATTGGCCTCGGGCATTCCCTGGCAAAGGAACTATGTCCCGGAACTGGACATCCTTGAGACCCTTGAGGTGTTTTACCGCCCGGCCTTGATCAAATCGGCCTTGGGCATCTTACTCACGGTGATCGTCATTCGGGTCAAGGGAGCGCGGGCGTAATTTGCCCCCATGAACCTGTACAACCCTTCGGCCCGAACCTTCATGCTGTTGTTGGCCAGCGCCTTCCTTTTGGGAAGCTGCGGAAACCACAGCCAAGAAGGCGCATCTGCCGATTCCAGCGCACAGAGCGCCAAAGCCCAACGGATCGCCGCCATGAAACAAGTCACCGACCAACACAGCTTCGCCCGTCCAGAAGAAGCCAGGATCATCCACCTCGACTGGAATGCTGCTGTGAACTTCGACACCCGCACCATTTCGGGCACAGCCACCTATGACATCCAAGCTGCAGAAAGCGCCGATCGTATCCTGTTTGACACCCATGAACTGACCATTGACGCGGTCACCGTCGATGGTGAAGCCGCGGCATTCTCTTTGGGTGAGGCGCAGCCGTTTTTGGGAAGACCCCTCAACATTCCCATTGGGCCGGGCGCCCAGAAGGTGGCCATCACCTATACCTCCGATCCGGGTGCCGACGCTCTCCTGTGGGTGGAAGCCCAAGGCGAGAAGGCCCCCTTTCTCTTCACCCAAAGCCAAGCCATCCTCGCGCGGACCTGGATCCCCGTGCAGGACAGTCCCGGCATCCGATTCTCTTACGATGCGACCGTGCAGGTCCCCCAAGGGCTGATGGCCCTGATGAGTGCTGAAAACCCCACGGAGATGAGCCCAGATGGGCGCTACACCTTCACAATGGAACAGCCCATTCCGGCCTACCTCTTGGCCCTAGCCGCTGGTGAGGTAGAGTTCCGGTCGGTAGGCGAGCGTTGTGCCGTGTATGCGGTACCCGAACTGATCGAAGATGCCGCCTATGAGTTTGCCGAAATGGAGGAGTTGCTGCTGGCCGCTGAATCCCTGTACGGCGCATACGCGTGGGACCGCTACGACTTGCTCATCCTTCCTGCGGCCTTCCCCTTTGGCGGCATGGAAAATCCCCGCCTCACATTTGCCACGCCGACCATCATCGCTGGAGACCGCTCATTGGTGGCCCTTGTGGCGCACGAGCTCGCCCACTCTTGGAGCGGCAACCTCGTCACCAACGCCACCTGGGATGATTTCTGGCTCAACGAGGGCTTTACCGTCTATTTCGAGCAGCGCATCATGGAAGCCGTCTATGGCCGCGAAACCAGCGAGATGCTCGCCACCCTCAGCTACCAAGGTCTCGTCGATGAAGTGGACGCCATCAGCGACCGCAATCCCGACGACACCCACCTCAAGCTCCACCTCGCAGGCCGCAATCCCGACGATGGCATGACGGCCATCGCCTACGACAAAGGCTACTTTTTCCTCCGGCTCATGGAGGAAACCGTGGGCAGAGAGCGCTTTGATGCATGGCTCGCTGGCTATTTCGCCGAATACGCCTTCAAAGGGATGGACACTGAGCGCTTCGTGGACTACTTAAACGAGACCTTGCTGACCAGCGAAGCGGACAAGGCCGCAGTTCGCCTCGACGAGTGGATCTATGGTCCCGGGCTTCCGGACAACTGTCCCAGCGTATCAAGCCCGCGCATCCAACGGGTAGATGCCACGCTGACCGCTTGGGAAGCCGGCGAACTCACCACCGCCAACCTCCCTTGGGAAGACTGGATGTACCAGGAGCGTTACCGTTTCCTCTCCAACCTCGCAGACAACACTTCTGCTGAACGGATGGCCGAACTCGACGCAACGTGGGCCATCGGGTCCACAGGCAACAACGAAGTGCTGTTCGCCTGGATGGAGCAAGCCATCCGCAGTGGCTACGACACCAGCTACCCGCGGGTGGAGCAATTCCTCATCGAAGTGGGACGCCGCAAGTTCTTGACCCCGCTCTACCGGGCGATGAAGGAGACCGGCCAGATGAACATGGCCCGCGACATTTACGCCAAAGCCCGCCCAGGCTATCACGCCGTTGCGACAGGCACCATGGATGAATTGCTCGATTGGGAGTAAGTCCATCACCCCATCATTGCCCTCACAAAAAAGGCCGCCTTCATCGGGCGGCCTTTTTCGTGAGGGCTTGCGCCTTCCAGGGGTCTCCTGCCTTAGCGGCTGAGGTTGATGTAGCCCTTAATCTCGCGCTTCTCGTTGGTGGACTCAGAATACAGGACCACACGATAAGCGTACACGCCATCCTGGGCGAAGTACGCCTGGGCAGGGTCCACCACTTCGTCGTCGGCTTGGCCATACCAGCCTTTTTCCGGATCGGTGCTGTAGAAGACCTCCTCTCCCCAGCGGTTGTAGACCCACATCTCGAAGCGGTCGGCATCTATGTCCGTTCCGTACACCGCCCACAGGTCATTAAACCCGTCGTTGTTGGGGGTGAAGCTGTTGGGGATGAACACATTGAAGAAGTCAAAAATTTCCACCTCACGCGTCACGGCGGATTGGCAGCCATTGGTATCGAGGACCGTCAATGTCACCGGGTAAAGCCCACCATTGCCCATGGGGAAGGTGAAGGTGGGGTTCGGCTCATAGCTGACCGCCTCCAGGTTGCCCGGAATGAAATTCCAATTCCACTCGATCACATTGGGCGACACACTGGAGGTGAAATCAATCCGCGTATCCGGAGCCGTCGTGGGCTGCGGGCCTGCGTCAAATCCAACACTGGGCGGCGAGAAAATCTGAATGTAGTTGTCGAGAATGACCGTGTTGACACATCCCGTTGTGGTCACCACCGTGACGGACACGTCATAGACCCCTGGCTCGGTGTAAGTGTGAATGGGCCCGGCGTTGGCGCTGGTTCCGTCATCTCCAAAATCCCAGAACTGGTTGTCCACGAAAGGCGCGGGCACATCGTGGGCAAAGACCAAGGACTGTGGCACACAACCCCGTGTGGTGTCCGCTTCAAGGTGAAGGTCATAGGGCTGCTCCACCTCCACTTCCATACAGGCGGTCGCCGGCGGTGTTGAGCATGCTTCTGAAACCGTCACACAGAATTCACCCGTCACTGGCGGTACGAACTGCCCTTGGTCCTCGGTGCCAGAGGCAAACGTGACCCCTTCATAGGCAAACTCATAGTTGTAGCCATTGCCCTCTCCACCGGTGACGGACACAGCAGACAGCAATACTTGCTCGCCCAAGCATATGAGATCATCCGCATCGATATCGACAGTGAACGCATCATAGATGCCCACCACCACCGAACCCGGCTCGGTGATACACCCCGAACCATCTACGCCTTGTACTTCGTAAGTGGTTGTCCCTTCTGGGCCCACGAGGATGGTCCCGCCTTGGGCCACAGGGTCTCCATCCACGGTCCAATTAAATGCATAAGGCCCACCGAACTCCGCTTCAGCGGTCAAAGTCGCCACACCACCGATGCAGATCACAACATCTTCACTCACCGTAATCCCGGGAGGCTCTGGGTCGGCGAGGGTAAACGCGGAGACGTAAGAACACCCCGTTTGATCCGACACCTCCAAGGTGTAAATGCCAGCTTCCAAATCCTCAAAGGCCTGAAGGCCGCCACCGTAGTTGACTTCTTCAATGATACCTGCGGCGTTACTCAGCACCACATCCCAAGGGCCCTCCGATGCCGGCTCGTTGATGGTAATGGAGATTTCACCATCCGTGATCAAGCAGGTGGGGTCTGAATAATCCGTGGTGTATTCAAATCCTGGCACCACCAAGACCGTATCCGTAGTCGCACAGTTCTCCAGTCCAATGGGCTCTACAAACACCACATATTCGGTGGGTGATCCGTCAAAGTCCTGCACAATCGGCTGGCTGCTCGTGGGGTTGTCCAGGTTGTCTGGAGGCTCCCAATTCCAGGTAAACCCACAAGCATCCTGCCCACAACCCACACACCAACTGACATCCTCGTAGAATGTGCTCGCCTCACAGCTGACGCTGCCGTCTGAAGTAAACAACACCGTCAAGCACCCGTCGGGGTTGGTGGCCGTCACCGAGGTCTCAGGGTAATCTCCACTAAGATCTACAAGGAGCGGCGCCCCCGTATCTGATCCATCGAACACCTGGATGTGGTCAAAGAAATTCTCAATGGCTCCGTCATAGAACAAGATGTTCATGAGCGTTCCGTCCCCTGGATTGTCCGGGCAATAGGTCCAAGTGGTGTTCTCGTTGTTGCCGTAACAGTAAGTCGTGGTTCCTTGACTCGCCCCACAAGGAGATGGTCCACCTCCTACGAAGGCACCCTGAAGCTGCACAGGGTCTCCACAAAAGACCTGATCCGGACCGGCCGTGATGCTGTTTTCAGGCCCCTCTACCACCTCTATGCTCAGGGTCGTGTCGAAAGTGCAGCTGAAGTTGTTTGTGACCGTAAAGACGTAATCGTAGATGCCCGGTTCGTCCAGGATGATGTCGCAGTAATTGGCGTTGAAATCCTGATTGATGATGCCGGGTCCCGTCCAATAGGAACTGTCTGCATTGAGTCCTATGGTAGGCGTAAAGGTGGTAACACCGGGAATCAGGGCAGGATTTAGATTCAAGCCCCACTCGAAAATGTACCCGTTGTCAATGGCCAAATTGTCGACGACAGAAAAGGTCCAAGTACCGTTGAGTGGGCATCCTACAAAATCACACAAGTCCCCTTCCGAAGTGTACAAGCCGGGGTTGGCGATGTTGTTGTTCTCCGCATTGCCCGCATTGTCCGTGTAGGTCGTCTGCGTCCAGTTGGAATTGTCGTTGATGTTGGTGGCGATGTCCGGGTTGGGTGACCATCCATAATCGTAACCCGTGCCTGGAATATTGGAACCATCATCCACTGCTTCACCCAAGAAGCAACCGCCCCCACCGTTGGGGTAACTCATCAACGCTACCGTGGTACCGTCTGGGCAAGAAATGGTCAAGTCCAGGTCCCCCATGTAGCTGTGCTCCATGTTGACCGTGACCGAAAGGAGGTCATCGCACGTCTCCAACGTCGCACCATCCTCAAAGAAGTCGAAGTTCAATTCACTGCTGTAGCTGAAACCGGCGCCGTCAGCGAGATAGGTTTCTCCCGCCACAACCTGTGGTGGCAAGGCCGTCCACGTCACGCTCTGCACAGGGTTGCCATCCACGAACGCAGGACTGCCCGCACAGACCGGCGTACTCTGGTAACTGTTGAACAGCGGAATGGTACTCACCAGAACTTGAAGGGGCTGAAGATTGAGCGAGACGCATCCATTGTTGTCAATGACCGCCAGGTTGACGATGTACTCGCCCGGTTCATCAAAGCTGTGCGTCACATTCCCGGCAGCATTCAAAGTGTCGATGCTGCCGTCATCGAAATTCCACACCCAACTGTCGAGGCTGAATCCCGGCTCAGCCGAAGAACCGGCATCGCCAAAAGTGATGGGTTCATTCAAACACACCCCAATCGACAGTGAATCAGGGTTGGGCAAGGGAGGATCGATGATGGAACTCGCTGCTGTAGGCGTTGCACAAGGCGTAGTACACAGAATATTGGCCTCCCAACCCGGCGAGGTCGTATTGGCGGGACCGTTGTCCTGGAAAACGAACGTCAGGCAGCCCGTCGCGTTGTTGACCGTTGCGGTGACCGGCAGTCCTTGCAGAGCATTGCCCGTGTAGTTGCCCATGGAAGGAGAACCGGCGTCGGGACCGTCGTAAATAAACAGGTAATCGCTGTTGTTGGGATTGGGGTTGGTCTGCAGACCAAACGCCACAAACTCCACAGAAACCGCATCGCCCGGGTTATCCGGACAAATGGTGTACGTGAAGTTGGCATCGGGATAGGGGTTGCCCGTTCCATCTTCTGAGTTGCCTGCATCTACAAAAATGCCCGTACAGGTATCCACAGTTTCATCGCCCATGATGAAGAATTGGGCGCTGGCGACCGTGCTGATCAACAGCATGGAAACAAGGGCCAAGGATGACACAAGATGGCTTCGGTTGCTATTCATGATATCTGCTCCAAAGTTGGAACCCAGTTGTGAAAAGAAGCGTTGCATTCAGGAGAATTGTTCTCACTTTATAAAAGGCCCCTTTGAAAACAAGGCCAGTAATGCGCTCATTCGACCAGCACCTTGTCTGAAAAGTAGGTCGGGCCGTACTCCCCTTGAATGATCAGTGACCACGCAAAAGATTCGCCACTGCTGGCCAGGCGCCCATCGGGCAATTGACCATCCCAAGCGGCTATCGATACCGTTTCAAATACGATGTGGCCGTCGCCATCCTCAACGCGAAAAACAAATGGCGCTTCCAATTTGGACAGCCCCTGTGGCATAAACGTATCGTAACGGCCATCCCCATCTGGGCTAAATCGGCCTGAACCACCAATTCCAAATCGGTTTCCCACCTCAATTGTATGGCGCGCAACCGACTGACAACCGTGTTCTGAGCTGGCCACCAATTGCACAACGTGCTGCCCTACACGCTCGAGCTCAAACGTAGCGGTCTCGCCAGACTGGGTGACTTCTCCATCAATCACCCAAGTGGAAGATGCCGCGTTGCTGCTGCGGTTTCGCATCTTGACCTCCGGAAGGGTCTTGGCCCTTCCTGGTACTTCCCAGGTAAACTCGGCCTCCGGATTGGGGTGGATGGTCACGAGGTTCTCAATGGTCCGCGTGCGAATCAGACCGTCACTGACACGCGTAACACTGAGGGTGATGTCATAGGTCCCTGAAGCCTTGAATACGTGTTGAGGGTTGGGCTCGCTGCTGAATTGTCCGTCACCGAAGTTCCACAAGACCCGAACGTCTTCCATGGGCTTGGCCATGCGGAAGCCAATTTCCGCCCCCACACATGTCTCTTTCAAATCCACACCAAAAGCTGCAGCCACTTCTACCGGCAATTCGGCCCAGTCTTCGGTATCTTGGTAAGGCCCTGCAGTGGGGGCCTCCAAAGCGATGTTCGGCTCCTCCACATCACGGGCAGGTTCTGTTCTCGTGGGCAAGGGCAGGACAACTTCAGTAGGTGCAGTCGATGATTCGGTGGCAGATTCATCCACCCCGGATTCCATGGATTCAGGTTCATCGAGATAGGTAACATCTCCGCCACCCTCTGCCGGCTCCACCCCGTCT
>JADHLY010000015.1 GCA_016780385.1 Flavobacteriales bacterium
CATCGGTACCAGCCTCCAACACTTTAGACGTTCCATTGCTGGCGTAAACATCACCACCCAACAGATCACCGCCCAACAAATCACCCGTTGTGCTTTGGTTACCCGCAGCGTTCACACCAGGAAGCGCGATGTCTGCAGTACCGTCAAAAGACACACCACCAATCGTGCGGGCATTCGCCAAGGCCGTAGCCGTAGCGGCATTGCCGGAAGTATTCTGGTTACCCGCAGCGTTCACACCAGGAAGCGCGATGTCTGCAGTGCCGTCAAAGGACACACCACCAATCGTGCGGGCAGTCTCCAAGGCCGTAGCCGTAGCAGCGTTGCCGGAAGTATTCTGGTTACCCGCAGCGTTCACACCAGGAAGCGTGATGTCTGCAGTGCCGTCAAAAGACACACCACCAATCGTGCGCGCTGTCTCCAAGGCCGTAGCCGTTGCAGCGTTGCCAGAAGTACTCTGGTTACCGGCAGCGTTCACACCAGGAAGCGTGATGTCAGCGGTACCGTCAAAAGACACACCACCAATCGTGCGCGCTGTCTCCAAGGCCGTAGCCGTAGCAGCGTTGCCGGAAGTATTCTGGTTACCCGCAGCGTTCACACCAGGAAGCGCGATGTCTGCAGTACCGTCGAAAGACACACCACCAATCGCACGGGCAGTCTCCAAGGCCGTTGCCGTAGCAGCATTGCCAGAAGTGCTCTGGTTACCCGCAGCGTTCACACCAGGAAGCGTGATGTCTGCAGTGCCGTCGAAAGACACACCACCAATCGCACGGGCAGTCTCCAAGGCCGTAGCCGTAGAAGCGTTGCCAGTCACGTCGCCCGTAAAGCTGGCGTCAGTGCCATCCGTTCCGGAATCCAATACCAACGATCCATCTGACGATTTCACATCGCCGGTGACATTGCCCGTCACATTACCTGTCACATCACCGGTAATGGTACCAGACACGTCGAGGTCACCTGAAACGTCAGTGTCGCCCGTAACATCCAAATCGTCGCCAACAAACACGTCATTGGTCGTGGCAATCTGAGCCGTAGAGATGGAGCTGACCTCGAGGATACCATCGACATCCACATCCTCCAAAGAGGTGTTTCCGGTGACCGTCAATGCTGGCAATACAAGCATGGACACCTGAGATTCAGCACTCACAATTCCCGTAATCACCTCGTCGAAGAAGTCGTTGTTCTCCACCTCAGCGGCAATGGCTGCTGGGCTGGTAGGAAGGTTGTCAATCTGGCTCTGAAGGCTGGAAACGTCACTGTTGGTGGCGTTGATCTCGTTCGTCAGGTCAGACTGGAGGGTGCTGATGTCAGAGGCGTTGGTCGCCGCTGCGCCTGAAGCGCTCGTCGCGGTGGACTGAGCAGATCCAGCAAGGATCGTGTTCTGCGTAATCAGCGTATTCAAGAAGAGGTCATTGGCCTCACGCGTGCTCTCCTCCGAGTTCAACGCTTCATCGAGGTCATTGTCTGCATCCACAAGGCTCGTGCTCGTGGTGATGTAGTTCGATGCACCATTGGCGGTGTAGCTGCCATCCGTGCCGAGTCCGGCACCCGTCTGGCTCGCATCAAGCTCGCTTTGCAAAGCGCTCTCAGCATTGTCGCTGGCCAACTCATTGGCGTCAACGTCATCTTGCAAGGCCTTCACAGCAGCATCGAGGTCCTCGTCGGCAGACACCAAGCTGGTGGATCCAGTCAAGTAGGTCGTCAAACCATTGGCGCTGTAGCTGCCATCCGTGCCGAGTCCGGCACCCGTCTGGCTCGCGTCAAGCTCGCTTTGCAAGGCGCTCTCAGCATTGTCGCTGGCCAACTCATTGGCGTCCACGTCATCCTGCAAGGCCTTCACAGCAGCATCGAGGTCTTCATCGGCAGACACCAAGCTGGTGGATCCGGCGAGGTAGGTCGTCGCACCGTTGGCGCTGTAGCTGCCATCCGTGCCGAGTCCGGCACCCGTCTGGCTCGCGTCCAACTCGTTCTGCAAAGCCGTATCGGCGTTGTCGCTGTCGGTCTCGTTCTGGTCCACATCACCCTGAACGGTGTTGATGTTGGTCTGCAACGTCACGTCAGCGGCGTCGCTGCTCACTTCGTTGGCGTCCACGTCATCTTGGAGGGCCTTCATGGCCGCATCCAACTTGTCGTCAGCGTCTTTCAGGCTTGAAGCGGCCGTCAAGTAAGTAGAAGAACCATTGGCAGCGTAAGCACCATCGGTACCGAGGCCTGCACCAGTCTGGCTGGCGTCCAACTCGTTCTGCAAAGCCGCATCGGCGTTGTCACTGTCGGTCTCGTTCTGGTCCACATCGCCCTGGACGGTGTTGATGTTGGTCTGCAACGTCTGGTCAGCGGAGTCGCTGTCGATTTCATTCTGGTCCACATCACCCTGAACGGTGTTGATGTTGGTCTGCAACGTCACGTCAGCAGCGTCGCTGCTCACTTCGTTGGCGTCCACGTCATCCTTGAGGGCCTTCATGGCCGCATCCAACTTGTCGTCAGCGTCTTTCAGGCTTGAAGCGGCCGTCAAGTAGGTTGAAGAACCGTTGGCAGCGTAAGCACCATCGGTACCGAGGCCTGCACCAGTCTGGCTGGCGTCCAACTCGTTCTGCAAAGCCGTATCGGCGTTGTCACTGTCGGTCTCGTTCTGGTCCACATCGCCCTGGACGGTGTTGATGTTGGTCTGCAACGTCTGGTCAGCGGAATCGCTGTCGATCTCGTTCTGGTCCACATCACCCTGCACGGTGTTGATGTTGATCTGCAACGTCTGGTCAGCGGAATCGCTGTCAATCTCGTTTTGGTCCACATCGCCCTGGACGGTGTTGATGTTGGTCTGCAACGTCTGGTCAGCGGAGTCGCTGTCAATCTCGTTTTGATCGATATCGCCCTGCAGGTCAATGATGTCTGAATCATTGCTCTGGATGGCCAGCAAGTTGGCTGCTGCTGCTGCTGCATTGGCCACAACATCGACCGCAAGCGTGTCGTCCACACCCTGCAAAGTCGTGATGTCCGCGTCATTGCTGCTGATGTTGCCTGCATTCGTGCTGATGTCACCCGCATTCGTGCTGATGTTACCGGCGTTGGTGCTAATGCCACTTGCGTTCGTGCTGATGGCGCCGGCGTTGGTGCTGATGCCACTTGCATTCGTGCTGATGTTGCCCGCATTCGTGCTGATGTCACCTGCGTTGGTGCTGATGGCGCCAGCGTTGGTGCTGATTCCACTTGCGTTCGTGCTGATGTTGCCTGCGTTCGTGCTGATGTCGCCATCATTGGTCAAAATCGCAGCCGCATTGGCATTGACATCGAGAGCCAAGGTGTCGTCGACGCCCTGAAGCGCAGCGATTTCCAAATCGTTGGACTGGATGGCTGACAAGTTTGAGGCGATGTCTGAATCATTGCCTTGGATGGCCAACAAATTCGTGGCAATTCCGCTGGCATTCGTGCTGATGGCGCCCGTATTGGTGCTGATGTTGCCCGCGTTCGTGCTGATATTACCGGCGTTGGTGCTAATGCCCCCAGCGTTCGTGCTGATGTTGCCCGCGTTTGCGCTGATGTCGCTGTCGTTGCCCTGAATGGCCAAGTCGTTGGCCAAAGTGGCTGCAGCATTTGCATTGACATCTTCGGCGAGGGTGTCAAGCGCACCCTGGATGCTCGTGATGTCCCCATCGTTTCCGTCAATCTGTCCCTGAAGGCTGGTCACATCGCCATTGGTCGCGAGGATTTCGGCGTCCAAGTTGGACTGCACCTGAGCGATTTCGCTGCTGTGTGCACCGTCGAGAGAGTCGATGCGTGCACCGAGCGCGGCCTCAGCGGCTACGGCACGGTTCGTTTCATCGGTAATCCCCTGGGTGTACGCCGCAATGTCTTGAGCCACCACATTGTCTACATACCCCTTGTTGGTCAAGTGGTCATCGGCAATGGGCGCTTCCGTGCTCAGGACGTTGCCTGTAAATGAAGCACTACCAGCAGTAATGTTGTCACTCACCGTCAGATCGTTCTGAACGGTCATGTTGGTCGTCAAAATCTTACCTGTCACGGAAAGCTGCACGCTGGCATCTCCAGAAGCGTTCATCGTAAGGGTTGAACCCACGAGAATTTGGTCAATGTCACTTTCCGTAGTGAGCACTCCTGCCGAGAAATCGAAGTGATCATTTGCATCTACCAAGTTGGTCAGGTCCGTCAAATCGGATTGCAGCTGACCCACTGAGGTGTTGAGTGCCAAGATGTCTCCATCGTTGGACTCAATCAATCCGAGCAAAGTGGCGTCCTCTGACTGACGTGCTGAAGCTTCAGTAACGAGGTCCCCCTCCAACTGATCTATGTCACTGGCGTTCGTGCCAATCGCTCCAGCGTTCGTGCTGATCGCACCCGCATTCGTGGTGATCCCGGAAGCATTCGTACTGATGTCACCCGCATTCGTGCTGATGCCGCTGGCATTCGTGCTGATCGCACCCGCATTCGTGCTGATGCCGCTGGCGTTCGTGCTGATCGCACCCGCATTCGTGCTGATGCCGCTGGCATTCGTGCTGATCGCACCTGCATTCGTGCTGATGTCACCCGCATTCGTGTTGATCGCACCCGCATTCGTGCTGATCGCACCCGCATTCGTGCTGATGCCGCTGGCGTTCGTGCTGATGGCACCCGCATTCGTGCTAATGCCGCTGGCATTCGTGCTGATGGCACCCGCATTCGTGCTAATGCCACTAGCGTTCGTGCTAATCCCACCCGCATTCGTGCTGATGCCTCCTGCATTGATCGAAATGCCCGTCTCATTGGTCGCGATGTTGCCCGTATTTGTGGCAATCAATCCTGCGAGGTTGGTCAGGTCTGTCGCCAAACCGGCATCTCCCGATGCACGGTCAGCAATCTCCTGGGCCAACACCGTTGACAAGCTGTCCGCTGTGCCTTCAGGAGCATTGGCTGCGAACAAGGCCACCGGAACAGCCGTGACGGCCATCATTCCGAAAGAGGCAAAGCCTCCGCCACTGTTCACCTCCACCTGGAAGGCATAACCCCCAGCAGACCAATCAATGGCAGCCAGATCATCCGCACCGGCAACACTGCCTATAGTGAGGTTGATCAGACCAAATTCATCGGTCACGATGCCAGTATGAGTCTCCGTCCACACTGCATCAGAAGCAGCGTCGAGGAGCGTAAAGCGAACGTCCAGCGTTGCGTTTTCCAGCGCATCACCACCCGCATCGCGGGCTACGGCCTGGTATGCAATCCCATAGTTTTGCTGGGCTTGAAGGCCAAAAGAGGCTGTCAGCAGTAACGCAGACATAAGTATTGAGCGAATCAGTTTCATCTCGGTTAAGATTTCTCGAAGCATGAAGATAGGAATAAAATTCGATAAACAATGAATTTTTCAAGATGAAACTGCAATTTGCCCAATTAAACCCCGAAAAAAGTTAGAGAAATGCCCGAAACACACCTTATATATAACGTCACGGTGTCTGTCGAAGAAAAAGTGAAGTCCGATTGGATTTCATGGATGCTTGACGAGCATTTACGCGAAATGCTGGGTACAGGATGCTTTCTCGGCTTCCGTTTCTGTGAATTGCACACTGAACAGGAAATGGGACCCACTTACACCATCCAATACGAACTGGCCAGCCAAGGAGACCTGGACCGATATGAACAGGACCACGCTCCAGAAATGCGGGCAAAAGGGCAAAAGAGGTTTGGCGAGAATGCCCTGGCGTTCCGCAGCACCATGACTGTGCTTGCGAAAGGCGAACTTCGCGGCCAATGAAGCCACGGAGTTCCTCCGGGCCTGTACGGGCCAAAAAACACTTGGGGCAACACTTCCTCAAGGACACCGCGATATCCGAGCGGATTGCGGATTTGGTCCCAACAGGGTCAAGCCATCAAGTCCTTGAAGTAGGTCCGGGTACTGGTGCCCTGACCCTGCCCCTCATCCAGCGGTTCGGAACCGCAGTGCACGTAGTCGAAATCGATACTGAGTCTGTGGCCTTTCTGCAGGCGGCCGAATGGATGGACAATGCCCACATCCATTCAGGCGATTTGCTCAAGTCGACCCCTGACATGCTCGGGATGACGGGCAAATTCACCCTGGTCGGCAACTTCCCGTACAACATCAGCAGCCAAATCCTCTTTCGTGCCCTCGAATGGCGGGATGAGGTAGACGGCTGCATTGGCATGTTCCAAAAAGAAGTCGCGGTGCGGGTCTGCGCGGAGCATGGCTCGAAGACCTACGGCATCCTTTCGGTCTTGCTTCAGGTTTACTTCCGCTGCGAATACGCATTCACCGTCGGCCCCGGGGCATTCCTTCCTCCACCCAAGGTCCAGTCGGGCGTCGTCCGGCTGGTCCGCACCCCAAACGAGGATCCTGACATCGACTACGATATTCTGCGACGCGTGGTCAAAGCTGGATTCGGACAGCGCCGCAAAACCCTGCGCAACGCCTTGCGCGCCGGAGGATTCGACACCAACACCATTCCGGAAGGATGGCGGGGAAAACGGGCGGAACAACTGTCTCCACACGACTTCGTGGCGCTCGCCCGGGCAGTCCGGCCGATTCAATAAGCCGGCCGGAGCTGGACGGCCCCGGAGACAGGCCCTTCCCGCCACAACAGAATGCCGGCCATGCCCGCCAAGGCCATGGTTTCTCCCGGTACCAACCGACCAGAATCGACACGGCGGCCTTGCTCCTCCATCAAGATCCACTCCACCGGCTCTCGGCCCGCATGAACCAAGCGGCCTTGGCGCCAAGCCAAGCCGCGCGTTTCGTCCACGGTTCCAACTCCCTGCGGCAGGCCATACCGGGCCACCGCAAAAGCGCGGTTGTTGCACTCCAGCTCTAAAAAACTGCTCCCTTCGAGGTCATAGTCCGCCCAGATGTCTCCGGTCACCACGTCCACAGCCAGAAGATGCGGCTGGACATCCGTATCATAATAATGAAGCACGTAGCTGTTGGTGTTCTGGTCAAACACCGATCCATCGGGCGTAAACCCCCACACCTGCGGCAGCGCCACGACCTCCGTCGGCACCCCCGTCTCGGCATCGAGGGTGGCCAACCGCATCACGCCGCCTTCCGTCAGGTCGCGCCAAAGTCCGACCACCTGACCGGTCGGGATGCAGAATTCGATTTCGGCAAACGCCTCTTCAAGTCCGAGCACCACCTCCACATCGGACATGACCTCCTCCGAAACAGCATCCAATCGCACGAGCCGGGTGACCCCCGTTCCGCCGAATGACAAGAAGTGATACCGCCCACTGTCGCTGTCAAAGCAGGACGCACCCGCGATGACAGCCTCCACATCCGGCATGTCCAACACGGGGTCAATGACAGCGGTGTAAGGCTGGATCTCCACGAGGCGGGTGGCCCATCCGTTGACCTCCCAATACCCGAATGGCTCGCCATCCAACTCACCGAGGTCGATGTAGGTGCTGTCCGCCGGGTAGCCCTGCAGTCCGAAGAACCGGTCCTGCTGCATGTCGTGGTGCACGCTGTGCACGTTGCCGGACAACGGGGCCGATGCACTCAGTGCATTGCCTTCCACATCGTAGTTGTACCACTCGAGCGACCCGCCCCCTTGCGGTGCACCGACGAAGACGTATTGGCCCCCGATGTTATCGAAGGTGCTGCTGCCCAAAGCAAAGGCCTCGGCGAATCCGAGGGTGTCGAACTCGGCCCATTCACCGGTGGCCATGTCAAACCCTCCAAGCAACAGGCCTTCCGTGAACGGGTCGAGGACGTTCTGCTTCAACCCATACACCCCTTGGCCACACAAGGAGACGCAACCGGTGGATATCAGCAAAATCAACAGAGGAAAACGCAAAGTCATTACGGAAAAGTTCTGTCGGAACCAAGATTCCTACAAGGGCTTCGGACAATATTAAATCCACTCCAGCACCATTTGATTCCAGCCCAACTTATCTTTATACCCACGCTCTATGCAATGATCGGAGTGAATACGCTACAAGAATTTGTGGTTGCGCGACAGGCGGATTTCGCCGGTGCGACCGGTGACCTATCCAGGCTGCTGACCGATATCGGTACGGCGGCGAAGATGGTCAATATGCACGTCAACAGTGCCGGTCTTTCCGGCATCCTTGGGGTGCATAAAGCCCACGGGAACACCTCCAAGAACATCCAAGGAGAGCTCCAACAAAAGCTCGATGTCTATGCTGACGAGACCTTTACAAGGGTGCTCAAATCATGCTTGAAAGTCGGGGGCATCGTGTCCGAGGAGCAAGCGGGCATCATCCATGTGGACCACAGCGAGCGCGGTGAAGGGCGCGGCTATGGCAAGTACATGGTCTGCATCGACCCCCTCGATGGTTCATCCAATGTCGACGTCAACATCTCCGTCGGAACCATTTTTGGCATCTACCGGCGCAAATCACCCCTGACCGAACCGGCCGCAGTGGAAGATTTCCTCCAACCCGCCAGTGACCTGGTGGCTGCTGGATACGTCCTGTACGGCAGCTCGACCATGCTGGTGTACTCCACCGGTGGTGGCGTCAATGGCTTTACGTTTGACCCCTCCATCGGAGAGTTCTTCCTCTCCCACCCCAACATGCAGTTTCCAAAAGAGGAGAGGGTATACAGCGTCAATGACGCGAGGCTGAGCGACACCGACCCTGCCATCGCTGAATTTCTCGCAGATTGCCGGCAGCGCGGCATGACGGCCCGATACACCGGTGCTTTGGTGGCCGATTTTCACCGCAACCTCATCCAAGGTGGAATCTACCTCTATCCCGGCTCCTACTCCAGACCAGAAGGGAAGCTACGGATGCTGTATGAAGCCCAGCCCCTCGCTTTCCTGGCTGAACAAGCCGGAGGCGCTACTTGGTGCCATTACCACAATCTGCTCGATGTCACTCCCCGCAGCCTTCATCAACGCACACCGCTATTTACAGGGCATGCCGACTCAATCGCAAGGTTGAAGCGCATGATGCATGCTTCTGCGCACCCGATTCCTGAGCCTGAGGGAATGCGGGTGTTGCGATGAACCCAGCCTCCATTTCGGTCATCCAAAGGTTCCTTCGTACGCTTGCGGTGCCAAAACACCCCGTATGAAGATTCTCAACACGGCCGCATTGACCTTGCTCATGGCCACAACGGCCCTTTGGGGACAGGACACGTTGAACATCCCGGAGGCGGTTGTACAGTCTGCATTCTCCGAGACCGAAGACGCCGAGCCTCGAAACCTATTCGTCCTCGATGCCGAACAAATCTCCAGCGCGGCCCAACCGTCCTTGGACGGCCTGCTCGAAAGCGTTCCCGGTGTGGACGCCCGCCAACGCGGCCCATGGGGTGCCCAAACCGACCTCAGCATTCGGGGTGGAACCTTCGAGCAAGTCGCCCTCTGGGTGGACGGCGTCCGCTGGAGCGCACCACACACCGGCCACCACTTGTTCAACCTGCCCATCGATCCGGAAGACATCCAACGCGTTCAGGTGGTCCGTGGCGGCAGTGGTGCCCTTGGAAGTGGCGGCGTCACCGGCGGCATCGTCCTGAACACGGGGCCGGCCATGGAAAATGGCACCGAAGTCTCCGCAGAAGGCGGTTATTATGGTTGGAACCGCATCCGCGCCCGCCACGATTGGGGGGAAAAAGCGACCCGTCACCGGATCAGCGTCAGCCGCGCAGCCACCTCCGGGTACCGCGAAAACACCGACCTCAACCTGACCCGCATCCGCTATGCGGGCCAAGAGGAGACCGAATTCGGCACGTTGCACCTCCGCGCTGGTGGGATGTCGGCCGCATTTGGCGCCCAGGACTTCTACACGGCGAGCTTCCCACAGCAGTTTGAGCAAGTCGACTTGTGGCAAACCCAACTGACATGGCAGCACCACATCAGCGGCTGGGACGTCGATGCGGGGCTTCATTACCGCACGCACAGCGACCGTTTCGAGCTGTTCCGTGAGGGGGAAGGCTACTACGAAGCGGATGCCAGCGGTGTGCTGACTTCCGCCGATGGACCGGTTCCAAGCTGGTACCAAGGCGCCAACCAACACGCATCCACGACAGCGGGCATCCGAGGCGGTGCGCGCCGTTCCACGGATTGGGGCGAAACGCTCCTCTCGGCCGACTTCCGTCGGGAAGGTGTCGTCAGCAACCGCCTCGGCCTGGCCGAGTATGGTCGCGGAGACAGCAGCGTGTATGTGCTCGGAGACCGCCGCACCAACCTCGACGTCGGGGTGGGCCAACGCGCGGACCTCGGCCGGTTCACCGCACGCGCCCTGGCCGCATGGAATGTCAATTCTGCCGCAGATGGCCCCCGGTTCGTTCCGGAAGCCTCGTTGTCACTCCGCATCGACGAAACCGGACGTGCCGTGGCGTTTGCCTCCGCGCGTCGGTCGGTCCGAATGCCCTCATACACCGACCTCTACTACACCGTCGGTGGCGCACAAGGCAGCCAAGATCTGCTCCCAGAAGAAGCGGAACACCTCGAGTTCGGCTACCGCCTCACCGGCGACCTTGGGGACGGGTACCGGCTCGTGCTCTCGCAACACCTCTTCCACCGTTGGGGACGCAACCTCATCGACTGGGTGCGGTTCAATGGGTCCTCCATCACCGAAGCCACCAACCTGCGCGAGGTCCATTTCACCGGCCAGGAATTCACGCTGTCCGCCCGGGCCGTCGACGCAGCGGCTGCACTGCGCTACTTCACCGTCAGCCTTGCGTTCATGGAAGCCGACGAAACGAGTACGGGGTTCGAGAGCAACTATGTGTTGGACATCCTCGGCTCCAAGGCCGATGTGGTGCTCGGCTTCCGCCCCCTCGAGGACTGGATGGTGGACGTGCGTTGGAGCGCTCAACACCGAGACGGCGGTTATTACGACCCCGTCGCGGGCATGGAGCTGGACTTCGAGCCCGTCCAACTGCTCGGCGCCACGGTTCGGTGGGCTCCGGAATCTTTGCCCATCGCGGCCCATGTGCGGGTGGACAATGCGCTGGATGCACAGTATGTGGACATTGGCAATGTGGACCAACCCGGCCGCTGGGTCCGGGCCGGCCTGACGTGGACCTCCAACAAAAAGTGATCCTCAGTCCTCTTCCACAGCGAACTCCCCAGGGCCTTGCGGACCTGAGCCCGCTGCAGACGGCTTGACCGGGACTGGGGTCCCACTCAAGCGGCGCAGAATGGACATGGCCGACTCGAGGTCTTCCACCGGCTCCACCCGGAGGCGCAACGCATTGTTGCGCTGGTACATCTGAACACCTTTGGTATTGCGCTGCATGAAGTCGAGGACGCGCTGGAAGCGCACCCCCTTGTAGTAGTCGCTCCCCTCCTCATCGTGGAAGACCCCGATGAGCTTGCCACCTTTGAGGACCAGCTTGCCGAAGCCCACCACCTGTGCCATCCAGCGCAAGCGGATCGTCTCCAACAAGTCTTCCGCTTCCTTCGGCAATGGGCCGAAACGGTCAAGCAACCGCGCCTCGTAGGCCTGCAGCCCTTCTTCATCGGCCATCTCATCGAGCTCGCGGTACAACGCGATCCGCTCTGCGATGTCCGAGATATAGTGGTCGGGCAACATCAACGAGAGGTCTGTTTCGAGCACCGTCTCCTCCACATAATGCTCACGGGAATCGGCCTCCTCTCGCGCCAATTCAGCAAACTCCTCGTCCTTGAGTTCGCGGATGGCCTCGGTCAAGATCTTCTGGTACATCTCGAAACCGATGTCCGTGATAAAGCCGCTCTGCTCGCCGCCGAGCAGGTTACCGGCTCCCCGGATATCGAGGTCCCGCATGGCGATGTTCATGCCGCTGCCCAGCTCGCTGAACTGCTCCATGGCCTGCAGGCGCTTCCGGCTTTCCGTGGGCAAGGCGTGCAATGGAGGAGCCAAGAGGTAGCAGAACGCCCGCTTGTTGGAACGCCCAACACGCCCCCGCAACTGGTGCAGGTCGCTCAAGCCAAACGTATGGGCCTCATTGATCAAAATGGTATTGGCGTTGGAGATGTCGATGCCGCTCTCGATGATGGTGGTGGCCACCAACACATCGTAGGTCCCGTCGATGAAATCCGACATCACCCGCTCCAGCTGCTCTCCGTCCATCTGGCCATGACCGATGCCCACGCGCGCATCGGGCACCAGGCGGTTGATCATGCCGGCCACCTCGCGGATGTTGCCCACCCGGTTGTGCACGAAATACGCCTGTCCGCCGCGCGAAATCTCATAGGCGAGGGCGTCCCGGATCAGCTCCTCATTGAAAGAGCCGATTTCCGTCTCCACCGGATAGCGGTTGGGTGGCGGCGTATTGATGATGCTCAAATCCCGGGCGCCCATGAGCGAAAACTGCAGGGTTCTTGGAATCGGGGTGGCCGTCAGCGTCAGGCTGTCCACCGTCGCCCGGAGCGTCTTCAACTTGTCCTTCACAGCAACCCCGAACTTCTGCTCCTCATCGATGATGAGCAGACCCAGGTCCTTCCATTTGATGCGCTTGCCTACAATGGCATGGGTGCCGATCAGGATGTCAATCTCGCCGGCCTCCAGCGCCTTGACCGTCTCCGTCATCTTCTTGCCCGTCTTGAAGCGGTTCACGTAGTCCACCTTGACCGGAAACTCCTTGAGGCGGCGGGAGAAACTGCGGAAATGCTGCATCGACAAGATGGTCGTGGGCACGAGCACCGCAACCTGTTTGCCATCGGTCGCGGCCTTGAACGCCGCCCGAATCGCGATTTCGGTCTTTCCGAAGCCCACATCGCCACAGACCAGCCGGTCCATCGGCACCTCCTTCTCCATGTCTTCCTTCACTGCCTCCGTCGCCGTCAGCTGATCGGGGGTGTCCTCGTACATGAAGCTCGCCTCGAGTTCGGTCTGCAGGTACGTATCCGGTGTGTAGGCAAACCCGCGGCTGGCACGGCGCTTGGCATACAGTTTGAGCAGGTCAAAAGCGATCTCCTTGACCCGCTTCTTGGTCTTGCTTTTGGTTGTTGCCCAGGTGGAAGAACCCAACTTGTGCACCTTGGGCGCCATGCCCTCCTTGCCGGTGAACTTGGAGATGCGGTGCAAGGAGTGCACACTCACATACAGGATGTCGCCCCCCTTGTACTTGAGGCGGATGGCCTCTTGTTCTTTGCCCCCCACATCGACCTTCTGCAGGCCACTGAATTCGCCGATTCCGTGGTCAATGTGTACCACAAAATCGCCGGGCTCCAAGCTCATCAGCTCCTTGATGGTCAGCGCCTGCTTGTTTTTCTTGAAGCCGTCCTTCAGCCGGAACCGGTGGTAGCGTTCAAAAATCTGGTGGTCCGTGTAGATGGCGAGTTTGAGCCCAACATCCACAAAGCCCTCACTGAGTTCTGCGGGGATGGGCTGGTACTTGACCTCATCGCCGCGGTCGGCAAAAATGTCGTGCAGACGCTCGAGCTGCGTGCCTTGGCCCGCCACCACGAAAGTGGCATAGCCGTCCTCGTGTCGGTGCTTCAAGTGCTCGGCGAGGAGGTCGAAATTCTTGTTGAAGCCCGGCTGGTCCTTGTGGCCAAAGTCCACCGACAGGCGGTCTGTAAAGGACGAACCGCCGCCGAACTCAATGACGCGCAGGCGTTCCAAACCCCGCTCGAACCGCAGTCCTGTGGTGTAGAGTTCACCCGGCCGCAGGGCCTCAGTCTGTCCTGTGCGCCGGTCGTAGAAGGCCTGCGCCTTTTCGACCTCCTTGTCGAGCTGCTCGACCACACCGCGCACGTCCCACGCCCACACCATGCAGTCCTCACCGAGAAACTCCAAGAATGGCTCGCGCTCCTCCTTGAGCAACTGATCGCCCACATCGGGCACGATCACCGCCCGGTCCATCTTGCCCACACTCAATTGGTCGGACGGATCGAATTTCCTGATGCCGTCCACCTCATCTCCGAAGAGCTCGATGCGATAGGGGTGGTCAAAAGCAAAGCTGAAAATGTCTACGATGCCCCCGCGAATGGCATATTGGCCAGGCTCGTAGACATACTCCACCTTCTCGAAACCATAATCGATGAGAATGTCATCGAGAAAGTCCTGGCTGATGCGGTCGCCCCGCTTGATGGTGTAGGTATTGCGCTTGAGCTCCTTTCGCGTCGTCACCTGCTCTGCCACCGCTTCGGGGAAACTGACGATGCACACCTTTCCCCGCAGCGCGCTGACCTTGCTCAAGACCTCTGCCCGCATCGCCACGTTGGCATTGTCCGTCCCCTGCTCTTGGTAGGGTACCCGGGCGCTCCTTGGGTAGAACAGCACCTGATGGCCCTCTTCGCCCAAGAGGTTTTCGAGGTCGTTCATGAAATACGCGGCGCGTTCCTTGTCCTCGAGCAGGAACAAGTGGTCTCCGCCATGACGCTGGATCATCTGTGCCGCGAGAAAACTGCGGGCAGAACCCACCAACCCCCTGGCCTCCACCTTGGCTCCCACATTTTCCAGGGCATCCGAGACCTGTCCGGTCCGGGCGTCGTGGTCGTAAAATCCGAGGAGGTCTTGCAGGGTCATGTCGTGCGGCGCGAAGATAACCGCCACCATCCCCTATGGTTCGCTCCGCCGCATTGCTCGATTGCCCATTTCTCCGGGCAATGCTCAAGACTCCGCCCGCGGCATCTGCTGTCAACGCCAACGTTCCGAACTTCGCACCATGAAAGGATGGCCGCTGCACACCTTCCAAAGCTGGGAGGATTTCCAAGAAGGGCAAGTGCTGCTCATTGATAAGCCCCTCGAGTGGACTTCATTCGACGTCGTCAACAAGGTCCGTCACCTGATCCGCCGCGGTGGCGGGTTCAAGAAGATCAAGGTCGGCCATGCGGGCACCCTGGATCCCCTCGCAACCGGCGTGCTCGTGTTGTGCACTGGCCGCATGACCAAGCGCATTGCCGAACTCAGTGCAGAGGACAAGGCCTATGATGGGCACATCACCTTCGGCGCGAACACCGACAGCCACGACCTCGAAATGCCCCTGGTCACCGTGGGACCTACCGACAGCCTCAGTCTGGCGTCATTGCGCGAGACCGCGCTGGCTTTTACCGGTGAGATTGACCAATTGCCCCCCACCTTCAGTGCCAAGAAGGTCGATGGCCAGAAGGCCTATGTTGCCGCGCGAAAGGGCAAAGACATCGGACTCAGCCCCGTGCAAGTCAAGGTTCACCGTTTTGACGTCAAGGAATGGCGGGATCCCGTGATGGATTTTGACATCCTGTGTTCAAAGGGGACCTACATCCGCGCCTTTGCCCGCGACTTGGGCAAGGTGACGGGCTGTGGCGCCCACCTCTCGGCGCTCAGACGCACAGCCAGCGGGGAGTTCGGCATCCAGCAGTGCTGGTCCATTGCGGAATTTGAGGCCCGCATTTCGGCCCTTCCGGCCCCCGTTTCGGCCAAAGCTTAAAAGCCCGGGATTTCCTTTCGCGTATAGGCTTGAACGCCGTCGAGGCTTTGACTAACTTCGCCCGCCCCTGAAAACCCTGCCGACATGAGCGTAGAGCGGATGAAACTCAGCCAATTCAAGTTCGACGTTCCGAAGGAACTCATCGCCCAGTACCCGCTTGACAACCGGGACGAGAGCCGGATGATGGTCGTGAACCGAGAAGCTGGCACCATCGAACACAAGAAGTTCAGCGACCTCATCGATTACTTCGACGAGGGAGATGTGATGGTCATGAACGACACCCGCGTCTTTCCCGCCCGGATGTACGGCAACAAAGAGAAGACCGGCGCTGTCATCGAAGTTTTCCTGTTGCGCGAACTCAACCGTGAGTCCCTCTTGTGGGATGTTTTGGTCGATCCCGCCCGGAAGATCCGAATCGGCAACAAGCTGTACTTCGGTGAGAACGAGGACCTCGTTGCAGAAGTCATCGACAACACGACCAGCCGCGGTCGCACCCTGCGCTTCCTCTTTGACGGCACGCACGAGGAGTTCCGCGAGAAGATTTTCTCACTCGGCGAGACCCCACTGCCCAAATACATCGAGCGTGAGGTAGAGCCAGAAGACGCAGAACGTTTCCAAACGATCTACGCCAAGAACGAAGGCGCAGTGGCTGTCCCTACCGCGGGATTGCACATGAGCAAGCAGCTCATGAAGCGCTTCGAAATCCAAGGCATCGATACAGCCTACCTCACCCTGCACATCGGCCTGGGCACCTTCCGCGAAGTGGAGGTGGAAGACCTGACCAAGCACAAGGTGGATTCGGAGCAGCTCATCATCCCTCAAGACTGCGTGGATGTGGTCAACCGCAGCATCGAGCGCGGCGGCAAGGTCGTGGCAGTGGGCACTTCAGTGGTGCGCGCCATGGAATCTACACACAGCACCTTCCGACAGCTCAAGACCTATGACGGTTGGACCTCAAGGTTCATCTTCCCCCCATACAAGTTCAAGTTGGCTGATGCCCTCATCACCAACTTCCACACGCCGCAGTCCACGCTGTTGATGCTGACAGCAGCCTTTGGCGGGTACGACCTCATCATGGAGGCCTATCAGACGGCCATCAAGGAGAAGTACCGCATGCACGCATACGGAGACGCCTTGCTGGTCATCTAACAGCCGGAACGACTTCAGGGACTTACTCAAGTCCGCCCACGAAAAAAGCCGCCCCATGAGGAGCGGCTTTTTTCGTAATGGGTTGGGTTGAATGGGGCGAGGCTCAGCCCACGCGCTTGATAGAGCAGCCGATCGCTTTGGTCACGGCAGGCTTCACCTTTTTGCCTTCAGCCATGCGCTGGATGGCGTCCTTCAAGTAGGTCTCCTCGACTTCAGAAGCCGCGTTGACATTGTCATCAATGGCCCCTTTGTACACGAGGCGGAAATCTTTGTCAAAGAGGTAAACGTGCGGCGTAGTGCGGGCGCCGAATGCATCCGCCAATTTGTGGTTCACATCCACCACGTAGGGCATGATGTACCCCGCCTCAAGCGCGTGAAGCTTCATCTCCTCGAGGCTGTCATCGCCCTTGCGCTTGGCCTCATTCGAGTTCACCAGCACCGAGCCGATGCCATTCTCGCGGGCGAGGGTGGCGACGTCGTTATAGCGGCCTTCCCACCCTTCGCTTTTGCCTTCGCGGCCGACCACAAATGGGCAGGTATTGCAGCTGAACATCACCAAAACACCGTTTTCACCGGCGAGGTCAACCAGGCTCCAGTCTTGACCATCGATGTTGGTCATCTTGAGGTCAGCAGAGGGGGCCTTGTCTCCAGGGTTGAGTTCGTTCAATTCGGTCGACTGGGCCGACATGGACATAAGGGAGCCGCAAGCGAGGGCGGCCAAAATGAAGTTGCGAAGCATGTTCTTGCGTTTGTAGCGTACCAAGTTAACCGCCAGCACGAAGGAAAGTTGCCAAAAATCCCCGCGGTCACAGCGGCGGATTGCCGTGCTTGCGACGCGGACGGCGGACCGCCTTGTTTTCGAGCATGGCAAAGCCTTTGAGCAGCCGTGCCCGGGTGTTGGCCGGTTCGATGACCTCATCGACATAGCCCCTCGCTGCCGCCCGATAAGGGTGGGCAAACAGCTCCGCGTATTCGGCCTCCTTCTCCGCCAATTTGGCTACCGGGTCATCTGCGGCTGCGATTTCCTTGCGGAAAATAATCTCCGCTGCGCCTTTGGCGCCCATCACCGCAATCTCAGAAGTTGGCCAAGCAAAGTTCAGGTCGGCCCCGATGTGCTTGGAGTTCATGACGTCGTAAGCGCCGCCGTATGCCTTCCGCGTGATCACCGTGATGCGCGGCACTGTCGCCTCGCTGAAGGCGTACAGCAACTTGGCGCCGTTGGTAATGATGCCGCTCCATTCTTGGTCTGTACCCGGAAGGAATCCAGGGACGTCCTCCAGCACGAGCAAGGGGACATTGAACGCATCGCATGTCCGGACAAAACGGGCAGCCTTGGTCGAAGCGCCGATGTCCAGCACACCGGCCAGCACCGCAGGCTGGTTGGCCACGATGCCGATAGAGCGCCCACCCAATCGGGCAAAGCCCACCACGATGTTGGCCGCAAAATCCGGCTGCACTTCCAAGAAACTGCCACCGTCCACCAACTCAGCAACGACATCGCGCATGTCATAAGGCTGTTGTGCGCTCTCCGGGATGATCCCGTTCAAAGCAGGCCGCAATTCATCGCCACCTTGATACGGCAGTGAAGCAGGTACCTCTTCACAATTCTGAGGCAGATAGGCCAACAGCTCCTTGATCCGATCAATCGCCACCACTTCATTGGGCGCCGTCAAGTGGGCCACACCACTCTTGCTCGCATGGGTCCTGGCCCCGCCGAGTTCCTCCGCCGTCACCTCCTCATGGGTGACCGTTTTGACCACATTGGGTCCCGTGACAAACATGTAGCTCGTGCCCTCCGTCATCAAGATGAAGTCGGTCAATGCCGGGCTGTACACCGCTCCGCCGGCACACGGCCCCAGGATCGCACTGATCTGTGGCACGACACCACTGGCCTGAACATTGCGGTGAAAGATGTCTGCGTACCCTCCAAGGCTGACCACCCCTTCCTGTATCCTTGCGCCACCAGAATCGTTGAGGCCAATCACGGGGGCCCCATTGTCCAGGGCCAAGTCCATCACACGGCAAATCTTCTCGGCATGCGCCTCAGCCAATGAACCCCCGAGGACCGTGAAATCCTGGCTGAAGACGTAGACCAACCGGCCGTTGACCGTCCCGTATCCCGTGACCACGCCGTCTCCCAAGAACTGCTGCTTGTCCAGCCCAAACAAACTGGAACGGTGCGTCACCAGCATGCCAAGTTCCTCAAAAGAGCCTTCGTCCAGCAGCAAATCGATGCGCTCCCGCGCCGTCAATTTGCCCTTTCCGTGCTGGGCCTCGATGCGCTGTTCTCCTCCACCCATGCGGGCTTCGGCCTTCATTGCCGCAAGGCGGTCCAACGGGTTGTTGTCCTCTGATGCCATGCTCCGAAACTAATGCGCAAGTGGCAACCAATGCACTGTGCACACCGCATCGCCCCCGCTGCGCGCTGCAAAAGGCGAGACTTACCTTTGCAGCGCGGCTCCAGCGCTTACGGACCGCCAACATCGCCATGCTTCGATCCCACACCTGCGGAGAGCTTCGCCCCGAACACATCGGACAGACCGTCACCTTGAGCGGCTGGGTACAACGCGCCCGCAACCTCGGCGGAATGACCTTCGTCGACCTCCGTGACCGCTACGGTATCACGCAGCTCGCCTTCAACATGGACACCAATGCCGACCTCTGTGGTCAGGCCCGAAAACTGGGACGCGAGTTCGTCATCCAGGCCGTCGGAAAGGTGTGCGAACGCGAGTCCAAGAACATGCAAATCCCCACCGGTGAAATCGAAATCGAAATCACCGCATTGAACATCCTCAATGCTGCAGACACCCCGCCCTTCACCATTGAAGATGATACCGACGGCGGCGATGATTTGCGCATGCAATACCGCTACCTCGACTTGCGCCGAGGACCGGTCCAACGCAACCTCTTGCTGCGCCATCGGGTCAACATCGAGACCCGGAAGTACCTCGACAGCATCGATTTCATCGATGTGGAAACACCCGTCCTGATCAAGTCTACGCCTGAAGGTGCCCGTGACTTCGTGGTCCCAAGCCGCATGAATCCTGGCCAGTTCTACGCGTTGCCACAAAGCCCACAGACCTTCAAGCAGCTGCTGATGGTGAGCGGTTTTGACAAGTACTACCAGATCGTCAAGTGTTTCCGCGACGAAGACCTGCGCGCCGACCGCCAGCCCGAATTCACCCAGGTGGACTGCGAGATGAGCTTCGTGGAACAGGAAGACATCCTCAACACCTTCGAAGGCCTGGTCAGACACCTGTTCACCACGGTCCTCGACCGCGAAATCGGAGACTTCCCCCGCATGACCTACGACGAGGCCATGGAGAAGTACGGCATCGACAAGCCCGACATCCGCTTCGGCATGGAGTTCCAAGACATGGCGCCGGTCGCCCAAGGGGTTGGGTTCAACGTCTTTGACAGTGCGGAGGCCGTGCTGGGCATCGTTGTCCCCGGCGCTGCCAGCTTCACCCGCAAGCAACTCGACGGCCTGACCGATTGGGTCAAGCGCCCGCAAATCGGCGCCCGCGGACTCGTGTACTGCAAGGTCAACGAGGACGGCAGTTTCAAGTCCAGCGTCGACAAATTCTACGACCAAGATGCCCTTGCCAAGTGGGCTGCCCACACAGGCGCCCAACCCGGCGACCTCATGCTCGTATTGTGCGGCGGCCTCGACGCGACCCGCAAGCAGCTCGCTGAACTGCGCCTGCACATGGGTTCGGAAATGGGCCTGCGCGACCCCTTCGATTTCAAGCCCCTCTGGGTCGTGGACTTCCCACTGCTCGAATGGGACGAAGAAACGGAACGCTACCATGCGATGCACCACCCATTTACATCGCCCAAGCCGGAGCACATGGAACTCATCGACAGCGACCCTGGAGCTGTCCGCGCCAACGCCTACGACATGGTCATCAACGGCGTGGAAATCGGTGGTGGGTCTATCCGAATTCACGACAAGGACGTTCAAGCCCGCATGTTTGACCTGCTCGGCTTTACACCCGAAGAGGCCCAAGCCCAGTTCGGCTTCCTGATGAACGCCTTCCGCTACGGTGCACCGCCACACGGTGGACTGGCACTCGGGTTCGACCGATTGTGCTCCATGCTCGGCGGCGTGAACACCATTCGCGACTTCATCGCCTTCCCGAAGAACAACCAGGGCCGCGACGTCATGATCGACGCCCCAAGTCCCATTCACGACGACCAGTACAACGAGCTTTTCTTGGCTTCTACAGCCCCCGAGAAGGAATAACTTTACCCCTATGTATCCCGCTGAGATTGTCAACCCCATGAAAGCCGAGCTCGTCGACGCCGGCTTCACCGAACTTTTGGATTCCGCCGCCGTTGATGCCGCCCTCGCTGAGGAAGGCACCGCAGTGGTCGTCCTCAACAGCGTTTGCGGCTGTGCCGCAGGCTCCATGCGCCCCGGTGTGAAAGCCTCCCTCGAAAACGCGAAGCTTCCAAGCAAGCTGCTCACGGCATTTGCCGGCTTCGATGTCGAAGCTGTCGAGCGCGTGCGGAAGCACACCCTGCCCTATCCGCCCAGCAGCCCTGCGGTTGCCCTCTTCAAGGACGGAAAGCTGGTGCACATGGTGGAGCGCCATCACATCGAAGGCCGCACGGCCGAGATGCTCGCCGAGCACCTCAAGGCCGCCTACGACGAGTTCTGCTGATCGGCAGACCATCCCAACATCAAAAAACCCGGACCTCATCAGTCCGGGTTTTTTGTTTGAGGCATGGAGGAATTCAATCCTCCGTTCCACCTGAATCATCCGGTGATACCAAGATGAACAATGGATTGGCGCTGTTTCCCAAATAAACTCCAGAGCTGTTGCTTCCCGGCGCAGAACCGATGCCCACATCTCCGGGAGGGCCATAGAATCCCTCCTCGCCCCCGTAGTATGATGCCGTATCACGCGGTTCCAACAGCAGGCCAGCTCCACCAAGAATCGTGGAATGCGAACCAGCCACATTCACGTTGTCCGTCCCTCCCACGATGGTCT
This sequence comes from Flavobacteriales bacterium, assembly GCA_016780385.1. Taxonomy (GTDB): domain Bacteria; phylum Bacteroidota; class Bacteroidia; order Flavobacteriales_D; family Sanyastnellaceae; genus UBA8752. The sequence goes on from JADHLY010000015.1 coordinate 21,445, forward strand.
TCCCTTGCGAACTGTAGTTCGAGGGGGAGTTCAACCCCGCAGCCAAGGTGTTCGACGTTCCCCCAAAGATGGAGCCACAGTAATCGCTGGCTTGGTTGAAGCGGCCCCCGAAGATGGCAGAGTATTGGGCATTCCCACCTTCTTCCATCACCGTTTGATTGGATTGTCCCCCCACCAACACACTCTTGTCTCCACTGGTCATGTTGTTTCCACCCCCCACGAGCACATCGTGCCCGCCCAAAGCGGCGTTGTTTCTTCCACCCAGCTCGATGCAGGCAGTTCCGTCCACCTCGTTGTTCTCTCCCCCCATTGCGACACTGACTGACCCCTTGGCCTCATTCTGGACACCGCCCATGGCCACCACCTTGTTGCCCGAGGCCGTGTTCTGATCGCCGCCAAAGACGGCGCTTCGCACCCCACTGACCACATTGTTTGATCCTGCGATCACAGCGGACTCGTCATTGAGTACCGCATTGTGCAACCCGTGCACTATTCCACTGAAAGAGCTGTACTGGTTCCAACGCCCCAACACCAAATTGTGTGAGCCTCCGCGCTCTATGGTCGTGGAGTCAGATTCATTGTATCCTACGATGAGGTTGCCTGAGCCATTGGCTGTTGAAGTCTGTCCGAGCCCGTTGACCAATTGAAGGTTAACGCCTGAAACGAGCAAAGTCTCGTCGTCCACCACGCTCACGTGATCAGACAATCCGGGCACCACCGCGGCCTCCAATGCCTCGACCTGCCCTTGCAGCTCCACAATCTGGGTCATCATCAGCAGAAATGCGGCTTCCAGCGTTAAGGAATCCAGCATGATGCCCTCCACCTCAAACTGCTGAGTGAACAGGGTCAACACGGGGAGGAGGTCATTGATTCCAATGTCCCCCGTATCGTCGTAATCCGGGTTGTAAGGGTAATCTACTTCTATAGTTTGGGCGCCACAGTACATTGGAGCACACAACATCATTCCAACCAAAAAACTTCGCATGTTTAAAGGTCTTCATTCATCTCATCAACACAGGACTTCTACCCTCACCATTTTGTGAGCGTTCCGGCCCAACCTCCATTGTATTTTTGCGGGTATGGCACGCATCCTCACTGGTATTCAAAGCACCGGCACACCCCACCTTGGAAACGTGCTCGGCGCCATCCGACCGGCTATTGAACTCGCAGAAAAGTCCAGTGACGAGTCCTACTTGTTCATTGCGGATCTGCACAGCCTGACCCAAATCAAGGACGGCGCCGAATTGCGGGCCAACACGTATGCCGTAGCTGCGGCCTGGCTCGCGTGCGGGCTCGATACCGACAAGACCGTTTTCTACCGCCAAAGTGACGTGCCCCAATGCACCGAACTCGCGTGGTACCTGAGCTGCTTCTTCCCATACAGCCGCTTAACGCTGGCCCACAGCTTCAAGGACAAGGCGGACCGGTTGGAAGACGTCAACGCCGGACTCTTCAGCTACCCCATGCTGATGGCCGCCGACATCCTCGCCTATGACGCCAACGAGGTCCCGGTTGGCAAAGACCAACTGCAGCACCTTGAGATGGCCCGGGACGTCGCTGGCCGCATCAACCACAAAGTGGGCAGTGAAGTGCTCGTCGAACCAGAAGCCCGGACCAACGATGCCACCATGTATGTGCCCGGTACGGACGGCGCCAAGATGTCCAAGTCCAAGGGCAATACCATCGACCCCTTCGCCGACGAGAAGACGCTCAAGAAGGTGATCAACAAGCAAATCATCACTGACGCTACCCCGCTCGAGGATCCCAAAGACCCCGACAGCTCCGTGGTCTACCAGCTTTATCAATTGGTGGCTTCCGATGCCGATGCAGCCGACATGGCGGCCAAGCTTCGCGCGGGTGGATACGGCTGGGGCCACGCCAAGAAGGACCTGCTCGGCGCCCTGGTCGACGGCTTTGCACAGGAACGGGACACGTTCAATCGCTATATGGCCGACCTACCGGCCTTGGATGCCGAACTCGCCAAAGGAGCCGACAAAGCCCGAGCCATCGCCGACGCTACGGTCACCCGGCTCCGAACTGCACTCGGGTACTGAACCCGCAGACGAAGCTCAATAGAGCAAATGCTGTTTGGACTTGTTGCGCCAACCCGCGCGACTCTCGGAGTCCACGAAAAAAATCTTGAGGTCTGCCCTCGACTCATAGTCGACAAAGAAGATTTTCTTGTCGGCCCGGGACGCGTAGTCCACGAAATGCCAATGGCCCTCGTTGCCGTCCGCCCGGCTCTCGTACTCCTCTTTGAAGACGAGCAAATCGGCGCGGCTCTCATAGTCTACGACGAACACCTTCACGTCGGCCCCGCTTTCGTACTTCACGGAAAAGATTTTTTGGGCGGCCACTTCAACGGGCTGGACGCCCAGTAAAAACAGAAGAAGGAAGGGTGAGCAAAGAAGGCGCATGAGCACAAGTTCGGGATTTTTGGCACGGGACTTGAAACGTGAGGGAAGAACGTCAAAACCTCAAGCTCATGTTCCTACGTATCCTCCTCTCCGTTTTTTCTCTCGCCTTCATCCTCCCCACTCTGCGCGCAGGTGAGGAAAATGAAAAAGAAGTCCGCCATGCCATTGACCACGTAACGGTCTACCGCCAAGGTGCCCAAATCAAACGGACCACCTCCACGGTCATCCCGGCCGGCACCGCCACACTGGTCTTCCCGCACTTGCCCACCTCCATCGACCCCAGTGAAGTCCGGGTCACGGGCACCGGTGATTTCACCATCCTTTCGGTGACGCACCGATACCACACCGACACCCTCAGCGGTGCGGAAAGCCAGGCCGAACGCGAACGGCTCCAGATCGAGCGCAACGCCCTGTACCACGACATGCAGCAGGAACAGCATTGGTACACGATCCTGGACAAGGAAGAACAGTTGCTTTCCGCACACACCCAATTCACCGTCAAAGACAGCGGTGTCGACCTGGCCCGCCTCATTGACGCAACGGAATTCTTGCGGGAGCGGCGCATCGAATTGCTCCAAGAACGCAAAGCCATTGACGGGCGCATTGGCGACATGCAAGCCAGCTTGACCAAGCTGGACCTGGCGATGGCCGCCCTGCCGCCACTGCTCACCGAGACCCATTTGGAGATGCTCATCCACACGGAGGCAAAGGCCCAAACCAGTGGCGCCATCAGCTTCGGTTATTGGATGCAACAGGCGGGATGGGACCCCGCCTACAACGCCCGCGTCGAGAGCGTATCCGACCCCCTGAAACTCGAGAGCATCGCCTTGGTCCACCAGCGGACCGGTGAGGACTGGGAGCGGGTCAACCTCAGCGTGTCCACCGGCACGCCCAACCGCAACCGCTCCAAACCGCACCTCTCGCCGTGGTTCTTGCACGCCAACCACCACGGCCAGCGTGGTGCGGCCGCCTCCACTGCCGCAGCGGCCAACAATTGGCTGAAAGCCCAACCGTACAACCCGGCTGTGCGGCAGGTCCGCGGCCAGCTCTATGACGCCCAAGGGCAGCCCCTCATTGGCGCCACCGTCAGCGTGCCTGGCGGCCGCAATACGGTCACGGACGTCAACGGCTTCTACATGATCGATGTCCCTACCAATGCGCGCAACATCAGCTACCACAGCGTCGGCATGGTCGCAGAAAACATCGCCGTCAGCAACAGCGTCATGAACGTCGCCCTGGCCCCGGCCATGGAGATGCTCGACGAGATGGCCGTGGCTTACACCGATATCGAATCGGAAGACATGGAACGGGGGTCACTTTTTGGCAGCCGGCGTGAGCGCGCCGCGGAGCGCGCCGCCCAAGCCTTTGACTATGCCTCGGTCACTGTGCAGAGTACCCCTACCCAGACGCGGTTTGACATCTCAGCCAAATACAGCATTGCTTCTGATGGGGTCGTCCAGTCGGTCCGCATCAAAACGATGGATGTTCCGGCCGAGTTCCTCTACGAAGCCACCCCGAAGCTGGACGCTCAAGCCTACCTCATGGCCCACGTCATGGACTGGGAGGAACTCGACTTGATCAGCGGCCGGCTGCGCATCTACTTCGAGGACGACTTCGTGGGCGAAAGCTCCCTCGTGCTCAACCTCGCTTCCGATACGCTGAGCCTGTCCCTCGGGCCCGACCCAGCCATACAGGTGCGCCGCAAGCTGGATGGCCACAACAACAAGACCAACGTCATCACCGGCAAGCGCGAGCTCGAACGGGCATGGGAAATCAGCATCGACAACCGCAAGGCGCAGCCCATCCGCATCGTGATCGACGACCAGCTCCCGCTCTCCAATGACGAGGATGTGGAAGTCAAGGCGGAGGCCCTCGGTGGTGGAAAGCTCGACAAGGACACCGGCCGCGTCGAATGGGACCTCATCGTCAAACCCGGACAGCGCGAAAACCTCCGTTTCAAGTACAGCGTCCAAGCCCCGCGCGAAGTCCCCATCCGCCTCGACAGCTGACGCTTCCCTGCGGTTCACGACAAGAAAAAGGCCCACCAAAACGGTGGGCCTTTTCAATGCACATCAGCTGTCTGCTGAGTCAACGACCTCCCGCAGCGCGCTGGGCGTCGTACTTGGCTTTGTACTTCTCGTACAATTGAATCTGCTTGTTGTCGAGCACCACGTCGCGGCCCTGGACCCAGGCATGGCGCACATCGTTGCCCATCATGTCGAGGGCATCACCGGCAGAAATGAAGAGCGTGGCGTCCTTGCCGCGCTCAATCGAGCCACAGGTCTCGTCGATGCCGAGGATCTTGGCAGTGGACAATGTGAGGGCCCGCACCGCTTGCTCGTACTCCAACCCATAGGCCACCGCCGTACCGGCATAGAATGGCAAATTGCGGGTGTTCATCTCCGGCATGCGGCCCTCGCCTTGCAGGCAATATTCGACACCCTCATCCTCGAGGAGCTTGGGCAATTTGTACGGCAGGTCGATGTCGTCCTCCGCAAAGCGGGGCACCGAATGGGTGCGGAGCAACATCACAGCGATGTCATTCTCGCGCAAAGGATCGGCCATCATCCAGCTGTCCAAGCCACCGACGAGCACCACGCGGTCCAGCCCTTCTGCGCGCTTGAACCGAATGACCTCCGCGATTTGCTTGGCATCGTTGGCATGCACGAACAAGGTCGTGGCACCCTGGGCATTGTGCGCGCCATCGACAAACAGGCCCCGCATGGCCTCCATGCGGAGGTCCCGCTGCTCTGGTTGTCCAGCCGCATAGGCCCGCGCCCGCTCGAAGAAATCCGTGATTTCGTGGAGTTGCTGATCGTATGTTTTGCGTTTGCGCAACTCGGCCCGCCCATCCTCAAAGTGCTTGTGGTGGGTGGAGGGCCAATACAGGTGCACGCCATCGTCGGCCCGCACCACGGCGTCTTCCCAATTCCAGGCGTCAAACTGAACGACAGAACTCGATCCGCCGATCACACCTCCCCGTGGGGTAATCTGGCCCATCAAGACTCCGTTGGTCCGCACCGTAGGGGTGATGTCCGAAGCCGCATTGTAAGCGATGATGCTCCGGACGTTGGGCTTGAACGTGCCCACTTCCTGATAGTCGCGTGAAGCCCGCACAGCCGCCACTTCCATCAGGCCCAGCGTGCTGTTGGGCGCGATAAATCCAGGGTATACGTGCATGCCTTGTGCCTGCACCACGCGGTCGTAGCGCTTCTGGTCGACGTTGCGGGCTGTGCCCACGTAATCAATGAAGCCATCCACAAAACCGATGGCGGCATTTTCGATGGCCTCGCCATTGCCGATGTGGGCCGTCCCACCAAGGATGAGGATGCGCTCGGTCTGGGGAGCGCCGGGCGTGAGGTTGGGTTGGGCCCATGCACCGAGGGTACAGGCCAACAGAACAAAGAAAAAGGGCGCTTTCATGGTGTTCAAATTCAAGGTTGCAGGGCGGCTCATCGGTTCTCCTCGGTCATGGTATCACAATGGTAATGGGGCGGAATCCGTTCCATCGGTTTCCGTTTGTCGGCGCCCGGGGCGTCCAACATCATCTGAATCAGGCGGGCCCGTTCCGTGCGAATGGCCGCGCGCATCGCCTGGTCCTCTTCGAGGTCAAACAGCCGGCGCCCATCCACAAAAGTCTGCTCACATTGGGCGTACACCGACAGTGGGTGGTCCGACCACACCACCAAGTCTGCGTCCTTGCCCGCCTCCAAAGAACCCATGCGGTCGTCGAGGTGCAACAACTTCGCCGGGTTCAGCGTCACGAATTTGAGGGCCTCCTCTTCCGGCACACCGCCGTATTTGACGGCCTTGGCGGCCTCTTGGTTGAGGCGCCGCGCCATCTCGCGGTCGTCGGAATTGAACGCGGTCACCACACCGTTCTCCCACAGCAAGGCCCCGTTGTAAGGGATGGCATCCTTGACCTCGAATTTGTACGCCCACCAGTCGCTGAAGCTCGAGCCACCTGCGCCGTGCTCCGCCATCTTGTCGGCCACCTTGTAACCCTCCAAGATGTGGGTGAAGGTGTTCAATGTGAAGCCCATCGAATCGGCCACATGCATGAGCATGTTGATCTCGTCCTGGCGGTAACTGTGGCACGTCACGAAGCGCTCGGATTCGAGGATTTGCAACAAGGTTTCCAGCTCCAGATCGCGGCGTGGCGCCTTCGGACCGCCGCCCTTGCGCAAAATGCGATGCGGGGTCGCCTTGCGCTCCGCAGCGTAGTTGGCCCAGGCCTCGCCGTACTCGCGGGCGCGGTGGAAATGGTCGTAGTAAACCTGCTCAACCCCCATCCGCGTCTGCGGAAAGCGCACCGTCTGGTACTCGCCCCAATTGGATTGCTTGACATTCTCACCGAGGGCAAACTTGATGAAAGGGTCCGCGCCCTCGATGAGCATCTCGTCGGGTGTCTGGCCCCAACGGAACTTGATGATGCCGCTTTGGCCACCGATGGGGTTGGCCGATCCGTGCAGGATCTGACCCGCCGTGACCCCTCCAGCGAGGTGGCGGTACACATTCACATCCTCGCTGTTCACGACCGTTCCGATGCTCACCTCCGCACTGGAAGCTTGGGTGCCCTCATTGATGCCTCGGCTGGCGGCAATGTGCGTGTGCTCGTCAAGGATGCCCGGGGTGATGTGCTTGCCCTTGGCGTCGATGCGGGTCAATTCAGGCACCATCTTTCCGAAAACCGCAGCCGGATCCAACGTCTTGCCCACGGCCGCGATGCGGCCCCTGTGCACGATGACCTCCCCATTTTCGATTTTGCCTTCCGGCCCGCAGGTCCACACCGTGGCCCCGACGAAATGCCAGCTGCCCTGATCGGGCAACTGCGTGCGGCCGTAAGCGCTGAATGGATACAACAAAGGGCCCGGACCTACCGGTCCTTCCTCAACCTCACTGCCCGCCTCCGTTTCTTCCGAAGCCTCCGGTGAGTCTGCGGCCTCTTGACGCAATGCCGCCCATTCTAGCCACGCGCCGTCGGGGCGTTCACCCCGGCCATCGATGATGCGGCTGCCTTCATAGACATTGCCCACCAGGCGATAGGCCCCCTCTTCCTCGTCCATCAGACGCAGCACCATGTCGCGGCCATCGAGGCTCACTTTGGCCTTGCCCGCCAGGGAGTCAATCTCTGCATCCGCCGTGCCCGCTGGCCACCATCGGCCGCTCGGCCCCTTGTCGCCTTCCTTCAACTCCAACACCAGGTCACGGCCGTCCAGGTTGAGGCTGTATCGACCTGCAATGGCTACGCTCTCCAGCGGTTCAAACTCGAAGCGCTCACCTTGGACCACATTCCAGTGCAGGGTCGTCCCGTCCTCAAAAATGGGGCCATCAGTGACCAAGAAGTTGGCCTCCAAACCCGATGCCAACTGACCGACGCGGTCTGACGCCCCGATCATTTCGGCAGGAATGCGCGTCAAGGCATCGAGGGCCTGGCCTGCAGTGAGTCCATGGGCGACCGCCTTGCGCACGTTGGCCAAGAAGTCTGACCCTTTGCTGACCCCGTTCATGGTCAAGGCCATGGGGATGCCTGCCGCCGCCACGCGGGCGGGGTTGTGCGGCGCCCACTCCCAATGCTTCATCTCCGACAAAGAGACCAATCGGGCCAAGTAGGGGTCGCTCACATCAATGGCCGATGGAAAGTCCACAGGCACGATCATGGCACCACCAGTGGCCCGAATTTCATCGAGCCTCCGGTACGCATCTCCGCCACCGAGAAAGGCGTATTGCACACCGAATTCGTCCCCAATGCGGTCCGCCCGCAGGACATCCAGCCAACTGCCAGCATCAAAAAAGTGCGGCATTGCTGCCTCTGCGTTGAAGGCTTCCAGCGACAAATTCCGCTCCTCTGGCGCATCGAATTGGCCATACCACTCCGCATCACAGTACGTCTGGCGCAACAGGGCAATGCTGCCCATGAGGGAGCTGGGATAGCTCTGCTGGGAAGACCCTTTGGAGAAACTGTGCCAGGCTGCTACCTCCGGTTCGAGCACGACGTCATGGGCCTCACCACCCAAGGCCACGAGCGCTGCCGTGCCGCGCACGATGCCATCCTGGCGGTGGGTCACCACAGCACCAAAACCTGCTGCACGTCGGGCCTTCGCTCCTTTGGCGTCCGGAACGAACACCTGTGCAGCGTCAAACTCCGGGTGCAAAGCGCTGTTCCAACCCATCGCCGCTTTGGTGTCTTCCCGCTCGTAATGGGGCTTTCCGTCCCAGCTCGATCGCTCGCCCTTCTTCAGTCCCCATCCCGCGTACACATCCACAAACGCGGGGTAAATCTCCTTGCCCGAAATGTCGTGTCGCACCACAGGTTCTGCCGATGAATATGCACCCGCTCCTACCGCTTCAATGCGGCCACGCCGCACCACCAAGTGGCCATCCGCGATGACCTCATCGGCCGTCACGTGGATGAGGGCCCCTTCATAAACGTGCAACTCAGCGCGGGCATCGGGGGTCCCATTGACAGGAAATGTAGAACTCGTCTGGGCATAGGCCGTACCCGCGAACAAGGTCAACAGCGCACAAACAACTGGGGTGATTCGGGTCATGATGTTGGAATCGGTTGAGGCGACAAGATATTGGGAACCCGTTCAGCGACATTCGGGTACGTCCATGTACTTCGCAACGCATACTGTTCGATATTCGCCAAATGAGTCATCCCGTCAGTGTATATGCTGAAATGACCCCGAATCCGGAGGTCATGAAATTCGTCGCAGACCGTCCCTTGATCGACGGTTCCGAGCAAGCCGAATTCAACAGCAAAGCCTCGGCCACTGGTTATTCCAGCCTCGCAGAAGAGCTCTTCAACTTCCCTTTTGTCACAGGCGTCTTCATCAGCGGCGGCTTTGTGTCCGTCACCAAGGACGATTCCATCGGCTGGGAAATGATCGCCATGCAGATGCGGGAGTACATCCAAGGGTGGCTCACCGAGCACGAGACCGCCGTCGAAAAAATCCCGCCCGCACTGGTTCAGCAGTCGGAAACCGCCGGTGCCGAAGCAACGGCCAAGACCGAAGGCGCGGTGCAGCTTGACGATGCGGACATCGTACCTACCGAGCACGACGAGGCCATCGTCGCGCTGCTCGAGGAGTTCGTCAGGCCGGCCGTTGAAGCCGACGGTGGGGCCATCGACTTCCGCGCTTTCGTGAAAGGAACCGTGCACGTTCGATTGCGCGGGGCTTGTGCGGGATGCCCTTCTTCCACAGCCACCCTCAAAGACGGCATCGAACGCCTGTTGACCTCCAAACTCGACGTCGTCCAATCCGTCGTCGCCTCCGTCTAACACCATGGCCGATCCCACCCGCATCGGCTCTCAACTGCGCCACTACCGCAAACAGCGGGGGTGGACGCAAACGGAACTGGCCGAGCGCTCGGGACTGAAACGCACCGCACTGGGGGCCTACGAGGAGGGGCGTGCCGAGCCTAGGCTTGCGGCACTGGTTCGCCTGGCCCACGTGCTCAATGTATCGCTCGACGCCCTGGTCTTGGGAGGAACGGAAACACCTATGGAACAAGACGTTCGCGTGCTGCCCATCCCGGTGGACCGCGACGAGAAGATGGAGCGGATTTCCGCCGTCAGCACCAAGGCCGCCGCCGGATACGCGGCCGGATTGGCCGACCCCGAGTGGGTCGCGGCACTGCCGCATTTCGCGTTGCCACTTCCAGAGGTGCCCCAAGACCGCACCTTGCGTTTCTTCCAAATCGAAGGCGACAGCATGTTGCCCTTGCCCAGCGGCACTTGGGTACTGGCTGAATTCATGGAGTCGCTCGAACAAGTGGGCAGCGGTAGGCCTTACATCATCTCCACAAAAAACGACGGGCTGCTCTTCAAACGGGTCGAAAACCGGTTGGACCGCGAAGGCGATTTCCTGCTTGTCTCCAACAACGCGCACTACGCACCCTATCCCTGCAACCCCGCAGAAATTCGCGAAGTCTGGCGGGCCATTGGTTGGTTCTCAACGGATTGGCCCCAAACCTCAGCAGAAATCGCTTCAACCCTCGCTGCCATCAAGCAGAAAATTTCGGGTTAAAACCGTCATTAACGATAATGTAAGCAGTATAAACGCCTACAAAAATCAATACGGGCCGGTAGAATAATCGGGGCATCCTCGTTATCTTTAAGGTTATGACCTCATCACTTGTGCCATTCAGCACCATCTGTGCATTGATGGTCTGTGCCTTTTTGCCCGCACAGATACAGGCGCAGAAGATGTTCGGTCTCCCTGCATCGGCCATGCACGACCATGCGGTGTGCGCTGCGCAAGGTTGCGATGGCCTTGTCGGCATTCCAGAGGATCACTTTCTGTTCGTTCCGCCCCCTGCCACTTATCGCAGTTCAGCGGCCACCATCAATGTGACCTACAACAATTTCCCGTCCGATGCGCAGGCGGCGTTCCAATACGCGGTCAACATTTGGGCGGGCCTCATCGACAGCGACGTTGACATCGATGTCACGGCCACCTGGGCCTCATTGGGAGACAACATTCTGGGGTCGGCCTCCCCGAGCACCGTGCACCGCAACTTCACAGGAGCTCCAAACCTAGACGTGTACTATCCATCCGCCTTGGCCAACCAGCTGGCCAACGATGACCTCGACACCGACGACGCGGATATCACCTGCAACTTCGGCAGCGACGTCAACTGGTATTTGGGGCTGGACGGCAATGTGCCTCCGGGGGCCTACGACTTCGTCACGGTTGTCCTCCACGAACTCTGCCACGGCCTCGGATTCATTGGGAGCGCCACCGTTGCCGGAAACACAGGCTTCATCGGACAAAGTGGGTCCCCCTTTGTCTACGACACCTTCGTCAACGACAACAACACGGGAGGCAGCATCCTCGACCTCAACTCCGGCTCGGGGGCCATGGCCGATGCCCTGACCGGCAATGGCCTGGTGTGGTCCGGCCCAGGAGGCCTCGCAGCCAGCGTTTCACCCCCTGGCATTTACGCCCCGGCAGACTGGGAACCGGGCGCCAGTTTCTCTCACCTGCGAGAAGACATGTACCTGACGGGCGATGCGAACGCCCTCATGACGCCCAACCTCAATACCGGTGAGGCCATCCACAACCCCGGTCCCATCGTCATGGGCATGTTCAACGACATGGGGTGGGGTGTCCAAGGCTGCGCCATTTCCGCTGCGTTGGCGGGTGCGCAGCTGGACTGCAATCCGGAAACCAATACCTACAGCCAACAACTCATCCTGATCTACGACAATGCACCCGCAGGCCTCATCAATGTCAATGGGTCCCTCTTTACCATATCTGGAAGTCCACAAACCATCAGTTTGAACAACCTCCCCGCGGATGGACAACCTGTAGACGTCGACATCTATTTTACCGGTGACCCCAGTTGCAACTTCAGTCAACAGGCGGTCTTCACCGCCCCAGACCCCTGCAGTGGTGGTACATGTACCCTGACTTCCTATGCACTGGGAGACCAAAGCGCATGCAACTCCATTGACGGCACCTACAGCCAATCCGTGACCCTGGTCTTCCAATATTCTGCAGGGGCCGGAGACGTCACCGTCAATGGCCAGGTTTTCCCTGTGGCCAATGACCAGGCCAATGTGACCCTCACGGGGCTGGTGGCCGATGGCGAGGCCGTCGACATGCTCATCACCTTTACCGACGACAATGACTGTGCCTTTGCGGTATTCGATGCCTGGACCGCGCCATCGCCCTGTCCCTGTTCCATCTCATTGGACATCGACAACGTCAGCGCCTGCGCGTTCACCACGGGCACCTATGAACTGGACCTCGTACTTCAGCTGACGAACCCGCCCGCGACCGGCCTGCTCAACATCGGGGGCAACCTCTTCGAATCCCCAGCGGCATCCGGCAATTACACCGCCACCATCTCGGACCTCACCGCAAATGGAGAAGCCCAGTCCATCGGGGCCTTTTTCACGAACTTGCCGACGTGCAACAGTCCGGAAAGTGCCACCACTTGGACCGCGCCGGAATCCTGTTCCTGCCCGAGCGACTTGGACGGCGACGGCATCATCGGTGTATCGGACACCCTCGAAATCTTGGCCAACTTCGGTTGTGTCGGCAGCGATTGCCTCGGTGACATCGACGGCGACACCATCGTAGGTGTCTCCGACATCCTGCAACTGCTCTCGGTTTTCGGGTCCAGCTGCTGAATCTTTTCCGCTTTTCAAAAAAGATGTCGTGCACATCAAAATGCCAACTAAATTGGCATTCTAATTTTTGTGCACTGTGTCCAACCAACGCGCCATACTCCACCTCGACCTCGACACCTTCTTCGTGTCAGTCGAGCGGCTTATGGACAGCCGGTTGCAGGGAAAGCCACTGCTGATTGGCGGCACGGGGGACCGCGGTGTGGTGGCGTCCTGCAGCTACGAATCCCGGCGTTTTGGCGTCCATTCCGGCATGCCCATGCGCATGGCGCGGGAACTCTGTCCCGAAGCCTTGGTCATCCGAGGCAACTCCGCCACCTACACCAAGTATTCTCATGCGGTCACCGACATCGTTCGGGAAGCCGTTCCCGTCTGTGAGAAGACCTCCATCGATGAGTTCTACGCCGACCTCACCGGGATGGACCGCTTCTTCGGCTGCTGGCAATACGCCAGCGAGTTGCGCCAACGGGTCATGCGCGAAACCGGGCTCCCGATCTCCTTTGGCCTCTCCCAAAACAAAACCGTCTCCAAAGTGGCCACCGGCGAAGCCAAACCCAACAACGCCATCCGCATCGAACGGGGCACCGAGCGGCCTTTCCTGGCGCCTTTGGGCATCCGCAAAATCCCCATGGTCGGCGAAAAGACCTATCAAACCCTGCGCAACCTCGGGGTTCGGCGCATCGCCACACTTCAGGAAATGCCGGTCGACATGATGGAACGCGTCCTCGGAAAACCGGGCCGCATCATCTGGCGCAAAGCCCAGGGCGAGGACCCCTCACCTGTCATGCCCACCAGCGAACGAAAGTCCATCTCGACCGAGCGGACTTTTCGCAAGGACACCACCGATACGGCCCAGTTGCGCAGCATCCTCATCGCCATGGCCGAAAACCTCGCCTTCCAATTGCGCCGGGGCCGCAAGTTGACCGCCTGCATTACCCTCAAGGTCCGGTACAGCGACTTCGATACGCGCACGCTTCAGGCCCGCATTCCCTACACAGCGGCCGACCACCACCTCGTGCCCAAGGCCCTCGAGCTATTCGACCGGCTGTACGATCGGCGGGTACTCGTCCGGCTCGTCGGCATCCGGTACAGCCACCTCGTCGGCGGCGGCATGCAGATGGGCCTCTTCGACGACGACGACCAACGCCAAGCCCTCTACCAAGCCATGGATGGGCTCCGGGACCGCTTCGGTGACCGGATCATCTTTTCGGCCGCCACCCTCGGCGCCCGCACCATTGGCCGGTCCAATCCCTTCTCCGGAGACGCCCCCCTCCTCCTTGCCAACCGACACCAGTAAATTGAACCCCGCATGTGTGGACGCTACGTCACCGTTACCTCCGTCAAAGCCATCGAGCAGCGTTTCCAGGTCACCGCAGGGCCGGAATACACCAACGCGCCCGCGCCGCCCAACACCAACGTCTCCCACGGTGACCTCGCTCCTGTGGTCACCGGTGATCGGCCCGATGCGCTCCAAACCATGCAATTCGGCTTCACCCCCTCTTGGGCCAAGAAGCAGTTCTACATGATCAACGCCCGCAGTGAAGGCGACCACAACACAGAAAACGATCCCGGCTATCGCGGGGCCATGGGCATCCTACAGAAGCCCATGTTCCGGCAAGCAATCCGCACGCGGAGGTGCCTGATTGTGGCCGATGCCTTCATCGAAGGGCCACAGCGCGAAAAGCTCGCCAAACCATATGTGGTCTATGCCCGAGATGGGAAGCGCCCCTTCGCCCTCGCAGGAATCTGGGACGAGTGGACGGACTCCGGCACAGGCGAAGTCATCCGCTCCTTTGCCATCATCACCACCACCGCCTGTGACGTCCTGAACACCATCGGACACCACCGCTCACCCGTGATGCTCAATCCCGAGGACGAACGCAAGTGGATTGACCCCGCTACACCGCTCAACGACGCTACCTCCTTACTGAGGCCCATTCCGGACGGCACGCTCAACGCCTACCCCATCGACCCGGCCATCAAAAACCCCCGGCTCAACGGCACATCGCTGCTCCAGCCGACCGGGCAGCGGGTCTTCCCGGAATACGACTTCGAACTGCACCAGTCCTTGGAGATGTTTGGTATGGGCGAATCCCGGGCGCGCAAAATCCGGGGAAGAGGGGCCGAAGCCGACCAAGGCAGCCTGTTCTGAGGCGGGCACCACACCGCCCTCCTTTTTCGCCCCCATCACCATGTACCTGAACACCCATTCGTGGTTCAGCCTCCGCTACGGCGTCATGCAGCCGGAGGAGCTCCTCGCCGAAGCGCAAGCGGCGGGCGCGACGTGCATGGCCCTCACCGATGTGCACTGCACCGCCGGCGGGCCGGACTTCGCACGGCTGGCACCGAAATACGGAGTGCGCCCCGTCCTAGGGGTGGACTTCCGGGACGGCGCGGTCCAACGCTATGTCGGCCTCGCCCGGGACCACGACGGCTACGAGCGGCTCTGCGGCTTCCTGTCTGGACTGCTGCACGAAGGGTATGCCGGCAAGCCCGCCCGGATGCCGGACCGCGCCCCGGCCCTCGAGGGGGTGGTATGGATCTACCCCTGGGGGCGGCGAACGGAGCGAACTGCCGACGGCAGCCCACGGGCGCCCTGGCAGCAACCCGGCGGACTGCGGTGCGACGAACTTGTGGGCGTCCGACCCACCGAACTCGGCGCCCTCAGACTGGCCCTCCAGCGCGACCCCGAAGGCACCCCGAGCAGCCGCATGGTCGCCTTGCAAACGGCCTCCTTCCGCCACAAGCGGGACCACAACGCCCACCGCCTGCTGCGCGCCATCGACCACAATTGCCTGCTCGCCAAACTGCCCGAACAGCAGGTCGCACCCACCACGGACCGCCTGTTGCGCGCCGGCGAACTCGAAGGCGCCTATGCCGAATTCCCTTGGCTGACGGAGCGCGCCAATGCCCTGCTCGACGCCTGTCACATCGACTTCGACGGCGACCTCGGCGACCAAGAAGACGGGGCCACCCACCGCAACATCCGCACCTTTACCGGCTCCATCATCGAAGACGAACGGCTCATCCGCACGCTGTGCGCCGAAGGCCTGGCCTACCGTTACCCCGACGCCGACGAAACCATCCTCAACCGGATGGAGCACGAGATCGAGGTCCTCCGCGAGAAAGAGTTTCTCGCCTACTTCCTCGTCAATTGGGACATCACCACCTATGCGCGGTCCCGCGGATACTTCCACGTAGGGCGGGGCAGCGGCGCCAACAGCCTGGTCGCCTACCTCCTGCGCATCACCGATGTCGACCCCATTGAGCTCGACCTCTACTTCGAACGCTTCATCAACCTCTACCGGTCCAACCCCCCGGATTTCGACCTCGACTTCTCCTGGACGGACCGCGACGACGTCACGCGCTACATCTTCGAACGCTACGAGCACGTCGCTCTGCTCGGGGCCTACAACACGTTTCAATACCGCGCTGTGGTCCGAGAGCTTGGCAAGGTCTTCGGCCTGCCCAAACACGAAATCGACACGCTGGCCTCCGGACGGTTCGACCCTGCCAAGCTCGGAGAGTTCGAACGTGCTGTCATCCGCTATGCCGGTGTGCTCCGCGATTTCCCGAACCAAATCTCCATCCACGCCTGTGGCATCATCATCTCGGACCGGCCCATCCACCGGACCTGTGCGACTTTTCTGCCCCCGAAAGGCTTCCCCACCACCCAATACGACATGGTGGTCGCCGAAGACCTCGCCCTCCACAAATTCGACATCCTGTCCCAGCGCGGCCTCGCCAAGATCAAGGACGCCCTAGACCTCATCGCGGAGACCGACCCAGACGCCGACATCGACATCCACGACATGAAGCGGTTCAAGGCCGACCCGCGCGTGCAGCACCTACTACGAGAAGCTGAGGCCATCGGGTGCTTCTATGTGGAGTCGCCCGCCATGCGGATGCTCATGCGGAAGCTGCGGGTCGACGACTACCTCGGCCTGGTCGCCGCCAGCTCCGTCATCCGGCCCGGCGTAGCGCGCAGTGGGATGATGCGCGCCTACATAGAACGGCACCGCTTCCCCGAACGCCGAAAAGACGCGCACCCCATCCTCCTGGAGATCATGCCGGAGACCTACGGGGTCATGGTCTACCAAGAAGACGTCATCAAGGTGGCCCACCGGTTTGCCGGGCTCGACCTCGGCGAGGCCGATGTGCTGCGGCGCGGGATGTCAGGCAAATTCCGATCGCGGGAAGAATTCCAGAAAGCACGCCAGGCCTTCTTCGACAAGGCCGCGGAAAAAGGCCATCCCAAGGACATGATTGCCGAGGTCTGGCGGCAGGTCGAAAGTTTTGCCGGCTACGCCTTTGCCAAGGGCCACTCGGCCTCCTTCGCCGTCGAAAGCTACCAGAGCCTGTTCCTCAAAGCCTACTGGCCGCTGGAATACATGACCGCCTGCATCAACAACTTCGGCGGCTTCTACCGCACCGAATTCTACGTCCACGAAGCCCGGCTGCTGGGCGGCCGGATCGCCGCGCCCTGCGTCAACACCGGTGGATACACCGCCCGTTACGCCCCCAACTCACGGACCATTATCCTCGGCTTCAACCTCGTCAAGGGAGTGGAGGGCGAGACCGCCGCGCGCATCGAACGCGAACGCCGCCTCAACGGACCCTATCACAACCTGGAGGGGTTCGTACGGCGCACCGGAACGGGCCTCGAACAGTTGCTCACCCTCATCCGCATCGGCGCCTTCCGTTGGACCGGCCTCTCCAAGCAGCAACTCCAATGGGAGGCCCACTTCCTGCTCGGCCACCTCCCCAAACGGGCGCCTACCGCTGACCTCTTTCACGCCACAACCGCCCTGGCCTCCAACCGCGATACCCTAAATAGCCTGCCCGCCCTGGCCGGCGGGCCAGAAGAAGATGCTTACGACGAAATCGAGCTCCTTGGGTTTCCGCTGTCGTCGACCTTCCACCTGCTCACACCAGAAGCCAAAGCCATCACCGCACAGAGCATCCCTGCCCGCGCGCTGTCCGAACGCACCGGTCAGAAAGTCGCGGTGGCCGGATACCTCGTCACCGTCAAGGAGACCTCCACCGTGAAGGGGGAGCGCATGCTGTTCGGCTGCTTCGTAGACCGCGAAGGACAATGGGTCGACACCGTGCATTTCCCCCCCGTCGCCCGGGCCTTCCCGTTCCGGAGCCGTGGCGCCTACCTCATCCACGGCACCGTGCAAGAGGAGTTCAACTGCCTCAACATCGAGGTCGACCGCATGGAAAAACTCGACCTCCAGCCCGACCCCCGTTACGACGAAAGCACACCTACAAAAGCAAGACCCTCAGGACGGCAATACCGCCGCGTACCACAAGCACGGCGCCTGCCCAACGCTTCCTAAACTTCAACGGTCGAACGCCCAGCGCACCCCGGCATAGATGTTCCGCCCAAAAATCGGCGCGTACACCAGAGAGGCATCAAACAAGGGTTCTGTAGAGGGTGTGGGACCGTCCGGGGCCAAATGGTCCACTCCAATGATCGGGTCCACCTGCCGGTAGTCGGTGACGTTTTCAACGCCGACATAAATCTGCTGGCCCTCCCCAAAGTCCCGGCTGACCTGGACATTGCCCGTCATGAACGTCGGCGCGTACTCTGGCCGTTGGAAACCTTCAGGGTTCGTGTACGTCCAAGGCAAACGCTGCGGACCCGTCACTTGGAACGTCACATCTGCCCGCCATTGACGACCTTGTTTGTCCGGCTTCGATCCATACGCCACCGTGGTGAATCCGCGGTGCTGGGCCACAAAAGGATCCTGCCGATACCCCACGAAATCCCCGTAATCGCTCACCGCATTCACGTAGCGGTAGGCTACGGTCACATCAATCCGCTTAGACCAATCCCACCAGAATTCCGCCTGCATGCTCTCTGACTGGCTGTAGCCTTGGCGCACCAACGCCAGACCAGGCGTATCCACATCCACAAAGACCCGATTCGCAAAAGTCACACGATAACCGTCCAAACTGAAACTCGCGTCGCGGTATCCCAACGAGAACTTGGACAAGAAATTGAGGCCCACATTCCAGCTTTCCTCGGGATCCAAGCCACGGAAACCATCCGCAGCGTCGGCATCCGGAAACGCCCAAGCCCGGTTCGAAGCCCATACCCCTGCGAATTCGGCAAAAGGCACCGACGTGCGCCAACCTCTGCCCGCAGCCAATTTCAGCGTCATGGCATCCGTCATCGACCAACGTGCATTCAAGCGCGGAGACACGAAGACCCCGAAGGTGTCGTGGATATCCGAACGCAGCCCCAGCACCATGTCCCAGCGCTCCCGC
>JADHLY010000054.1 GCA_016780385.1 Flavobacteriales bacterium
TCCGTTTTGCTCAACGTCATCGAAGCAATGCCACAGGCATCGGAAGAACCGTTGTCGACATCGTCGGCCGTGATGGAGACCGCACCAGTGGCGTCAAGCTGAACCGTCAAGTCCTGGCAAATCGCCACGGGATTCACATCGTCCTGAACCGTAATGGTGGCCGAAGCGGTAGAAGTAAGGTTGCATTCATCCGTTACGGTAAGTGTTACGGTGTTAGGACCCACGTCGTCGCAATCAAAGCTGGTGACATCCAACTCGAGGGAAACTGTGCCCTGACCACTGTCATTAGAACCATTGTCAACTTGCGCAGCCGTGATACTCCCGGCGCCAGAAGCATCCAACATCACGGTCAAATCTTGAGCCAATGCGATGGGGTCCGTTGTGTCTTCTATAGTGAAGGTCGCGGTGGTCGTGCTCGTGTTGCCACAATCGTCTGTGGCGGTAAAGGTCACCGTGGCAGAGCCTGTCGCACCACAATCATCGGACAAGCCTGCAAAGTTGTTTGACCATGTCACATCGCCACAATCATCAGTAGCGCTGGCACCGCCCTTGCTGGCCAACCAAGTGTTCAAAGCGGTGGTATTTCCTGACCCATCTGACTCAACGGTCTCGTCGCTGGCCTGTGTGTCGATGGTGGGATCCGTTGAATCCTCTACAGTGATGACCTGGACGTGCGGCGTCTCATTTCCGCAATCATCCACAGCTGTATATGTACGTGTGATGGTGTAGCTAAACACACAAGGACCTGGGGAGGTCACATCGTCCACGCTGATGCTCACTTCAGTATCACAGGTATCTGTTGCCGTCAAAGTCAATGCCGCTGGGATTGAACCACAGTCTACCGTTGTGTCATTGGGAAGTGTGCTCGTGAAGACGGGGGCCAAGTCGTCAACCACTGTAATGAGCTGGGTGGCGGTCTCAATCGTCTCGTTGCCGTAACAGTCCTCAGCTGTCAAGGTGAAAGTCCGCGTAATCACCAAACCTCCTTCCGGGGAACTGTCGTCAGCTTCCGCGCAATAAGCGTAAGAATCAACAGTGGTATAGGATGCCGTGGCTGAGCCGCAATCATCCGAAACGGTGAAATGGAGCTTTCCAGTTACAGCAGTGGAGTAGGTGAAATCGGCATGACATCCGTTGAAGACCACATCATCGGGCTCGTTCAAGGTCACTGTGGGACCAGTGACATCGGGCGGCGTGATGAACATGGCCTGGGAAATGCTGAACGCATCACTGGCGGGTCCGTGGAAAGAAACAACCTCATCCGGGCTAAACGATCCTGCCGCTGAGGCGGTCAGGGAGTTGGTCGGATTGTTCTTCGCTGAGCTTGACACGGAGGTCAGACAAACAACGAACAGGCTGCAGAGAAGCAATGAAAACTTCTGGTGAGACATAGCGAGACTTTTTGGCTTTCGGAAATTGACACACCTTTTGCCCTTTCAAAAATTATTACACGCCTAATTCCGCCGGCTTTGTCAACGTTTATTCCACTGAAAAGCAGGACACTACATGTAACGCTGGGCAGAAATTCCCCTCATTATATCCGTATAATTTTTGGAACCCCCGATTTTCATAGACGAACGATTTATCATTTCGTCAAATCCTACGCCAAACCAGCCGATGAGGTCCGCGTAAGGGCACTTCATAAGTCGGACCCACTACATCCCATCCAAGCCTTGCGTAAAAGCCCAAAGCAACATGCCTGGCATCGGCCCAAACCCCCTCAACTTCCATCCCTCCCAAAGTGCGCATCGCGCCATCCATGACCATGCGAGCAGCCCCGCTTTGGCGGTGCGCTTCTGAAGTCGCCATAGCCCGCAACCGATAACAGATTTGATCTGGCAGCGCAGTGTGCGATTGTCGTGAAAACGACGCTATGGAAACCAAATCAGCCCCCCGAAATGCACCAAAATGCAAGGTGCCCTCTGCCGTGTCAGACGGCAGTTCACAGCTTGGACCAGCCGACTTTTCAGGCCAAAGAACCGCAGCCCTCAATGGCCATGTCTCGGTGTGTAATACCTGTTTAAACTCGTAATTGCTCATTATCTACTGCTGCCACTTATCCCACTTTCTTCGGTCCTTTTTGGTGGGTCTTCCCAACTTAAATGGGTTCTGCCGCATCACCTCCTGGGTGACAACTTGTCGCTCCCGCTCCTCTACTGGTGTCCTATCCTTTGAGTATAACTCGACGAGTTTTGGCCCCACCCGACCCTTGGGAAAGGCCAATACCTCGAGAATTTCATAGTGAGCCCCCGAACGGACTTTGACCTGTTCTCCCACTTTAAGGTCGCGACTTGCCTTGACCACGCTCCCCTCGACCTCGACCTTCCCCTCCCTCACTTTTGCCGTCGCTTGGGAGCGCGTTTTGAAGCACCTCACCGACCACAGAAATTTGTCTACGCGCACACTTTAAAGTTCGACAATCAAACCGATCGCCGGGATGGCCGAACCTGTCCCTGTTTGGATGAAGCGCGGTTGATAACGTGAAGGCACGCTGGGATCGGGCAGTGGAACTCCAGTAGCCTGTTCCCTGACAACATCCAAGGAAGGTGGCGCATCAGGCACTTGACCGAATAGATTTTGGATGTCCATGAAGACGTCCAGGCTCCAACGGTCAAAGAACCACTTCTTGTCAATCCGAAGATCCAACTGGCTAAAGGCTGCGTTGCGCTGGGTGTTGAGTGCCGTATAGTCCAAGAATGGCACGCCTTGGCTGTCCCAATAAGCCCTGTCCATCGAGACATCAAGGTCGTAGGGCGTAAAAGGCAAGCCGCCGCTGTACAACCAACGGGCCCCGATTTCCCAATCCCGCTTGAGCTTGGCACCACCCGTCAACGATACAATGTGCCGGCTGTCCCAAGCGCTGGGCGCGTATGCACCGTCCACTTCAAACTCGCTCCGCACCCACGTGTAGGCCAAGAGGCCATAGACGCCCTTGTAAAGTCGTCGCTGGGCCAGCACCTCCATGCCATAGGCCCGGCCACTCCCATCGAAGGTGACGGCCTCGTTTCCCACTACACCAAAGTCCGCCCCGAGGTTGGCCAGTGCGATGCCTGAATTGATGCTCACCGGCGTGTTGCCATATCCTTTCAGGAAGCCCTCGATGCCAAGCGTGGTATTGCGCTCGCTCAAATCGTACCGGAAACCGGCGACCGCTTGGTCGCATCGGGTGTAGCGCGCACCATCCGCATTGACGCGGGCACCTCCCTCCGCGTATCCGAGAATCAACATAGCGGGCAGCTGAAAGTACCGCCCCACATTGGCGTTGAAGCTCAGTCCGGGCTTGAGGGTCCAGCGCATGGCGAAGCGCGGACTGAACTGACGCAGTGGATTGCCCATCTCGGCGTTGACCTCATTGCCATCGATGCGCGCCCCACCGCTCAAGACCACCCGGCCATCCGAAATGGTCTGCGAAGCCTGAACAAAGGCGCCATACTCGTGCATGTCAAAGGCACTCTCAAAGTCGAAGGTGACGAGGGATCCCTCCAAGGCACTGTACCGCTGAGTATATGTGCTGTTGTTGAACTTGGCGAACTCATACTGTGCTCCCCACGTCAACTTCAACCCCCCATCTCCATACACCCGACGCTCCAAACGGAGCTTGTTCTCCATCTCCTGAGATTGATAGTCCAAGGTCAATGGAAGGTTCACGTCATTCTCTTGGTGCTTGAAAGCACGGTTGCTCAGCATGTTTCGACTTGCCACCCAGGTCCACCTTCCATTCTCAGTAAACCTGTCGTACTTCACCCCCATCGCGTAATTCCACTGGCGATTCACTTGGAGCGCATCCAAAATGGCAACTTGGTCCAGGTAGTCTTCGGCAGTGGTGTCCTCGGCGGCTGACAGATTCAGCTGGAAGTCATCGTAAGCGCCTATGCCCAGTACCGTCCACCGCTCATTGGGATTTGACTGGTGCACCCACTTGAATTGGAAGTCATTGTATATGGGCAAGAATGGGAGCCCAAGCGCTTGGAACAAAAACTGCAGATAGCTCCTCCTGGCACTCAAGATCAACGAACTGTTGGGCCCTGTCGGACCCTCAAAAGTCAAGCCCAGATCGCTCGTCCCTACAACCGCATTGGACGTCCATTCGTCGGTCCGGGCGGTCTTGAACCCAAACTCCATGACACTGGACAAGGCATTGCCACGAGTCGCAGGAAAGGCGCCAGAGAAGAATTCAACCTCCTCCACAAGGTCCACATTGATCATGCCAACGGGCCCCCCGCTCGCCCCCTGAGTGGCAAAGTGGTTGATGTTGGGGATCTCTATGCCATCGATGTAGAAGCGGTTCTCGTTTGGCGCACCACCGCGGATGACAATGTCGTTCCGGAAGCTGGGGATCGCCGCCACACCGGGCAAGCTGCGAATGGCCTTGCTGATGTCTCGCCCCCCTCCAGGATTGCGCTTGATTTCATTGGTGCCAATCCTGCGCAAAGACACGGGGGCTTCCTCCTCTCCTTTGCCCACCACTGCGGTAACCTCGGCCGCTTCAATGGCAACGGCCAATGGCGACATTTCCACGGTGAGAAAAGCCGCCCGGGCGGGCGTCAACTCCACTTCGAGGCGGGTGGCCGGTTCGTAACCGATGGAACTGAACGCCAAGTTGACCACACCGGGGGTCAACCCTTCCAGTTCAAACTTGCCATCCAAATCAGTAGAAACACCCGAAGCACTCCCCTGCACCACCACAGAAACGAAGGGCATGGGCGCCCCTGACACTTCATCCACCACGACTCCGCGGACGGCGGCACCCTGGGCCAACATTGCGGCCGCCCATCCCGTGGTCAACAAAACCATGAACACCCCTTTCCAGGCCTTGAACACCGTTTGCATCGAGCATGGGACGAAAAATTGATCGCTGTGCATGGCACATGAACAGCCCAAAAGGAAGCAGGTTCAACCCTGCTTAACTCAGATCCAGATCGAGCCGATTCCGCAATGATTCCAAGGCAGGGTTTTCTTCGGCCCAGCGCAAATAGCGATCCTTGGGAGAAAGGAAGGCTGGCGCCGCAACGGCCTCGCCCACTGCCACGTCAAACGCAATGCTCCCATTGCCCACATGGGTCCTCACGAAATGCAACAACTCCGTGGCACATTCTTTGAGCTCATCAAACTGCACTTGGTTGGCCACGACCAGACGCAAGGTGGGGTCTTCAAACGTCAATTCGCCCGTCGATAGCGTCGCCGCCATGCCCATCTTATTTTTGGTGCGAAGGTCTTCCACCAAGGCAGACCATGCGGCCATCACCTTCTCCTGGTCATAGTCGGCCTTCAACCCCGAGGTATCCGACATGGTGTCTCCACCCTCTTCTTCATTTAAGCCCGCCCCAGGCGCCAGCATACTCCTGCCGGCCAGCAATGAACCCAGCTTACCCGTTGGCGCTTTCGACATTTTCGGCTTCCCCAATGTGGTGGCCAAGTCAGCGTCCAATTCTGGTGGAGAGGACGGGGCTGCCGTGGCCGCCTCACTGCGGGCCTCTGTCGGCACCTCAACAGGCTGTTCCAACGCGACGGGAGCTTCAGCAGCGACATCAGAAGTCTGCGCCTCCTGTTCGGCGGCCAACGTGGGCGCGTCAGCCTCAACGGGCACTGTCACTTCCGCGGCCCGTTGGTGTACTTCCACCCCTGCCGCATCTTCAAGCTTCGCGGTGTCGGCGTGGGCGGCGGCCACGGAAGCGGGCTCCGAAACGGATGCGCGAACCTTGACAACGCCCTGCGGCTCCGGAATTGCTACGCCCCACCCTGTGATGGGAATGAGCTCATTTTTTTTTTGCCCCCTCCGCGCTGACCGCTTCGAGGGAGCCGATGCGCATGAGCATCAGTTCGACCAGTAGTCTCGGATGCCGCGACATCCGGTATTGCTGATCGGCTTCGTTGGCATGGCCAATCGCCCCCACCAAGAAGTGAAGACCGCACCTTTGCGATTGATCCTTGAACCGATCGACAACAGCAGCGCCTGCCTCCATGAGTGAAAGCGTCGCCTGGTCCTTACTGACGAGCAAATTGCGCAGATGCTGCCCCAAACCCGTGACGAAATGGTGCGCATCAAAACCTGCCGCCACCACTTCCTCCAGTTGGAGCAACATGTCTCCAATGCGCCCTTCGAGTGCGGCATCCACGATGCTGAAGTAGACATCATGCCCCAGCACATTGAGGTGTTGCGTGACCGCACTGTAGGTCACTCCTTCAGCGCTGGACGCCACCATCTGGTCGAAAATGCTCAGTGCATCCCGCATGGCGCCATCGGCACGCTGGGCAATCACGTTCAGGGCCTCGGGCTCCGCATGAACCCCCTCCTGGCCGGCGACATAGGCCAGGTGCTCGGCAATGTCCCGGGTCGTGATCCGCCGGAAGTCATAAATCTGACAACGGGAGAGGATGGTCGGTAGGATCTTATGCTTCTCAGTGGTCGCAAGAATGAACACCGCATGGCGGGGAGGCTCTTCCAATGTCTTGAGGAACGCATTGAACGCGTCCTTGGACAACATGTGTACCTCGTCGATGACGTACACCTTGTACTCACCGTCCTGCGGAGGGATCCGCACCTGGTCGATGATGCTCCTGATGTGTTCGACGCCGTTGTTGGATGCCGCGTCGAGTTCGAAAACATTGAAGCTGCGCTCAGCCTGCTCGGTGGTAAACCCGTTGATGGCATTGGCAAAAATCCGAGCGCACGTGGTTTTGCCCACGCCGCGAGGACCACAAAAGAGGTAAGCCTGGGCGATTTGCCCGCTCTCTATGCTGTGCCTGAGCGTATCGGTAATGGAGCGCTGCCCCACGACGGTCTCCCACGTTGTGGGCCGGTACTTCCTTGCGGACACCAGAAAGGATTGACCTTCTGCCATGGTCCAAAGGTGCGCAATGCGTGGCGAACCGCCGCGTTTCAATTTTGCACAGGAGGCCCACATTTTGCCTGTGTAGGCGGCGTTGTGAAGAATCCTCCACCAAGCTGTTGCGTTACCCCGGCATTTAGCGTAGATTTGCGCCCCCTTTGCGCCAAGCATAATGACCCGGAATCGATACGAAACCGTCTTCATCATCACTCCAGTCCTCTCTGACGAGCAGACCAAGGACGTGATCAAGAAGTACAAGGAGCTCCTGAAAGACAAGGGAGCCAAGCTCACCCACGAGGAGAATTGGGGCATGCGGAAGCTTGCCTATCCCATCCAGAAAAAGTCCACTGGCTTTTACTACCTGATGGAATTTGATGCGGACCCCGCCGCCATTCTCCCTCTTGAAACTGAATTCCGCCGGGACGAGCGGGTGATTCGTTTCCTCACCACGCGCATGGACAAGTTCCACGTGGAGTATGCTGAAGGCCGCCGGGACCGCGAAGCGGATCGCAGGGAGAAGCCCAAGCAGACCCCAGCGGGAACTGAAACCAAAGCCTGAACGCACCAGATTTTACGATCATGGCCGAAAATAAGAATGTCCGTTACCTGAATCCGATCGCCATCGACACGAAGAGCGAACGGTACTGCCGCTTCCGTGAGAAGGGCTTCAAGTACATCGACTACAAGGACCCCGACTTTTTGCTGATGCTCATCAACGAGCAGGGTAAGATTTTGCCCCGCCGCTTGACCGGCACCAGCCTCAAATACCAGCGCCGCGTTGGCAAGGCCATCAAAAAGGCCCGCCACTTGGCTCTGCTCCCTTATCTCGCTGACCAGCTGCACTAAGCAGCCGTCTAATTCACTGCGCTATGGATGTGATTCTCAAGCAGGATGTCGACCGCCTCGGAGCGAAGAACGACATCGTCAACGTCAAGAACGGCTATGCCCGGAACTACCTGATTCCTCAGGGTTTCGCCATTGCAGCCACGGAAAGCGCCCGAAAGGTCGTCGCCGAAACCTTGCGTCAACAGTCTCACAAGGCCTTGAAAGCCCTCGAGGACGCGAAAGTCATCGGTGAGAAGTTGGCCGGGCTCTCCCTCACCATCGGCGCCAAGGCCGGTGAGAGCGGGAAGATTTTCGGATCCGTCAACAACATTCAATTGGCAGAGGCTTTGGCCGCTGCCGGTCACACCATCGAGCGCAAAAGCATCGACTTGGGCACCGAAGTCATCCGCGACTTGGGCAGCTACACCGCCAAGGTGAAGTTGCACAAAGAAGTCGTTGTGGAGGTGACATTCGAAGTGGTCGCAGAATAATCCTGCACCTTTCCAAGGACAAATCACGAAAAAGGGGGCGCTGCCCCCTTTTTTTGTGCCCAACTATGAGCGGCTTTAAACTTCACAGTGACTTCCAGCCCAAAGGCGACCAGCCCGAGGCCATACGTCAGCTTGTAGAAGGAATTGAAGCGGGCACGCGACATCAAACCCTGCTGGGGGTCACGGGCTCTGGCAAGACGTTTACGGTCGCCAATGTGATCGAACGGACCCAACGCCCGACATTGGTGCTCAGCCACAACAAGACCCTCGCTTCCCAGCTGTACAGCGAATTCAAGGAATTCTTCCCCGACAACCTCGTCGAGTACTTCGTTAGCTACTACGATTACTATCAACCTGAGGCCTACATCCCCTCCTCGGGCACATATATCGAAAAAGACCTCGCCATCAACGAGGAAATTGAAAAGCTCCGCCTCTCTGCGACCTCGGCGCTCTTGAGCGGCCGCCGCGATGTCATCGTTGTGGCCTCCATCAGCTGCATCTATGGCATTGGAAACCCCGTGGAATTCCACAAAAGTGTCATCGAGGTGAACCAGGGCCAGGTCATCAGCCGCAATGCCCTGTTGCATCGCCTAGTAGAGAGCCTGTACCACCGCACCCGTGGCGACTTTAGCCGCGGTTCATTCAGGGTGACCGGAGACGTGGTGGATGTCTTCCTCGCCTATGCCGATCATGCCGTCCGCGTGCATTTTTGGGGAGATGAGATTGAGCGCATTGAAACCATAGATCCGGAAACTGGACAGGTGCTGTTCGGCTTTGAGTCCTTGCGGATCTACCCAGCCAACCTTTTCGTCACCGGCAAGGACACCCTTCACCAGTGCATCTGGGAGATCCAGCAGGACATGGTGAAACAGGTCGAATGGTTCAACAGCCAAGGGCGCTTCA
>JADHLY010000016.1 GCA_016780385.1 Flavobacteriales bacterium
GCCACCGGAAGACCTACATCGGTGCGATGCCCGGACGCATCATCCAAAACCTCAAGAAGTCGGGAACGTCCAATCCGCTTTTCGTCTTGGACGAAATCGACAAATTGAGCCGCGACCTCCATGGCGACCCTTCATCGGCCATGTTAGAAGTATTGGATCCAGAGCAAAACAGCACCTTTTACGACAACTACCTCGAGCTGGATTACGACTTGTCCAAGGTGATGTTTCTCGCTACGTCCAACTCGCTGGCCACCATTCAGCCCGCCCTGCGAGACCGCATGGAAATCATCGAGGTCACGGGATATACGGTGGAAGAAAAAGTCCAGATTGCCAAACGCCACCTGATCAAGAAGCACGTGGCTGAGACGGGGATTACCGCGGACCAGATCGAGATTCCAGACGCCACCCTCGAAAAAATCTGCGCAGAGTACACCAATGAAAGTGGCGTGCGGGGACTGGACAAGCGCATCGCCAAAGTAGTGCGGCACCGCGCAGTCCAAATCGCCATGGACGTCGATCACGACACCATCATCGCCCCTGCTGAACTCGTGGACATCTTGGGGCCCTCTCACGAAAAGGAACGCTACGAAGGCAACGACGTCGCTGGCGTGGTCACTGGGCTCGCATGGACACCGGCAGGGGGTGACATCCTCTTTATCGAAACCAGCATCGTCAAAGGCAAGGGCAAACTGACCTTGACGGGCAACCTCGGTGATGTCATGAAGGAAAGTGCGGTGATCGCATTGCAATACCTCAAAGCCCATGCAGAAACGCTGAACCTTGACCCCAAAGTGTTTGACACTTGGGACGTCCATGTGCACGTGCCAGCCGGTGCCATCCCCAAAGACGGCCCATCCGCAGGAATCACCATGCTCACGGCCTTGGCTTCCATCTTCACCCAAAGGAAGGTTCGGAAATTCCTGGCCATGACGGGCGAGATCACATTGCGTGGACAAGTGCTTCCTGTGGGGGGCATCAAGGAGAAAATCCTCGCCGCGCGCCGGGCCGGCATCAAGGAAATCGTCCTCTGCGAGGCCAACCGCAAACATGTGGAAGACATCCAGGCACGATATATCAAAGGACTGCGTTTCCACTACGTGAATACCATGACGGAAGTGGTCGAACGGGCCCTGCTCAAGGAGAAGGTCGACGACCCCAAACAGATCACCACTGGCAAATGATTTCTGGGCATCCCCGCAGTTCAGCGTTTTGGCTCTCGGGCCTGCTCCTGTTGACCACCCAATGGGTCACGGGACAATCCGTGCCACGGCCTGGATTGATGGACCTGCCCCTTTCTGCCCGTTTTGCAGGATCTGCTGAAAGCATGGGGGCTCCATTGAACGCCACTTTGGGAGATGCATTGGGACAGGCGTCATTGTTGGACTCCACCCATGCGGGCCAACTGCACTTTGCGTACGTGGATTATTTCGCCGGGACGGCCATGGCATCGGCCCTCTTCGTCAGGCGGCCTGAAGCGCGCAAATGGGTGTGGCACACCGGCCTTCGAAATTTGGGGTATGGCAGCTTCACTGGACGCGACCCTGTCGGGGTTGAAACCGGCAGTTTTACTGCCGCGGATGTGGCGTGGGTGAGTGGAATCAGTATTCCCCTCGATTCGAACCTCACGGTGGCCGCCACAATGTGGATTGGACAGAGCAGCTTGGCTGAACGCCGTTCAGTCTTTGGCCAGACGGACTTCTCGGCCAACTATTTCCGACGCGATCGAAAACTCAGGGTGGCGGCCCACTGGCGGCCATGGGGCGGCATGCGAACACTGAATTCGGCAGGGACAGATGGCCGATTTGACCCCGACCTCCGGTTGTCAGTCACCAAGGGGTTCGACAATGCGCCTTTCATTCTCTATTCCACTTACGATGAAATGCAGGAGTGGGACTTGGCGCCGGAAGGCTACTATGACGATACCATCGACCCCCTGACGGGTGATACCGTCGCCAATGGGACTTGGGCTTTTGGCGATCGGTTGTTGCGTCACCTCGCACTCGGAGCCGGCCTCAACCTCGGTGAAAACCTGGGCTTTCGATTTGGCTATCACCACCGCCGGCGTCAGGAATTGAGACTGGCCAATGCACCGGGAACTGCAGGCTTTGCTTGGGGCATTGACTTCAAGGTGCGTCGCTTTCAACTCGCCTTTGCGCGCAACACCTATCACACGGCAGGCGCCTCCACCCACCTCAGCATTCGAACCCGGCTGACCGACCGATGAGGTCGTCCGCCATTGCTAACTTCGAACAGGCTAAACACCGACCCATTGCGCCATGAAACGGATCAGCATCGCCATCGACGGACTCAGCGCTTCTGGGAAGAGTACATTGGCACAGGGATTGGCCAAGGCTTTGAACTACCTGTACATCGATACAGGTGCCATGTACCGCGCGGTAACCTTGTTTGCCTTGCGTGAGAAGCTGATCGACCACGACGGAAGCCTCGATGAACCGGCCATGCGCGAAGCCCTTTCCCGTGTCTACCTGACGTTTCGGTTCAACCCTGGTTCTGGCAGAAGTGAAATCTGTCTGAACAGCCGCAACGTCGAAAAAGAGATTCGGAGCCACGAAGTTTCGCGGCACGTCAGTGTGATCGCCAAAATGCCTGAGGTCCGCGATAAATTGGTGCTAGCCCAACGGCGCATGGGAGAAGTAGGGGGTGTCGTCATGGATGGCCGCGACATCGGTACCGTCGTGCTGCCCGATGCCGAAGTCAAATTCTACATGACGGCGAGCATCGAGGCCCGGGGGCAAAGGCGCCACGCCGAGCTTGTCCGCCGAGGCCGCACTGTTCCCTTGGAAGAAGTGGTGGCCAACCTCCAAGAGCGCGACCGCATCGACAGCACCCGGGAGCACAGCCCCCTCATGCAAGCCGAAGATGCGATTGTCATCGACAACAGCGACCTCTCCATCGAGCAGCAGTTTGACCACATGATGGCCTGCGTGCAGCAAGTCCTCGATGCGTAAGGGTTGCACATGGGGCGCTTTGCTGCTGGCCCCGGTTCTGTTGAGCTGTCAGGTGGGCGATGCCCAGTCGGACACGGAAATGCCCGTGCGTCCCGCCTTTCTCACCGGGGAACCTGCCGCATTGTTGGCGGCCATGGACAGCATGACCATTCGAGAAAAGGTCGGACAGATCATGATGGTCCCGCTGTATTCGAAACCCGGCGAACCGGAGTCTGCCGAAGAGGTACAAGCCGCCATTGAACAGTGGGGCATTGGCGGGGTAATCGCCATGCAAGGCGATACGGCCACAACCCGATACAACCTCACCAAACTGGACAGTGTGGCCCAAAAGCGCAGCGGATTCAGGCTACTGACGGCGATGGACGCCGAGTGGGGTGCCGGGATGCGGCTGCCCGACGGCATCACATTTCCCAAAGCCATGGCGCTCGGAGCGACTGAGCAAGAAGACCTCATCAGACAGGCCGGTCGGGCCGCCGGCATCGAACTGCGGCGTCTTGGAGTTGGGATTGACTTCGCGCCTGTGGCCGATGTGAACAGCAATCCTGACAACCCCGTCATTGGCAACCGCTCTTTTGGGTCCCGCCCGGAATTGGTTGGGGTACTGTCAGCCGCCTGGGCTGACGGATTGCGCGACGCTGGCGTCATGTCCGTTGGCAAGCATTTTCCGGGCCATGGAGATGCCGACCTCGACTCCCACCTCGCCTTGCCTGTGATTTCTTCCGACAGCGCAACCTTGGCCTCTACGGAACTTCCGCCCTTTAGAACTTTGATCCACAGGGGCGTTGACGGCATCATGACCGCGCACCTCGATGTGCCTGCATTGGACAGCATCACCGGCCTGCCCACTTCGCTGTCGCCCATGGTGATCCGCGACCTGCTGTTGGACTCACTGGGCTTTGAAGGCCTGGTCTTTACAGACGCGCTGAGCATGGCTGGTGTGGCTGATCCCGTCCCCCCCGGAGTGCGGGAAGTAGCGGCACTCAATGCGGGCAATGATGTGTTGTTGTTCCCCTCCGAACCTGCGTTGGTGCTGGACAGCATCAGCGCTGCATTGCGCAGGGGCGAACTCGATACAAACCGGATCAACGAGGCCTGTTTGAAGGTGTTGCTCGCCAAACAATGGACCTCGGAGCCGCCGTCCAATCCGACCTCTATCCCCAGCCTCCGCAGTGTGCAGGAACGCATCCGGGCCCACATGTTGGTGCGACTGGGCACGGATAAGAAACTGGAGTACGGTGCCAAAACCGCTCTGGTGATTGTAGGAAATCGGGGCAAGGCTGCAGCGAACCGGCTCGCATTGACCTTTCCGAAATTGACCGTTGTGCGCCTGCCCAAAGGCGACATATCCGATGCGGATCATCAGCGCATCGCAGGAGCGGTCAACGGCATGGACCAAGTGGTGGTGGCCTTTATCGATGAAAGCAACCGCCCCAGCCGCCGATACGGTCTGCCGCGTGGCGCAAATGGGCTGCTTGATGCCTTGAGCCAAGACGGACGGACGTTGTTTGTCACGCTGTTTACCAGTCCTTATGCGCTCAACTACCTGACACCCTCCGCCCAGCGCGAATGGCTGGTGGCCCATCACGAGGATGATATGACGCAAGTGGCGGCCATGGCCGCCTGGTGCGGCGAGGGAGATGCGCTCGGCTTCCTGCCCGTCGGGGTGGGTGGTTGGCAGGCTGGAGAAGGGAACCCCACCAAGGCCCAACGCCTCCCCCGGGCCGCCCCGGATGATGGATGGACGGCGATGGGAGTGCGCTTGGACAGCTTGGCGGCCGCCGCCATTGAACTGGCTTCTACGCCCGGCATGCGCATCATGGTGGTCGCCGATGACTCCGTGCGTTACGACGGTGCCCATGGTCATTTGGGTGACTCGGCGCATACTGCTGTGCAGCGAAACCACATATACGACCTCGCCTCCATCACCAAAGTGGCCACCTCTACCCTACTCACCATGATGGCGGTAGAGCAGGGCCTGTTGGACCTCGATGCCCCATTGTCCTCTTTGCTCCCCAAACGCGAAGGGGCTCCCCTGAACGCCACCCTGGGTGCGCGTACAGTCCGGGACCTTTTGGCCCACCGCTCTGGCTTACCGGCATGGATCCCGTTCTACCTGGACCTGATGGCGCACGAAGATTCTGTCGGAGGTGTACTCAGCACCACGACTGAAGCGGGATGGATCTCGCTCTGTGAAGGCAAGTGCATGCACCCCATGTGGTGCGACTCCATCGCGCGTACCATTCGTGAGATTGAGCCCAAGGCTCCCGGTCAATACCGCTACAGCGATCTCGGATACTACCTCCTCAAGGACATCCTCGAGTGGCGGTGGGGCCGTCCGCTGCAGCAATTGGCTGACAGCTTGATCCACCGCCCACTTGGGCTTCAAAATATGGGGTACCTCCCCTTGGAGTGGTCTTGCCTGGCGGACATCGCGCCCACAGAAAATGACACCGTGTTTCGGCAAGCTTTTGTCCATGGTACGGTCCACGATCCCGGCGCCGCCATGCTGGGCGGGGTAGCGGGTCACGCGGGCTTGTTTTCCGACGCCCACGACCTCGCCGTCCTGATGGAAACGATGCGCTCGGGCGGCATTTGGAAAGGCCACCGATTGGTGCAACCGGAAACTGTGGCGCGCTTCACCCAACGTGCCTTCCCCGACGAAGAGAACCGCCGCGGTTTGGGGTGGGACAAGCCGGGGCTTGAACCCGATACGGGGGCAAGTGGCAACGCAGGATCCTGGGAAAGTTTCGGACACAGCGGATTCACAGGCACCTTGGCTTGGACAGATCCAGAGGCCGGTTGGACGGTGATCATTCTGGGCAACCGCATCTGCCCGGACGCAGAGAACCGCACTTACATCGATGAAGACATTCGGACCAAAGCCTTGTCCATCGTCCAAGATGCGGTCGGCAGCCCTTCGCGTTTTACTGCCGCAGAACATCTTCAGGGAAGCGGACATTAAAAGAAAGAGATGAGGATTGGTATGGTGTGTTATCCCACCTTTGGTGGAAGTGGCGTGGTGGCCACAGAGCTGGGCAAGGCTTTGGCTGCGCAGGGCCATGAGGTGCACTTCATCACGTATGATCAGCCGGTACGGCTGGGAAGCTTTCGACCCAACGTGTTTTACCACGAGGTGCAAATCTCTCAGTATCCGTTGTTTGACTACCCGCCCTATGAGCTGGTGCTTGCCTCTAAGATGGTGGAGGTCGTACGTCAACAGAACCTCGATCTCTTGCACGTGCATTATGCCATACCTCATGCTTCCAGTGCCTACATGGCCAAGCGCATTCTTGCCGAAGAGGGCCGGCACCTCCCCGTGGTGACGACCCTTCACGGCACCGACATCACCCTCCTTGGCAAGGACCCTGGATTCGAACCCGTCATCTCCTTTGCCATCAACCAAAGTGATGCCGTCACCGCCGTCAGCACAAGCCTGCGGAGCGACACTTACAAGCTGTTTGGCATCAACAAGGACATTGAGGTCGTTCCCAACTTCATCTGCCCGGACCATTTCGAGTCACTTCAAGGCAACGACCGGAGCGAATTCGCACCGGACGGCGAGCCCCTCCTGTGCCACATCTCCAATTTCCGTCCCGTAAAGCGGGTGGTCGATGTCATCCGGACTTTCACCCGCCTATCGGAGCGCATCCCCGCGAAGCTGCTCATGGTGGGAGACGGCCCCGACCGCTCCGAAGCCGAACGCATGGCGCGCGACAGCGGCATTGAGCAGCAGGTGTTCTTCTTGGGAAAGCTCAAGAACCCCCTAGAAGCACTGGCCATATCGGACCTGTTCTTGCTCCCTTCAGAGAGCGAAAGCTTTGGCCTCGCCGCCCTCGAAGCCATGGCCTGTGGTGTCCCCGTCGTGGCCACAGAAGCCGGAGGCCTTCCCGAGGTCATTCGGCACGGCGTCAGTGGAATGCTCGCCCCAGTAGGTGACGTAGAAAAAATGGCAGACCACGCCGAATTCCTGCTTTCCCCGGCCCATCATGGCCGCTTCAAACAGCAAGCCCTGAAGCGCGCCTCCGCGTTTGATTTGCAGCGTGTATTGCCGCAATACCTCCGGATCTATGACGAGGTGATGGCCCCTGAATCCGTCAACTGATGGGAACAAGAAAGGAAAGGGCCTCCGGGGACATTGGTGTGCGAATCGGGTTCAATTGGCACGACCGGGGCACAGCCACTGAAAGGCTCGACGTCGAAATCAGCCAAGGAACCACACCAACCAACATGGCCTTGTTGTCCACCTGGCTGGTGCTCTGGCTTGGCCTGGAGGCCGCTGTACTTTACTTCTGGACACAGGAACCGACGCAGGGAAATGCGGGACTGGGCTACGGGATCTACACCGCCTTCTGGGCCTTTTTTGCCTTTAGAATCGGCAAAGTGTGGATGTGGCGGACCCGGGGAAAGGAGATCATCACGGTGGACCGCCGTGGCATTTCCGTGGCCATGGCGTTTGGCCGACGCGGACTGCCCGATTTCTTTGCCCACGGCGCCTACCAGAAGCTAGAGCGGGTGAAGGAAAACCCTACCCAGATATTGCGCACGTTCGAAAAGGCCTTCTGGTCCATGGGAGGAGAAACCCTGCAATTCAAGAGCGGCAAGCGGACCATGGTGTTTGGCAAGCAACTCACTGAGCGGGATGCCGATGCCCTATTGCGGCTGTTGCGCCCGGCGGCGGAGCGGCTTTCAAAAAAGGTGGAATCAGCTTGACGCCAGAGCCCGCAACGCGGCGGCATACCCCTCCAGACCGAGGCCACAGATGACACCTCGACACACCGGACTCAGCAGGCTCACGTGCCGAAACTCTTCCCTGGCGTAGACATTGGTCACGTGCACCTCGACAACCGGTGATGTAATGGCCGCAACGGCATCGCGCAAGGCCACAGATGTATGGGTATAGCCCCCCGCATTGAGCACAATACCGCTGGAACTAAAACCAATCTCGTGCAGGTGGTCGATCAACTCACCTTCGATATTGGATTGAAAATATGCGATATCTAGCCCGGGGTGTGCCCCGCGCAGACGGTCCAAGAACGCTTCAAAGGATGTCGCTCCATACTTTTCGGGTTCCCGCTGGCCGAGCAAGTTGAGGTTGGGGCCGTTGACGATGTGATAGGTGTCGTTCATCTCCTACTCAAGCCAAAGCCACTTCCTCATGGGCATCCACAAACAGGATGTTGCCGATGCCATGGTGCGCTTCAAAAAGTTTGACCCCTTCCCTGCGGATATCGGCGTCGTTGAACCCAATAAAGGTCAGGTCAGCAAACTTGCTGCGCTCATCGATCAGGGTTTCTTTGAGGTCCCCGGGCATCTCTTCCACCATCTCGATGTTCTGTTCGCTGACGGGAATACGGCCCGCTTGGATCAGCTCCCGCAGCGCCTGCTCCCGCTTCGCACGATCGCCGTCCCGATAGATCGAGAACACCTGAATGTGAGATTCCCGCCAGTCCGGGTGCCCTTGAAGCACGTAGGCCATGAGGATCATCAAGTTGGCATTGGCTGAATCCTCCGGTGTGATCCATATGTGGATGGTCCTCCGCTCTCCAAACCCTCTGAAACTGGAACGCAGCAAACACAAGTCGAGGTTGGAACCGCGCAGCAAGTCGTAATTCGTCACCAGCTCTTTCGCGCTCTGAGGCTGTTCATCGATGTACTCCAGCAAAATGGCGTTGTTGCCTTGACCGCTGATGCCCGGCAACTGAACGCTTTGTGCAATCGCCGATGTATAGGACGGTGACACGATGGTGGAGACGCTGACCCGGCTCTTGACTGCCCTGCCGAGGTCAGCCAAACCCTGTTTGGCGCGCACGGAACTCCGGAAGGTGCGGGCGTCCAAACGGCCTTCAATCAGGTGCACGTATGTGCCAAAGCCCTGTCGGTGCGCGAGCCACCGCACCATATCAAAAGCCCCTGGCCGCCTGAAGGTATCCTTGCTCACCCCCAAAACCATTGGGCGCCAATCCTTGCGGTCCAACTCAGCGGTATCTCGACGCTGTAGGATGAGCTGCAACTGTCGGCTCAACTGAAACAACATGCCACGGAAGAGGGCCACCATGCCCCGCTCACCGCGACGCGCTAACCCGATGTAAATCGCCACCATGATAATGAGGCTACCCAAGGCGTAGCTGAAGTTCATCAGGAACATCAGATAGAAACAGGTCACGGCCCCAACCAAGCTGAGCAGCCAATGTGAACGGAAAGTGGGGCGATAGCTGGGGCTCGCTGCGAAGTGTTCGAACAGACTGACCAGGCAAATGGCACCGTACGTCACCATGAAGAACATCGAAATGATCTCGGCGACGGCGTTGATGTCGCCCAATGAGACGAAGATGAAGCCAATGACGCACGTCACGATGGATGCGATCACGGGTTCGTTGTCGGACTTGCGGCCGCGCTTGAGACCGTTGCCTATTGCCTTGGGGAATATGCGGTCGACCGCCAAAGCCTGAAGGGTACGCGGCGCGATGATGACGCTGCCCAGTGCGCTGGAGACCGCAGCGGCCGCCAACCCGATGGGAATGAGCGGCGGCCAGATGGCAATCTGCTCCATGTAGAGCTGGTCGGAAGCCAATTGCTCAGGGTTTGCACTGACCCAGAACTTGATCGCCACGATGATGTAGACCACAACGCCTGTGACCGTTGCCCACAAGGTCCCCCGGGGTATGGCCCTGGCCGGCTCCTTAAGGTCTCCACTCAATCCAAGTCCCGCAGCAATACCGGTAAAAGCGGGGAAGATGAAGGTGAAGACTTCGATGAACGAATAGCGCTCGATGGTCCGGCCGTCAGCGGTAACGAATTGCGCATCAATGGTGCGCAGGATGTCTAGTTCGGCTTGCGGCTCGCCATGTCCAAAAAAGAAGCTGAGCAGGGCCACGACCAATACAGCTACCACGCCATAGAGGGCCTTGACCCCTACCTGTGCCCCTTTGGTCAGCATCAATAATGTCAGCAGCGTCATGAAGCCATAATTGACCTGCCAAGGCGCTACTACAATACCGTGACTGGCTTCGAGCCACGCCAGCAAGTCTCGGGTGGAGACGGTGAAGGCGATGATGTAAAAGGCCACGCTGATGGCCTGGCTCAAAAACAGCGCGATACCGATGGCCCCACCGATGGACAGACCAAAGGAGCGGCTGATCATGTAGTATGCGCCGCCGCCCTCCACCTTTTGGTTGGTGGCAATCTCGGCTACGGCCAGGGCGGTCGGAATGGTCACGAGGTGCCCCAGGACAATGATGACCATGGTCCACAGCAGTCCCACGTGCGCCACGGCAAAGCCAAAGCGCAGAAAAAGGATGGCGCCAAGGATGGTGGAGATGGCCGTCATGAAAACGGCAAACGTTCCAAGTCCTTTTTCCTGCATTGCGTGAAAATAGTCCCCGCCGCCTTTGTGACCGCCTGCTGAGGGTTGATCAGTGTGCGCAATGTTCACGAATTGCCCACCATCCTTGTCCCATGAAGGAGTTCCAGCGGAAGATCCGGGCAGGCAGCGGTGCAGGGAGAGCCCGCAATACAGCGCCCCATGAACATTCTACCCTTTTTCTTCTTCTCGCGAACTGCGATGCTTTTGCTCACGTGCCTACCCCTGCTCTTGTGGGGACAAAATTGTCCGCAAGCCCCCCCTGCCACTCCGCCTTGGCTCAGTTATCCTTCCCTGCCTTTTCGCCATGTCGCACCGACCGCTCTCGGTGCGCGCGCTGCCAACGTCTATCTCATGGACCTGCCGGGTGGCCTCGGAAGGCCCTTCGTGTTTGTAGAGGGGATTGACTTCGGCCTCAGTGGCACGGAAAACGACCTCCAACTAGGGGATTTCGGATGGCAGGCCTTCAATGGATGTGCTTTGGACCGCTACCCCATGATGGCCAACATGCCCATCCTGATCGACTCCTTGCTGCAGCGGGGATTTCACCCAGTTCTTGTGGACTTTGAAGACGGCGACGGTGACATTTTCGCCAACGCCACACTTCTCGCCGACATCATCCGGCACCTTCGGGTGCATGCCGGCGACCAGCGCCCCATGGTCATCAGCGGTGCGAGCATGGGCGGTCAAATTTCACGGATCGCACTTCGGATGATGGAACTGGAAGGAGAGCCACACTGCACGCAGCTCTATGTCAGTCTGGACAGTCCACATCGCGGCGCCAATGTGCCCATCGGTTTGCAGCACATCATAGACAACCTTCCCGCTTCGGCGGAGGCCGTGAGCGCATTGTCTGGCGCATTGCATTCGCCGGCTGCACGCCAGCTCCTCCTGAAGCAGTTGGTGCCGATGGCCATGCGCCTCCAATACCAAGACAGCCTTGACGCAATCGGGTGGCCGCAATTCGCCCGCAATGCCGGCATCGCCAATGGCGCTTTGGCCCCTGTAGGCAACATCAACGAGCCGCTGTTGGACTACGAATACGCCATCCTTTCGTCGGACATCATTGGTGACATCGGAGGGCTGCTCGACCTCGAGGTGCATGCTGACCCCGGGTTGGCTTCCCATCCACTGTCTGGGGCTAATGGGGCGGTGACCAGTGTGCTTGAAATGCCATCTGGTGGAGGCTGGCCTTGGCCTTTGGATCTCAGCGTAGGAAATGACCCCGTGGGCTCATCGATCTGGGGCGGTTCCCTGGACTTCATGCCGGGCGGAACCCGGCCTTCTTTGGAACAGTTCGTCATCGCCTTCAATGATGCCCTCGCCGACATGGACTTGCCTTGGCCACTTCAAATCCCACCAATCGGCGCCAATCAATTCCAGCCCCTGCACAGCTTTATTCCAACGGCGAGCGCCTTGGGCATCTCCCCCCCATGGTCAGGACTGACCCCTCTTGCCATCCTTGACAACACCCCATTTGATGCAGTGCACTTGGGATTGGGCAACGAACCTCATAGCGAAGTCAACCCCGGAAACACGGCCTTCCTATTGGAACAACTCGAGGCGACAGAAAGCCCTGTGGCTCCGGGCATTCTGCCCGACACCCTCGCTCTGAGCGCAAGCGGCGACTGGTCCTTGCCCCACCTCGACATCAGCGGGCGCCTCGGGCTGCAGTCGCCAGACCTGGTCTTTGGCGATCTTGCTGCTGAACCTGGTTCCCATGGTGAGTTCGTGCTTTCGCCTTGTGCCGACAGCCTGATTGTGCGCCCGAACGGAGTGCTCGAACTTGGAGGTACGGGGCCGGGTGGCGTGAACTCGACAGCGCGACTAACCATTCCAGCGGGCACGGTTCTCTATGTGGAAGGCCAGCTGATTGTGCATCCCGGCAGCGAACTCAGCATCGCCCAAGGTGCCCAATTGTCTTTGAATGGTGCCATCGTCGACCAACGCCATCACGCGCTCATCGATGCCGCAGTGGGCAGTGCCATGAGGCTTCTTGGCGTAAACCATTGGTCTCAAGCCTCCAATAGCCAGCTGCAAATGAATGCCGAGGTGACGTTGGATGATGCTGCGCAATGGACGCAACACTTGAGCGCGGAGGCCCGCATTTACACCCACCAAGCGCATTTCTCGTTGGGCCATTCGAGCACCGCGCTTTTGGAAGCCCTTTCGCCCGAGACCCATTGGGTCATCGGTGCAGGTGGCAACGTATCGATGACAGGCCATGGCACATGGAAACATGTGGAGTCCGGGATCCGCTTTTTGGGAGATGC
Organism: Flavobacteriales bacterium; assembly: GCA_016780385.1. Taxonomy (GTDB): domain Bacteria; phylum Bacteroidota; class Bacteroidia; order Flavobacteriales_D; family Sanyastnellaceae; genus UBA8752. The sequence goes on from JADHLY010000016.1 coordinate 12,603, forward strand.
TTCATGGACTGCCCATCTCTCTGGCGGCCTGCAATTTGAAGGGTCGGAATGGCGAGGCAGCGGACAAGACTCCCTGAAAATCGAAGGAGACCTTTGGCTTGATGAACACCGGAGCAATGCCCTTCACCTCCAACAATCGGGCGGCATTTTTCGGGTCAATGTGGCGGACTTTGAGGGGGGCAGCACCTCCATGTCGAACAACAAAGTCCGGTGGTCAGAAGCCATGTTCACAGACCACCCCGTCGTCCATGCGGCACTCGGTGATGAACCGGCCCACCTCATCGAGGCCTGCGGATTCAGCCAAACCCACACAGGACTTTCCCTCTCAGGACCCGGCAGAATCCGCGTGGAGGACTCCTTCTTCTCGAACTGCATCCAAGGACTATTTGGCAGCAAATCAGCACGGCTAGAGCTGTCATGTTGCGCGTTTTCAGACAATGACATCGCCGTTGCCGCGGTGCAGGCCCTGTTGGCCATGGAGCCACACAGTGGAGGGGGTTGGAATGTGTTTCACCACAATGACGTCCATTTCAAGTTTGGCCAAGCCCCGTTGCCTGCCATTGCAGGTGGGTTCAACCACTTCGGAATGCCCTATTCCAGCTGGGGTACTGGAACTCTAGATGTAGGCTGTGCGGGTAGTGGCGTCAATTGGCTAATCAATGGACAAAGCTGGGACTGGCCAGTGGCCTGGCCGCAAATCTTGGAGGGACTGTGGGCCTGGAACCCTGATGGAACGCCGGTGTGCACGGTGACGGCATTGGACTTATCACCTGTCAACCCTACTCAATGTCGGGAAGAGCTCAAGTGGCGCCGCGAGTGACGCTCTCAGTCCGAAATCTCAAAGGTCTCCAGCACCCAGATTTCGCGGGTGATGGAGCGGTTGTTCTTGAAGTAGTAGACCCCGTGCTTGGCCACCGTCTTCCGGTAGACGTTCACCTCATTGTCCACCCGAACAGTGCGTTCTATGATCAGGGCATTGCCCTCTTCGTAGCTCCGCTCCTCGACGCCCTCCCTTATGCCTTCCTTGGCCGGGACTTCCAGGTAGTCTTGAGAAGTGGGCGCAGTGCCGGTCGCTTTCTCCCGTTCCTCGCGCAATGCGGCAGCCGCACGAATGGCCGCCTCTCCTGCCGCCAAGGTTTTGGCTTGCTGGTCCTCGCGTTCTACTTTTTGGATACCGTTCCAGCGGTCGAGCCGTCGGATGGATTCGCCTTCACCGACCCTTCGGTGCTCCGCGGCCCTCCTTTCGATGTCCTCAAAACGCATGATGCGCGCATCGGTGGAGGCCAAACGCAAGTCGCGGTTGAAGTCGGCATAAGCAGCGAGCATCCTGTCCAATGAATCCACAAAGACGGCATATCGCTTGGTGCGATCGTGCAAACTCTGGCGGTTGGCCTCATCCTTTCTCGTCAGCGTGATGAATCGGTCTCGCCGACCGGCATTGCCCATGGCCTGCCAATCTTGGGCCCGCTCTCGCTGAAGGTCCACCTTGACCTCCAAGTCAGCCCTGCGGTCAGAGCGATATGAGGCGGCATCAAAAGTTGCATTGGCTTGTACCTCAGCGCTTTCGCGAATGTCGGCATATGAGGATTGACGGCGCGTATCGCTGTTGCTCACCCAAACTTCTTCGAGGGCTTCTTGACGATCCGCCGCTGCATAGACTGCTTGGCCCCTGGCTCGGATTTCCGACTCCAACGCATTCCGGTAGTAGGCTTCAGCGTCGTCTTCCTCTCTGTTTTGCATGGCCAAGACGTAATTCCGGCTGCGCGCCCGATCGGCGTCTGTGCTCGCCTTTGACTGTGCCATCCTCAGGGATTCCGCTTCTTGGGCAGCCAACCGCTCTTCTTCGAGCAACCGGTCCTGCTCCTCCTGAATTGCTGCAGTTTCCTGGGCAACGGCTTCAGCTTCAGCCTCCCCTTCGGCCATCAAAGCCTCCCTGTCGATTTGGAGGTTGGCATCCACCCCCGAATCAATGGTCTGCATCGATTGCAGCCTGCGCAAGCGGTTTTTGGGGTACCGCTCGTTGGGCTTCAACTCCAATGCTGCGGCGTAGGCATCCTCAGCCTCGGTCCACTGCTCGGCATCAAACGCTTCATCCCCCTCGCGAATTCGGTCTTCGTACTCGCGGTCCATTGGATTGGCTTGACCTGACTCCACCTCGACAAGCGGCTCTTCTTCCGCGCCACCCAAGGGCACAATCCGGGAGCCCGCTTCTTCCGCCCTTTGCCGGGGATATAGATCATCAGGCATCATCTGGGCAGCCTGTTCATAGAGGGACTTGGCCTTCACAAAATCCAAGGCGTCAAAATTGCGGTCCGCCTTTTCGATCAGGGCCTCATACTCTTGGAGCGCCCGTGCATTGCCCGCCTGGTTGCGCTCTGCCTCTTTGCGGAGTTGGCGAATTTCCGCCAGTTTCTCCTTGGGTGTTCGTTCTGAAGGTTTGAGGTTAGACGCCCGCTCAAATGAGGCCTCGGCCAGGTCAAAATTGGATTCGGCCAAGGCGGCTTCACCTTCTGCCATGGCTTCGAGATAGTCTTCTTGGACCAAGTCGTCGGCCCCTGCCCCGGCGTTGGCTTCTTGTACCTCTGCCAACAAATCACGCGGCTCTTGTTCGCTTGGAATCAACTCAATGGCCGCCTCAAAAGCGGCAATCGCCGCAGGCCAGTCTTCCTTGCGCATGGCCATCTTCCCCTCCCTCATTTGGCCTTCGTATTCGCGACGAGAAGCAGCTTCCGCTTCGGCAACTGCCATCCGTTCTTGTGCTTCGGCCAACATCTGCTCGGCGCGGGCATCACCTGGCACTTCGGTCAATGCCCTGTCCAGCCAATTGATGCTTTGTGCCCACCGCTCGCGTCCGAATTCCAATTCGGCCTTCCGCATGTGCTCGTCGTATTCCTTGTTGGAAGCTTCAGCCTCTTCCCCTCCCGATTCAGAAGCAGCGGATAAAGCGCGGTCGATTTTCCCCTGCATGGTCGCCGTGTAAGGCAGGTCCCAAGCCAATTGCTCCTTGCTGGCATCGAAAGCCACCTTTCCAATGGGTTTGTCCAACAGGCTCATGTCAAAACCATCCGGCACCTCGAACATGCTCATTTCAACCGTCAGGTAGAAGGGACGCTCGCGGAAGGACGCTGGAATTGTGGACGTGTTGAGCTCCACCTTGCGCGGACTGAGGTCACCGAAGGTGAAGCGAAGCTCATAGTCTTCCCCATGCTCCAATGACAGGGTATACTTGCCATTGGACAGTGTCGACACCGCATCATAGGGCTGGCCGCCACGCAGTACCTCCACCTCCACTCCGGACAACTTCCGGTTGCTGTCCTTTTCCCTCACGGTACCGTCCACTTCGATGCCGCCTTGCGCCATCACCATGAGGGGCAACATCAAAGCACCAAAAGCCATCCAAGACTTTCGTGCACGCATGCGTATGCTGGGCGTATTGGCCATCTTTGTCAGTAACAGGGTATGCCTCACTTCGAAGTACGGAAAATCCGACGAGTCCGTGAGGTCTTAACTGCACCTCTTACGCAAAAGTATGCCCATAGGATACTGGGAAAGTGAACATTTGCTCGCTCCGGCGCACTTCACCGTGATCGGAGGGGGCATCGTGGGCATGAGTGCCGCACTGCACTTTAAGGCCACCCATCCAGAGGTGCGCGTCAGGTTGGTGGAGCGGGATGTCCTTGGCGAAGGAGGGACCACAAGGAATGCAGGGTTCGCCTGTTTTGGAGGTGCAGGTGAATGGATCGACGACCTCGAAACCCTCGGAACCCAGCGTTGGTTGGCACTGATTCGGCAACGGGCCGAAGGGTTGCGCACCTTGATTGAACTGCTCGGGCCCTCGGCACTCGGTCTGGAATGGTCCGGAGGATGGGAGTTGTTTGCTGCGCCAGGAATTGGACGCCAAGCGACACGCCGTGTCCTGGATGCGATCCCTGAGTTGAACCGGCTGGCACAGCCCGTGCTGTCGTCCATTTTACAGGATGTGCACCCCGCGGCCGCAGATACACCGGCGCTGGCACTGGCGCCTGAGCGGGCAAAGGATGTGGGCGCCCATGCCGCTGTCCACCTTTGCTGGGAGGGCATGTTGCACACGGGCAAAATGGTATCGGCCTTCCACAAGGCCCTTCGAGCGGCCGACATACAATGTCTGAATGGCTGCACCGTCAATGCATTGACCCCGGCAGCAGGCGGCGGCTGGACCCTGGACACCCAACGCGGCCAGCTGCTCAGTGAAAAAGTCGCCATCTGCACCAATGGATTCGCCCGCAGTATCCTTCCTGATCTCGAGGTCAAGCCTGCGCCCAATCGGGTGCTTGTTGTGACCCCCAAAACCATGCCCCCTGCCGGGGCCTATCACATCGAAGACGGCTATTTGTACTTCCGAACCTTGCCGGGTGGCCAGGTGCTGTTTGGCGGTGGACGACATTATGGCATCGGCCTGCCCCAATTCCCTGCGCACGATGCGGAAGCCACTGCGCAATGGGACCGAAGGCTCACCGCGGATGCGGAGCAGTGGCTCGGCCCGATTGACGCCATCACCCACAGGTGGACGGGTTGGCTCGGCGTGGGTTCGGACCGCGAACCCATCATGGGATCGACAGCGCCTGGACTGCACCACGCCGTGCGCATGGGCGGCATGGGGGTGGCCATCGGTTGCGGCATGGGCAAGGCCCTTGCTGAAGCCATCGGGCCGAGGATGACATAACCCCGCGGTAACCTTTTTGTCCCCACCAGCGTATGGGGGCGAGAATACCGCATCATGCCATTCTTTAGTACCTCCTCCTCCCTCCGCCAGCGCGCCCTCCTCCATGGCGTGCTCTCCATGGTCCTGGCCCTTCCTCTTCTGGCCCATGGTCAATCCAACCCTTCTGGTTCGAACACCGGAACTGCGGGCATACACGCTGGTTGGCAAATGGGGCCCGTGGCCTTGCACACGGAGCGCCACCGTTCATACGGCACACACAACTTGGGCAACACCGGTTACGGACAAGCCCTGACGGTGCAGACCGTATGGAATGGCCCCTGGGAGATTGAAATGAAAGCCAGCCGCAGTGCCGTCATCATGGACGACGGCGCCATGCGCGGTTGGAAGACTGAAGTCCAATCCGGCTCCGTGATGGTGAATTGGGTCTGGCAAGCTGCGGGCAACCGACAGGATGTACATACGCGCTCAGTATCGGTCAGCAAGGGCTTCCAACCATTTGTCGGCATCGGCATCGCCCATGTGGACCACTGGATGAAACAGGACCTCGAAGATGCCGAAGGACGGCGTTACCACCTCTGGTCAGATGGCACCCTGCGCGACCGCGACGAAGCCGGAGATCATGCCGGCAATGCCACCATACTGCGTCGGGACTACACCTATGAAAGCAATGTCTCTGACCTGCAGGATCAGTCCGCCTCGGGCCGGTCTCTGGCCATCCCCGCTCAAATCGGGGTGCGATTGGACGTGAGCCCGCGCATCCGCGCCCGCATGGGCATTGGAGGATGGCTCGGGTTGACCGACGCGGTGGACGACCAAGTCTCAGGCAGGACATTTTCTGGCGACGCGCTCGCGAGCGGCTTCTTTGGCCTCGGCATTCGCCTTGGCAAACTGAGCCCCAAGCCCAAGGCGCCACCCACTGGCTCTTATTATTCTCGTCGCGACGCCGCATTGCTGTCGGCCATGGACACGGATGCCGACGGCATCAGCAATCTCCTCGACCGCTGCCCTGGCACCGAGCGTGGTGTGGAAGTCGACGGCCACGGCTGCCCCATCGATTCAGATGGAGACGGCTATGCCGATTACAAGGACGACGAGCCGCACTCTCCCCACATCCGCGTCAATGCCCGTGGTGTGGCCATAGGGCCTGACGGCGATGATGTGGCCGTTGACAAATCTGGCTGGGACGTCATCAGTGGCACCATCACCTCTGACGACCGTACCAATTACACGTTGAACATTCCCACTCCTGAGCAAGGCTGGACCACTGCTGAACAGCAGACCCTGCTGGCCTTCAAACACCTCAGCGAATCATCAGAAGGGGTGAGCGTAGATGTCGGAGTGGATCCCATCGCAGCCGATCGTGCGGCCCAAACCGTGCGCGAAGCTGGCCTTGAAGCAGAGTTGGTCGCACCGGAAACAACCGTGAACGTTGCAGAGACCACACCGGCCTTGGCGACAGATGTTGTCCACGAAGAAGCCCTGCATTACCGCGTACAGCTGGGGGCCTACAGGACCCCAGACCCTGCGGCGCTGAGCGCCACATTTGACGGCATTGATGTCGTGCGCCTCAAGGGCGAAGACGGAATGCTGCGGGTATTCAGCCGGTCCTTCGAGCAACGCAATGACGCCGTTGATTACAAGATCCAACTGACAGAAATGGGCTTCACGGGGGCGTTTGTCACTGGACCTGCTGGCGCGCATGCGCCGGTAGACCAAGGCACAGAGACGGCCCCTGAAGCGGCCGCCGCCGCGCAGCCGCAATTTGATGAGCGCATGATTTCGTTCCGCATCCAGCTCGGCGCCATGAAGACCGAAGTCAGCGTGGAAGCCATGGACGATCTGCTTGAAATCGGAAATGTCGAACACCGCAGCACGACGGGATGGCACCGCTATTTGCACGGAAACTTCACTTCGGCCAGTGCAGCACGTGCCGCCTTGCCCGCGCTGCAATCCGCAGGATTTGAAGACGCCTTCATCGTCGGTGATGTGTCGGGACGGATTGTCCCCTTGGCAGAAGCGGAGATTCTGCTCAGGCAGGATTGATTCCGGCGCCCTGCGCAATGGCCTCTGCCACTCGGATTCCATCCATGGCGGCAGAAGCGATTCCGCCGGCATAGCCTGCACCTTCACCACACGGATACAATCCAGGGACACCCTCCATTGCGAGGGTGTCTTTGTTTCTCGGCATGCGCACCGGGCTGGACGTTCGGCTTTCCGGCGCCACAACGATGGCATCGGGGTGGAGATACCCCGGCATCTTCCGTTCGAAATCCTGGATGCCCGCAATGAGCCGATCGACGATAAATGGCGGGAGAAGTTCCGTCAAATTGACGGACGTCAGACCGGCGAGGTAACTGCACCCGGGCAGGTCGCGGGATGGCCTTCTTGCTACAAAGTCCACAAGCCGCTGGGCCGGGGCCCGCTGCGCTCCGCCTGCTGCTGCGTGGCAGGCGCGTTCGACAGCACGCTGAAACCCCAAGGCCCCCAATGCCCCCGTATATCCGTGTGCATCGAGGTCGTCGGCACTGACTGTCGTCACGATACCGCTGTTGGCCCAAGGGTTATTGCGTCGAGAAGGGCTCCACCCATTGGTCACCACCTCGCCATTTTCGGTGGCGCAGGGCGCAATCACGCCCCCCGGGCACATGCAAAATGAAAAGACACCACCACCTTCGGTTTGGGTCACCAAGGAATAGGTGGCAGGCGGAAGCCCGAGTGCTGAGGAAGGTGTGTTGCCCTTCAATTTGTATTGACGCGCATCCACCCAGCTCTGCGGATGTTCGATCCGAACGCCTAAGGCAAAGGGCTTGCGATCCAATGGCAATCCCGCCGCGTGCATCCACTCAAAGACATCGCGGGCACCGTGACCGGTGGCCATCACCACCGCTTCACCTTGGATTTCTCCGGTGCTTGTGGCCACGCCTGTGGCTTGACCGCTAGGGCCGCGCAGGAGTCCGGTCACGCGACAATCAAACACCACTTCACCACCGCAGGACAGGATGCGCTCGCGCATGGCAGAAATGATCGCGGGGAGCTTGTTCGTCCCGATGTGAGGATGGGTGTCCACCAAGATGTCAGGGTCGGCGCCATGCTCGACGAACCAGCCCAACACCGTGCGCCAACTGCCGCGTTTCTTGGCCCGGGTGTACAGTTTGCCGTCGGAATAGGTGCCCGCGCCCCCTTCGCCAAAGCAGTAATTCGAATCGGGATCCACGTGGCCCTCTCGGATGAGCCGAACAAGGTCGCGGCGGCGCTCTCTGACGGGGCGACCCCGCTCCAAAACCACAGGCCTCAACCCCAATTCGATCAACCGCAGGGCACAATACAAGCCAGCAGGTCCGGCGCCGACCACCACCACTCGTGGCGCGCCCGTCACCTCGCGCCAAACACCTGAAGTCCTTGGAACTTCGGTCAGATCAAGCCCCACCAACAGTTCCACCACCGCCGGCCGGCGGCGGGCATCGAGGCTGCGCTTCAGTACAGTAAACGTCTCAAACTCGGCGCCTTGTTGGCGCAAGGCGGATGCGATGGCCTCCTCGTCCCGCGACTTGAGTGGTGACAACCTCACCATCACCGAGTCCGGTTGACTTTGCTCGGGCCGTTGTGCAGGTTTGGGGCTGTTCATTTCCACCGGCAAAATACGCGTTGGGTGCGCTGCGGGAGGGACAACAGGGCAGTTAGCTTTGTTGTCATGGCCTCCAAAAAGGTTCCCGAATTGAACATCCAAGACCGCGGTATTGCGCGAGATGTCATGCTCCAACTGCTCGACCAGCTCCTGTTGCCCAGGCTGATCGAAGAAAAAATGCTGAGCCTGCTGCGACAAGGCCGCATCAGCAAGTGGTTTTCCGGCATGGGCCAAGAGGCCATTTCCGTGGGATGTACCGCAGCGCTCGCCGCAGACGAAGTCATTCTGCCCATGCACCGCAACCTCGGGGTGTTCACCACGAGGGGGGTCGATTTAACCCAGCTGTTCGCCCAATTCCAAGGCAAGGCCTCCGGCTTTACCCAAGGGCACGACCGAAGCTTCCACTTCGGCACCATGGAGCACAACATCGTCGGGATGATCAGCCACCTCGGCCCACAGCTGGGCATTGCCGATGGCATCGCCTTGGCCTCCAAAAACCGGGGCAGCGGTAAAGCGACGTTGGTCTTCACGGGTGATGGTGCGACCAGCGAAGGCGACTTTCACGAAGCATTGAACGTAGCGAGCGTTTGGGAATTGCCGGTGTTGTTTTGCATCGAGAGCAACCACTGGGGCCTGTCAACGCCGAGCAGCCAACAGTTCCGCTGCGCCCAATTCATCGATAAGGCGGCGGGATATGGCATCCCAGCGGAAGACGCCATACGGCTCAATGGCAACGACATTCTCGAGGTCTATGAGACCGTGCGCAAAGCGGCGGCTTCAGTGCGCGAACGTCCCCGTCCGATCATGCTCGAGTTCGATACTTTCCGGCGACGCGGACACGAAGAGGCGAGCGGCACCAAGTACTATCCCGAGGGCCTCATCGAGGCGTGGGAGGAGCGCGACCCTGTGGATACCTATACCGCTTTCCTCATCGAACAGGGCCACATCACCGAAGGGGCCATCGAAGAACGAAAAGAAGCCATCCGCAAGGACATCGCCGCGGCATTGAAAGCCGCGGAGGCTGAGCCCGACGTGCAGCCGGATGCCGACCACGAGTTGGAACGCTTGTTTCAGGGCAGCCCGCCAGCACCCCGCACGCCCGGGACGGAAACCGAAGAATTGCGGTTCATTGACGCGATCACGGCAGGCCTCTCCGCCGCCATGGAACGGCACGACAACCTCGTCCTGATGGGGCAAGACATTGGCGCTTATGGCGGGGTTTTCAAGGTGACCGATGGATTTATGGACCGGTTTGGTGCTGACCGCGTGCGCAACACGCCATTGTGTGAAAGCGCCATCGTAGGAACCGGCCTCGGGCTCTCCATTGCTGGAATGAAGGCCATGGTCGAAATGCAGTTCGCAGATTTCGTCACCTGTGGCTTCAATCAAATCGTCAACAACCTCGCCAAGCTCCATTGGCGCTGGGGGCAAAACGCCGACGTCGTGGTCCGAATGCCCACCGGAGCCGGGGTCGCGGCGGGCCCCTTTCACAGCCAATCCAATGAAGCCTGGTTCTTTCACGTGCCCGGACTCATGATCGCCTATCCCGCCTTCCCCGAAGACGCCAAAGGTTTGCTGGCCACGGCCTTTGATACCCCCAACCCCGTGTTGTTCTTTGAGCACAAGGCGCTGTACAGAAGCCTGAGTGGCGCGGTGCCCACCAACGACTACAGCTTGCCCTTTGGAAAGGCAAGGCTCATCGGGTCGCCCAACGACGCCCTGATCGTGACCTATGGCATGGGGGTGCATTGGGCTTTGGAGGAAGCGAAGCGTTGCCGCGAGGTGGGACTGGGCCAAGTCGGCGTGCTGGATTTGCGCACCCTCTCTCCACTCGACTGGGATGCGGTCTTCTCAGGGGCGCGACAGGCCGGACGTGTGCTCGTCCTGCATGAAGACAACCTCACCGGTGGCATCGGTGGCGAGATTGCGGCTCGAATCCAAGAGGCCTGTTTTTCGCACCTGGATGCCCCCGTGACCCGCGTCGCCTCTATGGATACGCCCATCCCCTTCGCCCCGAATCTCGAGGCGGAGTACTTGCCCAAACAGCGGCTCGCAGCAGCGTTGGATGGGCTGCTGACGTACTGATTGGCCCTCGGCCTCTTATCCACAACACACTCACATATCGTCAGCGCTTGGAACTCTGCGCTACTTTGAGGGCATGGGAAGTGTTGAATTAGAGGGTGCCATCCGCACCATATTGCTCGATGTGCTGGAACAGTGCGCTCGGCAAATGGATGCGTACCCTCCGGACCGCGCTCAGTTCAAGCCCATCGCCTACGCTGCCCATTCGGCCCTCGAAGATTTCGAAAGAAAGTTTGCGCAAGCGGCAAAGGAACCTACCCATTCGCAGCAACTCTACTTGAGGGCGCAAGACATGGCTTCGGAATGGCTCCACAATATCCAAGAACTCAAAAAGGACAGAACGCTGGCCCAGGAGCTGGAGCACCTGCCGACTTGGAAGCGCTCCGACCGTCAGCCACCACTTCCCGTGGCCCGCTGATCAGCGGCGACGGACGACTTGCTGTGGATTTTTGATGGCTTGCTCAATGGTGCGGATATCAGCCTTCAGCATGCCCTTTTTGTCCAGACGCTTGGCCTGAGCGATGAGGGCTTTGGCCTCTTTCATGCGCCGCTTCGAGCTTTGGATCGCCGCAAGGTTGAGCATCACGGCTGCTTTTTCTTCATCCCGCTTGAGGCCTACATCCAATGCCGTGCGGAATGCCTTTTCGGCCTCCGAGAGGCTGGACTCGAGCAACAGGTTGCCTTGCAAAAACCAATACTGCCCACGGTTATTGGGCCACAAGTGTTTCGGGTTGATGCCCGCCAAAATCTTACGGGCCTTGTCCATGTCTTGCTGCTGGATGCGGAAAGCGACCAAAATCATCCGCATGCTCCGCATGGCGGTCAAACCGAAAATGAGGGCGAGCAAGACCATTCCGATACCGCTCCCCGTGTAACTGGTGCGGAACAATTGGATGGCGTAGGCCAAGGAGCCAACAGCCAAGGCGATTTTGAGGATACGGGAGTCGAATGGAATGCGCATGTTGTAAAACGGGCCTGAGTGTGGATAGCAGACGGGTGCGAAACTAAACCGCTTGCGGCATAGATGGCATAAATTCGCATAACCCGAGTGGCCCCATTATGAACCTCATCCGTTTCCGCGTCATCATCGACATCGAAGAAGACGTCTTCCGCGACATCCTCATTGACAAGGCTGCGACCTTGGAGGACCTGCACCGCGGCATATTGGCCGCCTTTGATTTCGGCGAAGGTGAAATGGCTTCCTTTTTTCAATCCGACGAGGACTGGGGCCGAGGGCGCGAAGTCCCATTGATGGACATGGGCATGGACGATTCGGGCAACCCGTTTCCTTCGATGCGCACCGTTGCCGTGCATGAAATGGTCACCGTCGCCAATGACCGCATGGTCTATGTCTACGATTTTTTGCGGATGTGGTGTTTCTATGTGGAGGTCATCGGGATCGAAGAAGGCGAGACGCCAGAGTACCCGATGTTGGCACACGAGTTTGGAAAGGCCCCCGATCAGTTCTCCAAAGATGTGGACCTGAGCGACCTCGAAGCCCTTTCAGCGCCGTCAGAAGATGACGGCCCTTTGCGCACGGGCGACCCCGAACTGGATGCCTATCTCAACGATGACGCAGAAGACGGTGACGATGACGGGCCAAGCTTCACCTCTCTCGACGATCTGGACGAAGCCGCGTATTGACTTTCCAGAAAAGCCATTTCAAGAAGCGGGACGCAGCGCCCTTGGTCATTTCCATCGTCGGCCCCACCGCGGTGGGCAAAACCAGCCTATCGATCGCATTGGCCCGTTCCTTAGGTGCTGAAATCCTCTCTGCCGACAGCCGGCAATTTTACTGCGATATCCCCATCGGAACGGCCCAGCCTACGGCCGATGAGCGCTCCCAAGCGCCCCACCATTTCGTGGATTTCCTCTCCCTAGAAGAAGAATACAGTGCCGGACGCTTTGCCGCTGAATCCGTGCCATGGTTGGAGCAACACTTCGCCCAGCGGCAAAAGCAAGGCCTCCCTCCTGTCGCCATTATGGTCGGAGGAAGTGGGCTCTACACGCAAGCCGTTCAAGACGGGTTTGACGACATGCCAGCTGACCCTGAAATTCGGAAAGCCCTGAATGCACGCTACGCCGCCGAAGGGCTTGCCCCCTTGCTGGAGGAGTTGGAGCGCCTCGATCCCGAACACCGCCGCGCCGTGGACCCCGCCAACCCCCATCGTGTGATCCGCGCCCTGGAAGTGTGTCGGGCTGCAGGCAAGACGTATACGGCCTTTCGCAAACAACAAGCCGGTGCGCGGAAGGTGTTCCCCGGTGGCTGGACGCGCAGCACGGGGCGGCCTTGGGACACCCTGACCATCGGTTTGGGGGCACCACGTGACTTCCTGCACGGCCGCATCAACATCCGTGTGCACCACATGATAGAAGCCGGCTGGATGGATGAGGCGAGCGCCGTCCTCCACCTCCGCCATGTCAACGCCTTGAGAACCGTAGGCTACCCGCAACTGTTCGATGTCCTAGAAGGGCACATGGACATGACCACTGCCGTGCAGAAAATTCAAGAAGCGACCCGACAATTTGCCCGTCGGCAATTGACCTGGTTTCACCGGCAAGCCGGAGTGCATTGGGTGGATGCCCGGCGCCCCAACGACGCTGTCAAACTCGTCCTCGACTTCGTGCAGCATGGTGAAATCTGAGCCACAAAGTCGCCCGGTAAGGGGCTTGGTCGGATTCGATGACCAAACGGTCAATGACCTCGAGTTCTCCGCGATTCGCAGTGGACTGGAGGCGCATTGTTCTTCTGAAGCAGCCAAACGACGGGCCCTGACCTTAGAACCGACCGCCCATCGGCCGACCGTCCTAGCCGCGCTGGAGTCCACCGATGAACTGAGACGCATTCGGGTAGAGGGCTACACATTCCCAAGCTTGGTGTTCGAGGAAATCAGAGGGGAAATCAAACTGCTCGAAGTTTCCGGGTCAGCCTTGACGGAGGCGGGTTTCATGCGCGTACTCCAGTGCACCCGATTGGTCAACGACATTGTCGGCGCCCTGCACGGCAGAGAACGCGCGTTCCCCAGGCTGTGCGGGATGCTGGGCACCGTCAGTGAAAACAAGGAGATCGTCAAGGAAATCGAGGCGGTCTTTGACCCCAAAGGCGGAGTCCGAAGCAATGCCTCCGATGAGCTCGCGCGGATTCGCATCAATATGCAGACGGCACGTCGACAAGTCAATCGGTTGTTTGACAAGGCCATGCGCGCCTGCACCAAACAAGGCTGGTTGGCCGATACAGCAGAGGGCTACATCAATGAACGGCGCGTCCTCGCCGTAGCGAGCACCCACAAGCGCAAGGTGCGCGGCTCGGCCATGGGGACCTCTAAAACAGGTTCGGTCACTTTTATCGAACCGGCAGACTGCCACCAGGTCAACCATGAACTAGAGATGCTCCGAGACGATGAGCGTCGGGAAATCGTGCGCATCCTCCGGGAATTGACCCAAAGGATCCGCAAACACACCCCCCTCATCAAGGCCCAACAGCGGTTGCTGGTTCAATTGGATTTCATCCAAGCCAAGGTCAAGCTGGCCCTGTCCATGGATGCCGCCAAGCCCAACCTGGTCAAGGACCTGCGTGTGGATTTGCTGAAAGCACATCACCCCCTGCTGCTGTTGGCACACCGAAACAAAGGGCTTCCTGTGGAGCCACAAAACCTCACCCTGCACCAAGGAAGGAGGGTCTTGGTCATCAGCGGACCCAATGCCGGAGGCAAATCCATCACCCTCAAAATGGTGGGGCTGCTCCAAGCCATGGTCCAAAGCGGACTCCTCGTCCCCGTCCATCCCGACAGCGCCTTTGGATTGTTCAAGCAAATCCTCACGGACATCGGGGACAACCAGAGCATCGAAAACCAGCTCTCTACATACAGCTACCGCCTCAACCGTATGAAAGGCTTTCTTGCTTCAGCTGGGCGCAACAGCATGTTGTTGCTCGATGAATTCGGGACGGGAAGCGACCCGGAGTTGGGCGGTGCCTTGGCCGAAGTCTTCTTTGAGGAACTCTATGACAAAGGGGTATTTGGCGTCATCACCACGCACTACGCCAACATCAAGACAAGGGCCACCCAGATGACCGAGGCCATCAACGGCAGCATGCTGTTCGATGCGGAGACCCTGTCCCCCACTTACCACCTCGACCTGGGCCAGCCCGGGAGCTCTTTCACCTTTGAAGTGGCTGAACTTAACGGCATCCCTGAGGCCTTGATCGGCAGGGCCAAACAGAAGCTGGATCCCCGAAAAGTTCAACTGGACGGCCTCATCGCCTCCCTCCAAAAGGAAAAGACCCGGCACGCCAAGATGACGGACCGGAAGCTCAAAGCCGAGCACGAGGCGGCCGAGGCAAAGCGGGCCTACGAATCGCGTGCAGAAAAACTCGAAGAGCGGCAGGAATCCGTTCAACGGGTGGGACAAGACCAAAATTCAGCACTCGTTCGGGGCAAGAAGTTGCAGCAGTTTATCGACCGCTTCAAGTCAGGCCAGGCCAACAAAACCCTGCTAGAGGACGTCAGGAAGTACCTCTCTGTAGAAGCCACCAAACAAGCAGAGAAAGCGCAAGCCGCAGCGCAGAAAAAGGCCGCAGCCCAGCAGCGCAAGAAATCAAGGCGCACCGAACAGCACACGGACAAAATTGCGGTCGGCAGCACAGTGCGGCTCAAAGATGGCCGGCAACGCGGCGAAGTGCTCACCCTCAAAGGCAAGAAGGCCACGGTCGCCTTTGGAGAATTCAGAACGCGTGTCGAAATCGACGACCTCGTTTGGATCCGCTGATCAGTCGAGGATGACCCTGCGGGTGATTTGAGCCCCATCCCCCATGTCTACAGAGAGGAGCAGCATGCCCCGGGGCCAGTCTGACACATTGAGGTGAAGTGCCCCTCCCCACCACTTTTCCGTGTGGAGCGTTCGACCAGCGGCGTCCCGCACCGTCACCGTGGCGGCTTCTGACCACGCGCCACGGGCCCAGCGCAGATGCAGCACATCACGCGCAGGATTGGGCTGAATCCGCACCTCGCGGGCTAGGTTCATCTGGGCCACATCGACCACGTCCTCGCACGCTTGCTGCGGACCGCATGGCACTGCTGCCTCATCGTCGGGGTATGCGCCGTGCAATACCGTCGCCCCCGACTCGGTGGGGTCGAGCCACAGGTAGAGCTTCTCGTCTTGCGGATTGGGGTTGTTGTCCCAGTGAAAAGACATCTTCCCATAGTAATCCGGTTCGTCAGGACCGGTGCCGGGACCCGCGCCATTGTTGGAACAAGCGGACAGCCCGGCTGACAGGGTGCCGATGGACAGGCCTTCCTCATTGAAGAGGTGAGAACCGGAAGAGCCGCCTTCTGTGACGCCGTGTTCCGTTTCTGTTTCAACCCAATAAACGCGCCAATGCGAACCGAACGACCCCAAACTGATGCTCGAAGTGTTCTGCGTGAAGGTGCTGATCTTCTTTACATCCCCTGAAGGATGGTGGATGCCCACTCCGCTGCTGGAGCCCGATCCACTGGCATCCCACCCTGCGTAATAGACATCCCAGCTCGAGGGGATTTCGTCTTCCACTTCCACGAGCAGGAAGTCCGAACCGTCGAAGTTGTTCCCTTGAATATCATCCGAGTCCGCGAGTCGAATTACCCCGGTACGGCGGCGGTTCAGAAACCCATTGCCTTCGCCGCATTCGGGGCGCTCGTAGTTGTAGTACACCTTCAACAGGGCGAATTCGTCATCGGTAACCTCACTGGCACAGTGCAAGGCGGTCAGCATGTATTGGCGGCAATCGAGGGCGGTCGTGTTGACCATCGCTCCTGAACACAGGTAAGAGCCGCCACTTTCGATGATGGAGAGGCGCACTGTCGCGTCGCGCTGGCATTCCCACCCCAGAATCTCGGGACACGCTACATCCACTTCGCATGGTCCGCTGCCTCCACGGGCACCCTCTACATCCCGGAAGAGACCGGCGGCCCCCTCCATGTGCAAGTGTACTTCACTGGCCAAGCCTTGCGGGATCTGCAAGCGAAACACCACCACATCGCCGGGCACGTCGCCAGTGGCCAGTCGGCCGTGGGCATCGTTGTCTCTGAAATCGTAGGGCCCTTCTTCCCAAGAGCCGTCGGCGTTGGTGACCCACATCTCTGCCCCTGGTGGGAGGTGGAAATCGTCGAGGTGTACCGCCACACCCAGGGCACCCGGCAGCCGCACCGACACCGCATGGGTGGTGGCGAAGGCCTGCGGTGCGAGGGCCGCAGCATGTTCCACCACAATGCCATAGAGATGCTTGCCCATGGATTCCGCCTCCTTATCTGCGCGCTCCCATGCGGCCTCCACATCGAGTGTAGGCATCAGCACCTCAGAAGTTGGCATTTCAAGCAACTGCGCTGGGCACGGTGCAACATCGGTTTGACCGCACAGTCCTTGCACAAACAGGACAGCGGCCGTGGCAAACGCACCGCGAAGGAGGGGGGATTCATACATCATCTAGCAGGTTTCGGGGGAAAGCGACATTGCACTTCCGCGCCAGACGCAAGATATGCGCCGCAATGCGCGTCTCCCATTTTTTGGCATTTCAGGTCCACCGGAGGGACGGCGCCCCCCTGCATCGCCCCTATCTTGCGAAGATGAGTAAAACTGCCTTGAATTCGGCTTTGGCCCCATGGATGGTGGGCTGCCTGCTCTTCGCCAGCATTGCCCCACTGGCAGCGCAAAAAAATGTGCAGGATCAGGGAGAAAAGTTCAACACCCTGCTCTACTACATGAACCGCATGTATGTGGACTCGGTCGACATGGAAGGCCTTGTAGAGACCGCCATCCGGGGCATGCTCGAAGAACTCGACCCCCATTCTGTGTACATCCCCGCAGAAGACCTCCAAGAAGCCGACGAACCACTCAATGGCAACTTCGAAGGCATTGGCGTTCGGTTCAACATCATGAAAGACACCATCATGGTGGTGTCTACCATTGCAGGAGGTCCCAGCGAACGTTTGGGCATCCTGTCGGGGGACCGGATTGTGGAGGTGGACGGCGAAGTGGTGGCCGGTGTCGGCATCCGAAACAAGGGGGTCATGGAACGCCTCAAGGGCCCGAAAGGCACACACGTCGACGTTGGCATTAAGCGGAGCAAGGTGGACGACCTCATCCATTTCGATATCGAACGCGACAAGATTCCCATCTACAGCGTGGACGCCCACTACATGGTGGACAACAAAATCGGCTACATCAAGGTGAACCGGTTCTCCAAGGAGACCATGAGCGAATTGATCGCGGCCTTGGACGACCTTGAGTCCAAAGGGATGAAGGACCTCATTCTCGACCTGCAAGGCAATGGTGGCGGCATGCTCAATACCGCCATTGCCATGAGCGACGAGTTCCTGTCGGATGACCGCTTGATCGTCTACACCGACGGCCGGTCGTTTCCCAGAGAGGACCGCATTTCCCAGACGGCTGGACGGTTCGAGAAGGGCAGATTGGTCGTTCTCGTCGACGGGTCCAGCGCCTCGGCCAGCGAGATTGTCTCCGGCGCAGTGCAAGACTGGGACCGCGGCCTCATCGTTGGACGGCGCACCTTTGGCAAAGGGCTGGTACAGCGTCCCGTCAGATTGCCTGACGGCAGTGCCGTTCGCTTGACGGTCCAACAGTACTTCACTCCTTCCGGCCGCTGCATCCAGAAGCCCTATGACGATGGCGTGGATGCGTATCGCAGGGAGAAGTATGAGCGCTTCGAAAAGGGGGAACTGATGTCCTTGGACAGTTTGGAGCTCCCCGACAGCCTGAAGTACCGCACTTTGGTCATGAATCGGACGGTATACGGCGGCGGCGGTATCCTCCCCGATGTCTTTGTCCCTATTGACACCTCACTGAACAGCACCTACTTCACGGATCTTCTGCGCAAAGGCCTCTTCAACCGGGCCGTTCTGGAGTTTGTGGACGATGACCGAAAGGGCTTGGAAAGTGCGCTCAACAATCGGGAAGCCTTCATTGAAAGCTATGAAGTCTCCAAGGTGCTGCTGGACAAATTGGTGGCGTTGGGTGAAGCAGAGGACATCCCCTTCGTGGCTGAAGACTGGAACACCAGTTTGCCGGCCATCACCCTCAGGCTCAAAGCCATTTTGGCCCGTAACCTCTTCGACACGGCCGCCTTTTACGAGGTATTCAATCCCATCAACCCGATTTATCAGCGGGGCATTGAGGTCCTGAATGACGGCACTTACAAGGCCTCGGGGATTGGAAACCGGTAATTCACGCCGTTTTACGGAACAACATGTACCTAAGACCTACCGCTCCAAGGCAAAGGCGGCTAATTTTGACCCCATACGACAACATCACACCATGAACATCCCACGCACACTGGCCATGTTTGCCATCCCCGTATTGCTCATCGCCTGTTCAAACGAGAATGGAGGCGATGAGGGTACCACCACTGCACCAGAGACCACAACCGAGACGACTGCAGCTGACGAGACCAAAATGGACCCGGCCAAAGAGGCAGCTGAAGCGCCTGAAGCGGCTGGCCCATCGACCACCATTACGTTTGCAGAGAACGCTTGGGATTTCGGCACCATTGATGAAGGGGATGCCGTGACCCACGTCTTTAAGTTTACCAATACCGGTGACAACCCGCTCATCATCGACCGCTGCAAGGGTTCTTGCGGATGCACTGTACCCCAGTGCCCCAAGGAACCCATCGCTCCTGGTGAGGAAGGTGAGATTGAAGTCAAGTTCAACTCCAAGGGCAAGAAGAACAAGCAGACCAAGACGGTCACCATCAACGCCAACACGGTTCCCGAGCAAACCCGCATCACGATTTCAGCCAATGTGACACCGGCTCCCGCCGCTGAAGCTGGCAAGTGATCGAATACACCTTACTGAATGTCAAAAGGCCCTCTTCGGAGGGCCTTTTGCTTGGGACACATTTCAACGGTGGCAGGCTCATCCCCCCTGCCCTGAATTGACTACTGCAACAAAGTGTCAATGGCCTCGGCCAATTGACGGTCTTTTTCCGTCACCAAACGCCCCGCATCATGGGTGTGCAGCTCGATGCGCACATAGCTGAACTCGTTGTGAAAGTTGGGGTGGTGACCGTGCTTTTCGGCGAGAAAGGCCACCCGCGTCATAAACGTGAAAGCCTCCTGGAAGTCCTTGAACCGAAACTCCCTGACCAAGCGATTGTCTTTTTCAAGCCACATGACGCATTGCTTCTTCACGTGAAAGTAGCGCGGACAAGTGGGAATTGCGCGCGTTGGGCGAATTTCGCACCCATGTCTTCGTCCAGCGAACCCACTCCGCAACCTGCCCCCATCGGATTTGCCCCCCCATATATCGATGAGGCGACCATTGCCGCTGTGGAACGCGTCCTGCGCTCGGGATGGATCACCACCGGTCCTGAAACGGCGTCATTCGAGCATGACCTCGCCCGCTATGCGGGAGCTGACCGCGTGGTTTGTGGCGGCTCCTGGACCGGTTTGGCCGGTGTCATTCTCGATTGGTTTGGAGTGGGGCCGGGCGACGAAGTCATTCTGCCAGCGTACACCTATTGCGCGACAGCCAATGTGGTGCTGCACCGTGGCGCCACACCCGTGCTGGTGGACCTTCCAGCCAAATCGGGGCAAGATGGCCTCAACATTACCTGGGCACAGATCGAACCACTGCTTACAGCAAGGACCAAGGTGATCATGCCCGTGGACATCGGAGGGTGGCCCGTGCCCTGCGCAGCATGGAAAGCCAACCTCATGCGCTGGGCTGCATCCCATGGGTTCACAAGCGATCACCCTGTGCAAGCCCAACTGGGACGGCCCTTGTTGTTGTCAGACGCTGCCCATTCACTGGGGGCGACCATCGACGGGGCGCCGGTTGGGCGGCAAGCCGACATCACGGTATTCTCCTTCCATGCCGTAAAAAACCTCACCACGGCGGAAGGCGGTGCAGCGGCCTTGTCCCTGCCGGCCGCTTTTGACGCCGAGGCGGTTTACCGCACCCTGCGCTCCCACTGCCTGCATGGGCAGTCCAAGGATGCTGCCGCCAAGTTCAATTCGGCCGGGAGTGCCGCCTGGCGCTATGACGTCACCCACCCTGGCTTCAAATGCAACATGACCGACATACAGGCGGCCATGGGCCGGGTGGCGCTTGAGCGCTATCCAGACGACCTCGCGCACCGCCGGGCACTGGCCGACCGCTATGACGCGGGGCTTGCCGCCATCAATGCCGTGCAACGGCCACAGCGGGAAGATGACGGACGCCGCAGTGCCGACCACCTCTACATCATCCGCTTGTCCGCCCATGGGCAACCCTACCGAGATGCACTGATGGAAGCCCTCGGCGCACAGGGCATCTCCACCAACGTGCATTTCCCGCCACTGCCATTGCTGACGGCTTATGCTGACAGGGGCTACGACATCGCTGATGTGCCCCATGCGGTGGCCGCTTTTGATACGGCCATCAGCCTGCCCATTCATCGGCACATGGACGTAGCCGATGTGGACCGCGTTGTCGCAGCTTTAAGCGCGGCCCTCGAAGCACTGAACCTGCCACCAACTTCATGAAGCGCGGCTTTGATTTCCTCGCTGCATGCGGCCTGTTGCTTTTGCTGGCCCTTCCCATGGCAGTCGTATGCCTGATTCTGTGGCAGCGCGAAGGGCGGCCCATATTCTATCATCAGGAGCGGGTGGGACGTCGCGGAAGGCCCTTTTCGATTTTGAAGTTCAGGACCATGCGGCCTGCGCGCGCGGGCGATGCCGCCATCACATCCGGTGAAAAGGACGACAGGATTACCGCAGTTGGGGCCGTATTGAGGCGGCGGCGCATGGACGAGTGGCCCCAATTGTGGAATGTCTTGCGGGGCGACATGAGCTTGGTCGGCCCCCGTCCAGAAGTGCCAGAGTTCGTCGATCTTCAGTCGGAATCGTGGCAAGAAGTCTTGTCAGTGAGGCCCGGCATCACCGGACCTGACGCCTTGGCCTTCAAGGACGAAGGCGCATTGCTGGCAGAAGCCGCTGACCCCAAAGCCTATTACCGCTCACACATTCTGCCACAGAAGCTGCAACTGCAGCAGCGTTATGCAAGAGAGCACTCCTTGTTGGGGGATGTCCGGATTTTATTCCGCACGCTCAGTGCGCTTCGGGGATGAACACCCCTCTACGAAGAAGAGCAATTCGCGCATCCTTTCCGCTTCCTCAAGCTGCTCCTCGCGTTCAAAAGCGTAGGCGAGGTTTCCGATCAAGCGCCGCACCACATCCACTGGATGACAGGGACCGCAGTGCTGCTGATCTACAGGCAAATCCAAGTGCCCCAAGAAGACATTGACCTCTTCGGGGTGGATGATGCCCCCTTTGTTGAAGGGGTTGATGTAAAACAAGATGCTCCCTGGCCCACCATCCTCGCTGAATTCGCCGAGGTGCCCCCCGTCACAATACGCCAGGATGAAGTGGTTGGGCAGGTTGACACCGTGAATGGGCAAGCCAAGCTCTTGCGCCATGGCCAAGTACAAAGCCCCCAATGCAAGAGAATTGCCTTTGCGCTGCTCGATGACTTCCCTTGGCAACGCATGGGAAGGCGTGGCTGCTCCGCCTCGTGTGCCGGAAAATCCGTGGTGCTCGAAGAAGATCCGGTTGATGACCCGGACCTGCTCCAACGCAGTCATGTCATCGTTGAGCTCAAGCCAAATGTCCTGACGGACCCGTGCCATGGTTTCCTTAAGCCCATCGACAGAGCGGGTAGGATCGATGTAACGGTCCAACAGAACCAATGCCTCCGCCAAGTGGTGGTCATCGGAACTGATCCAATTGGCAAACCCACTTCGGACCTCATCGGCCCCTAAGTGGTCCAGCAAGTCTTTGGCCCTTTTGAGGAAAATATCCCCGTGGCCTTCCTCGGAAATGGCGTCACGAAGGGGGAGAAGCACAGCCTCCCCGATCTGCTCCAATTCCTGACGCACGGTTTGATAGATCCCCTCATCTGGGTCTTCCAACAGAGAAATCAACGCATTCAGTTCGGTGACGCTCATTGTCCTTCAGGTTCGTGGTGGCAAAGTACTTCCGTCCTTTAGGGCCTATTTTGGCTCCGTGGGTTCTTTTCCAAACGACCGTGTGGATGCCACGCCGAACCCCAGTTTCGGCGGCACCTCCAGCACCAATTCAAATCCTGAAGGACCGCCTCCAGACCGCCAAGTTTCGGGAGCGTCGCCTCAGCCTTTGCCCCCCGGCCAAATGTCCATTGCCCCTGGTGCGCGTCCATGGAGGTCGTACCGCCGTCCTGGACGCCCGGGTGGAGGCCGCACGCCAGAAGAACTCAAACGCGATATGGACGCAGACCGCAGGCGCATCCAACAAGCGCTCATTGTGACCATCGGATGCCTCGTCTTGGTGTGGGGCGCCTTTTTGATCAACCTGCAATTCGAGCTCGGCCTCAACCGATTTGGCAACCGCCCGCTGCGCATGGATGGCCTTCCCGGCATCTTAGGCATGGCCTTTCTGCACGGGGGATGGGACCACCTTTGGAGCAACACGGTCTCCTTCTTCTCGTTGTCCGCCATGCTCCTCTATTTCTATCGTGGCGTAGGCCTGAAGGTGCTCTTTTGGTCATGGCTGGGTAGCGGTGTGCTGTTGTGGACGAGTGGAGCGGATGGAAACCACATCGGGCTCAGTGGGGTGGTTTACGCGTTGGCGGCCTTTCTTTTCCTCAGTGGCGTAATCCGCCGGAACCCCGTGCTGATGAGGGTCGCCTTGGTGGTCGTCTTCCTCTATGGCAGCATCGTATGGGGGGTTCTCCCCATCAAGGTCGGCGTCAGCTGGCAAGGACACCTCGCTGGAGCCTCGACCGGCATTCTGCTGGCGCTCGTGTTGCTGCGTGAGGGTCCCCAGGCGCCTCCGCCCATGCCCGAGGAAGAGGAAGAGGAGCCCGAAATGGAAATCGCCCCCAGCATGACTGGAGGCGATTCACCCTCAGATATTGAAGAAAAAGATTAGGCGTTGAGCATTACCGGCATGACGAGCATCAGGATGTCCTCACCTGTGGCTTCACCGTCGTGCTGCGGCCGGATGATTCCAGCGCGATTCGGGGCGCTCAATTCCAAGGTGATCTGCTGCGCATCGAGGTTGTTCAACATGTCCAACAAGAAACGGCTGTTGAACCCGATTTCCATGTCGTCGCCCGCATAGCTGCACGCCAAGGTCTCGTGGGCTTCGTTGGCGAAATCCACATCCTCCGCGCTGATCTTCAAGCTGCTTCCCGCCAAAGAGAGGCGCACCTGGTGCGTGGTCTTGTTGGCGAAGATGGCCACACGCCGAATGCTCCGCTGGAAATCCTTTCGGTCGATGGTCATGCAGTTGGGGTTCTCCTTGGGGATCACCGCCTCATAGTTCGGGTACTTGCCCTCGATCAACCGGCACACGAGGTCCATCTCGCCGTACTTGAAGTGAGCGTTGGCCTCGTTAAAGGACACCACCACTTCATCGGTCATGGGCAACGTGCCTTTGAGCAAGTTGAGTGGCTTCTTTGGAACGATCATCTCCGCATTCTCTGGCGCAGAGGCGTCCGTCCGGGCGTAGCGCACCAAACGGTGAGCGTCCGTGGCCACAAAGCTCAGGTGGTCGTTGCGCAACTCGAAGAAGATGCCGCTCATCACAGGACGCAAATCATCGCTCCCTGCGGCAAACAGGGTTCTTGAAATCGCGTCTGCCAGGGTGTCGGAGTTCAAGGTCACCGCATTGGCGCCTTCCAACTCTGGAGTGCGGGGGAATTCGTCCGCGTGGGCTCCCGCCAATTTGTACTTGCCGGCTTCGCTGGTCAACTCAACGCCACAGGTCTTGGCGTCCACCTTGAAAGTCAGGGGCAAATCCTCAAACGTTTTGAGGATGTCCAACAGCATTTTGGCGGGAATGGCGATGGCGCCCTCCTCCTCTGCCGTGACTTCGACCGTGGTCGTCATGGTGGTCTCCAAGTCGCTCGCGCTGATGGAGGCCTTACCCGGCTTGATATCGAACAGGAAATTGTCCAATATGGGCAGGGTGTTGCTGCTGTTGAGCACGCCACTGATGGCCTGAAGTTGACGGAGCAGGGCCGTGCTGGATACGATGAACTGCATGCGGTTAGAATAGGTGGTCGAAAATACCCCCCTCCTAATCCGTCGCGGGCCCCTTGCGCCTTCACTTTTTCACAACGGATGCACCGGTTACCCTGAGGAAGTGACTTGGATGGAAATCAAGACCCTCCGTACATTAGGAGTCATGAAGCGATCCATCAGTTCCAAACTGTTCACTGCCTGTTTGTTCGGTGTTTTGTCTGCCCCAGCAGCCACCTTCGCCCAAGACACGACCCCGACCACACCAGAAACCTTGCTTACCGTTGTGGAAGCCCCCCTTTCAAGGGAAGGTCTCAACGAAGTTCGCTTGCTCTTGGCAGAGCAGGACATCCGCTTCAACTACGGAAACTTTCAGTTTCACCCGCAGTCCGGCGACCTCATTGGCGCCGAGCTCTTCATGGTGGTCGAAGGCCAAGAGTTCCGGCAGTACGTGGAGTTTGTTACCCCCACCTGTAAGCTGCAGGTCGTGCGGGAAACGGGCTTCAGGATGGAAGGCTGCTGACGCGCTCCATGGCATCCAAGACGGCATTGACTTCCAGGCCGTCTCCGCATTTGAAATCCCGCAAAGGACAAGCGTGATGGCCGTGCACGCCGCATGGCTTGCAAGCCAGCTTGGCCTCTTCCACCTCGACATTCAGGGCCCTGCCTGCTGACACCATCCCGGGCAATGCGCCAAACCCAAGGCGAGGTGTGGTGCTGCAAAACACCCCGACCACTGGCGTGCCCACAGCACCTGCCATGTGAAGCGGCGCACTGTCGTTGCTCACTACCGCGCGCGCCTCGGACATCAACGCTGCCGCGCCCAACAAATTCAATTCGCCGGCACACACTGCAGGTTGGGCCACCTTGCATTGGGCGGCGATCCTGTTCAAGAGGGCGGCATCCCCCTTGCCCCCCAGGAGCACCACCGGCACCCCACCGTTTCTGATGGCGCACGCATCGGCCAATTCGGCCCACTTCTCTGCGGGCCATCGCTTGGTGGCCCACACACTGGCTGGCGCAAGGATGACCGCACCGCCCGGCCAAGCGGAAGCCGCCGCCCGATGCGCAGCGCTGGGGTGCAACCGTGGCACGTCGCACTGCTGATCCCAGGGGCCGAGCAATGGTTCGACCTGACTGTGGTTGCGTTCGGTTTCATGGCGTCCGTCTCCAATTTCATGGGAGACCAGCTTCGTGCGGCCGGTATGAAGACCCGTTCCACCCATAAATCCCGTGATGACAGCGGCGCCAGATTGGCGGGCCAAGAGGGCCATGCTTGCATACCGGTGCAAATTGATGACCACATCTGGTCGCGCACGCTTCAGTTGGCGCGACAGCCCCAGCAGCCGGGGATATTTCTGCCATCCTGTGCGGTCCCAAACGTGCACTTCTTTCAGAAAGGGATGGTCCTCAAACAATCCCGCAGCCGCTTTCCGGACAAACACTGAAAGGGTGTGGTCCGGGTACCTCCGGTGCCAAGACTCTAATAAGGCAGTCGACAAAACAGCATCGCCCAAAAATGCGGGCTGCAGGAGCACGACATGCGCTCCTTGCCTGATTTGGTCGTCCACCTCGGGCTTCCTCATACGGCCACAGCGTGGGTGCGCAACGCCTCGTTGAGTGACGTCTTGCGGTCGGTACTCTCCTTGCGGCGGCCCACAATCAAGGCACAAGGAACACCGTACTCGCCTGAGGGGAATTGCTTCTGACGGGTTCCTGGAATGACCACGGCTCGGGGCGGAACCTCTCCTCGGTATGTTACAGGTTCTTCACCGGACACGTCAATGATGGGGGTGCTCGACGTGAGTACCACCCCTGCGCCTAGGACGGATTCACGCCCAACCCTGACGCCCTCCACAACGATCGCACGTGAACCGATGAAGGCCCCGTCCTCGATGATGACGGGCGCTGCCTGTAGAGGCTCCAAAACACCACCAATGCCGACGCCACCACTGAGGTGCACATCGGTGCCAATTTGGGCACAAGAGCCTACGGTCGCCCAAGTATCCACCATGGTACCTGACCCCACATAGGCGCCGATGTTGACATAGCTCGG
>JADHLY010000055.1 GCA_016780385.1 Flavobacteriales bacterium
GCCGGACGCATTCTGGCCATGGCCCAGCAGGAATTCACCCAGCACTACCCCCAGCCGGGTTGGGTGGAGCACGACCCCGAGGAGATCCTGTCGACGCAGCTTGCCACCGCTCGGGAAGCCGTGGCTTCGGCCGGGCTCACGATGGCGGACATCGCCGCGGTGGGCATCACCAACCAACGGGAAACCACCGTAGTCTGGGACCGCACCACCGGCAAAGCCATCCACAACGCCATCGTATGGCAGGACCGACGGACGGCCAACTTCTGCGACGGACTGCGCCGCGACGGCCACACCGAAGACATCCGGCAGCGCACCGGACTGGAAATCGACGCCTACTTCTCCGGCACCAAGGTCCGCTGGATCCTCGACCACGTGGATGGCGCGCGGGACCGGGCCGAGCGCGGCGAGCTCGCTTTTGGTACTGTCGACAGCTGGCTCATCTGGCACCTCACCGGGGGCACGGTTCATGCCACCGACCCCTCCAACGCCTCGCGCACCCTCCTCTTCAACCTCCACGACCTCGAGTGGGACCCTGCCATGATGGACCTTCTGGGCGTACCCGCCGCCATGCTGCCAGAGGTACGCCCCAGCAGCGGCGACTTCGGCCAGGCGAGCGCTTTGTCATCAGACGCCCCTCCCATTGCGGGTGTGGCCGGCGACCAACAGTCCGCCTTGTTCGGGCAGCAGTGCACCCGGCCGGGCATGGTCAAGAACACTTACGGAACCGGCTGCTTCATGCTGATGAACACGGGCACCGAAGCCGTCAAGAGCCGGCACCGGCTGCTGACCACCGTGGCCTGGCAGATCGGCAACGAGACCCATTATGCCCTCGAAGGCAGCGTGTTTATGGGCGGCGCCACCGTACAATGGCTGCGCGACGAGCTTGGCATCATCGGCGACTCGGCAGAGATTGAAGCGCTCGCAGCAACGGTACCCGATGCCGATGGTGTGGTGCTCGTGCCCGCCTTTGCCGGACTGGGCACCCCGCACTGGAACGGCCACGCCCGCGGCACCCTGTTCGGCCTGACGCGTGGCAGCGGCAAGGCCCACATCGCGCGGGCCGCTCTGGATGCCATCGCCCACCAGACCGTGGACGTCCTGCGCGCCATGGAGGCCGACGCCGGCGTGGCCATCCCCGAACTGCGGGTCGATGGCGGGGCTACCGTCAACAACCTGCTGATGCAGCGCCAAAGCGACCTGCTCGGCATCTCCGTGGTCCGTCCAAAAGTCACCGAAACCACCGCTTTGGGTGCCGCCTACCTGGCCGGACTCAGCGTGGGATACTGGAGCAGCACCGAGGACATCCAATCGCAGTGGACCGCCGAACACACCTTCACGCCAGCCCTCGACGATGCGGGACGGCAAGCCGCAAACGACCGCTGGCAGCGCGCCGTTCGCGCCACCTTGAGCTGGGCTGAAGACCGCTGATCTGAAACATTGGATGACCGTCACCCCTTGACTCCACACGAGGCACCATGAAACTCCACCGCCCCACCATGTTGGCACGCCTCCGAGAGCCGGAGCAGTGGGACGTCTGCATCATCGGCGGCGGGGCAACCGGGCTCGGCATCGCTTTAGAAGCGGCTGCCAGCGGACTCCGCACCGCCCTCATCGAAGGAAGGGATTTCGCCTCTGGCACCTCATCGCGCAGCACCAAACTGGTACACGGCGGGGTGCGCTACCTCGAACAAGGCAAAATGTCCCTTGTTTCCGAAGCACTCAAGGAACGCGACCGCATGATGGCCAATGCGGCCGGGCACATCGACGATTACGGTTTCATCATTCCTGTAAAGCGGCGTTGGGCCCAATTTTACTACGGCATGGGGCTCAGGCTCTACGATCTGCTGGCCGGCAGCCACCGATGGGGCCGCACCGAGTGGATCAGCCGCAAGGAGGTCACGCGCCGCCTGCCCCACCTCGCCGAGGCGGGCTTCATCGGGGCCTGGCGATACCGCGACGGTCGGTTCAATGACGCCGAGCTGGCCTTGGGATTGGCGCGCACCGCTGTGCAGCAAGGTGCCACCCTCGTCAACCATTGCCGCGCCGAGGCCTTCGCCAAGAAAAACGGCCGCATCACAGGCGTACAAGCGCAAGACACCCTGACTGGCGAAGCCTTCACCCTTTCGGCCAAGGTGGTCATCAATGCTTGCGGCCCCTACAGCGATGCACTTTGCCGCTTGGACGACCCTGCACACGAAAGTCAACTGCGTCCCAGCCAAGGCATTCACCTGGTCTTTGACGCCGACATCCTCAAAGGCGGTGACGCCCTGCTGATTCCCAAAACAGACGACGGACGGGTGCTCTTTGCAGTTCCGTGGCTCGGCAAAGTCCTCGTGGGCACCACCGACACGCCGGTCGACCACCTCGACCCCGAGCCCAAGGCCCTCGAAGAAGAAATCGCCTTCGTGCTGGACCACGCCAACCGCTTTTTAGGGCTGCAGCTCCGTCGCGAGGACATCCGCAGTGTCTTTGCCGGACTCCGCCCGCTGATTCAAGGACGGCGGGACAACACCGCCAAGCTGTCGCGCAGCCATGAGGTAGATGCTTCCGCCAGCGGACTGGTGAATGTCCGCGGAGGCAAATGGACCACCTATCGCAAGATGGCCGAGGACACCGTGGGCTTTCTTCGCAAGCATTGCGGGCTGGAATTCAACCCTGCAGACACGACTAACCTCGCCCTAAAGATGGGTGACACATCCCCTCGTGGCATGCACCCTGCGGACACCAAAGAACTGGCCACGGCGGTGCAAAAAGCTGTCGAAGAAGAGATGTGCATCACCATAGAGGACTTCCTCGCCCGTCGCTATAGAACGCTCTTCCTCGATGCCAAAGCGGCACAACAAGCGGCACCTGATGTCGCGCAACTCCTCGCCGATTTCCAGGGAAAAGATGACCAATGGAAAGCGGCAGCAGTAGAATCCTTCACAGAATTGGCCAACCACTACCTTCCCAACCACACCCATTGACCATGGAAGCCTACATCGCTGAATTTATCGGAACTGCCCTCCTGCTGCTGCTTGGAAGCGGCGTAGTCGCCAATGTCCTTCTAAATCAAAGCAAAGGAAAGGACGGCGGGTGGCTCGTCATTTGCTGGGCCTGGGCCATTGCAGTCTTCCTCGGTGTTTATGCGGCAACAACGCTTGGGGGCAGTGGCCACCTCAATCCCGCCGTCACCCTCGGTTTCGCTGCGTTCGCAGGTTTCGATGCGGCCATGGTGCCTGGCTACATCGCCGCCCAAGTCGCCGGCGCCTTTGTGGGCTCGAGCCTCGCGTGGCTGACCTACAAGCCTCATTTCGATGCCACAGCCGACGCCGATGTGAAACTCGCCATTTTCTGCACCGCACCCGCTATCCGCAAGACCACATGGAACCTCATCGCGGAGGCCATAGGCTCGTTCGTACTGGTGTTCGGCGCATTGTCCATTTCAGAACCAACAGACAGCCTCGGTGCCCTTGATGCGCTTCCCGTCGCCTTGCTTGTATTCGGTATCGGATTGGGCCTCGGTGGCCCCACGGGCTATGCCATCAACCCCGCCCGTGACTTCGGCCCCAGGCTCGCCCACGCGGTGCTGCCCATTTCCGGTAAGCGCGATGCCGACTGGGGGTATGCCTGGATTCCCATCGTCGCCCCCATCGTCGGGGGCCTCCTGGGCGCTGCGTTGTTTTCGGTCCTCTGATCAAGGGTGACCCGAAACAGGACGGTATTGCCCCAGGTGGGCCCATTGGACCGTGCCCGGAGTAGCCGGCTCGCCATCGGGCGACACAAAACCAACCCACCGCCGCTCACCGGGCAATAAAATGAATCCGTTGTCCTCGAAATGTCCTGCTTCTGAAGCGGTCAAACGAAGGCCGCACACCAAGGTGTCACATTCCAACCACACGCCGCTTGCAGCGGATTCAACCCGCACATCCGCATCCGTCCAATCATACAGCGATGGCCGCTTCAAAGGGGTGGCTCCCCGGTCAGACCACGCGCCAGATTCATGGCGCAATAACCAGGTCAATACAGCCGCTTCTTCTGGCACGTCAGACGTCATGAACGGATGGTCGCGCACACCCAGAGGGGTCAAATCCGTTTTCAATTCAAGCGTACGCAGGGTGTCGCCCTGGAGGTCCAGCAAGGCCCACGTCATGGAGCCGCGCCATGGGTTTGGCCCCAGATTCTGACCCACCAATCGGAGAACATCGGTCCGGGTGCGGTCCCACAACAGGCGCACGGGCTGGTTGGCGTGCCGGACGGCGTGGTGGGCCAGCTTCCAGCGCCCCGCATGGTCTACGGTCGACCAAGAAACAGTCGGCCATACATCATCGAGCTGCCAGTACAGTGATCCTGCAGTACGGCCCTGAGAACAGCGGTGCCGCTCAATCGCTTGTCGCAACCCCTCGGCCTGCGTCAATTGCGTGAGGTGAATCCAGCGGTCCAATTCGTCCATGCCCTCCGCCTCCACCGCCTTCGGGTCCGCGAAATATCCATCGGCATAGAACTGCATCATGTCCCATCCGTCGAAGCCGGGCTCGAGCCAATCCATCTTGCTCCGCTGGCGGAATTGCAATGCCCTATCCGTGAAGGATTGTACCCCGACCTCTTCCAATGTCCGTCGGTCGGGCAGGCTCTGCAGACCGAACTCACTGGCGAACCGGCCTGCATCCTCAGTGAAGAAATCGAAGTCTTCTTGCCCAAACCACACCCCCCAATCGTGCTGGTCGCCATCTCGGCGGTGGGAAGCTTCATCTACGGGATGGGGCGATGAGGGCCAGTAAAAGCCGCCCTCCAACTCCTTGACGATTTCAGTCAAACCGGTGTCAAACACCGCCAAGTAGGCTTCCCATGCCGCAGTCGAATCAGCGGCGTCCATGCCGTACATCTCCTGCCACCCCCACTCCTTCCAAGCTTTCTCAGTCTCGTTGTTGCCACACCACAACGCCAGCGACGTCCTGTTTCTCAGGCGTTTCACCTGTTCCCGCGCCTCCATAAAGAAATTCTGTTGCCACCCTTGGTCCGCAGGCACCATGGCACATGCTGACATGAAATCCTGCCAGACCAACAGCCCCGCTTCATCGCACCGGTCATACAACGCCTCTGAACCGTAGACCGCGCCTCCCCACACACGAAGCATGTTCATGTTGGCGTCCACTGCATGCTGAACCAAACGGTCCACCTTCCCCGATGCCCGGTCGAGGAAGAAGTCGGCAGGAATCACATTGGCGCCCCGGGCTTGGACCGGCACGCCGTTGACCTCGCACTGAAAAGACCGCCCGAACTTGTCCAGTGTTTGCTCCCACTTCAGAGATCGGATGCCCAACCGATGCGCTGCCTCCCGGCCATCCTGATCGCGAAAAACCATCTGATACAAGGGCTGGTCGCCCATCCCATTGGGCCACCAAAGCTGAGGATTGACCAAGGTCAGGCCATAGCTGTTCTCTCCACGTGACTGCCAGTCTACCGGCACCGGGACCCCCTCCAATGTGAGGGTCACGCCGAGGTCACGAACAGGCGCGTCAAAGACCACCTCATATCGCGCCGTATCGGCCGTCAACGCTTCGAGGTTGAGTCGGTATGAGGGCAATTCCTGGTCTGCATCGACCCAGCGCACAGGTTTCCATATGCCCGAAGTCACCAGCCGTGGCCCCCAGTCCCAACCAAAGTGATACATGGCCTTGCGCACCACTGCGCTGACCTGCTCACCTTGAGGCCGCGCCTCATTGCTGACCGGGATTTTCCATGGGTGCGCATCCAGCGCCTGTTGCCCGCGGACGACCGGACTTGAGAAAATCACATCGAGCACATCGTCACCGGTAAACACCATTTCTGAAAGCGGGATTCTCCATGAACGGTGCATGTTGTCCGCCAACAACACGGTATCCCCATTCAACATCACTGTGGCATAGGTGTCCAACCCCAAAAATTCCAAGACCCAATTGCCGTCTCCGCGGGGGGCGTTCAGCACCCTGCGATAACGCCATTCCCTGCGTTCCACCCATTGGACGCTGTCTTCCTGGGTGCCCAAAAACGGATCGGTGATCTCGCCATTGCGCACCAAGTCCATGTGGACATTGCCGGGCACTTCAGCGGGCAACCACGTTCCATTTGAACCTAAAAAGGTCCAGCCTTCATTCAAATCCAACGGCGCAGGGCTTGTCGAAACCGGGCCGCATCCGGACCACCACACTGCGCCAACGCACAGACCCAAAAGGAGGCAATTCTTCATGAAGTACAAGATAGCCGACACGAAATCAGGCTTCAGGGGCTGAGGTCAGTCAGGGCATCAAGAATGAGGAGGTCTCGCAACAGCAGCAGTTTGCCCTACATTTTGAACATGAAATGGGCGCCCTTCTTTTGGTCCTTTGTGTTGGCCTGTGGCTGCGGAGTCCCGCCTCAAGCACCCTCACACAACGGGGGTTCGGCAGCACAGACAAGCCCTGCCAACGGAAATGACTTGCCGCCAGGCTTTGACATCCGGGTATTCGCTGAAGGCGGAGATGCAGGAGAAACTGCCCAAATCACGCTCGTCACTGAGCTCGATGTCCCCGAGGGCTCCTATGTGATTTCTGCCCTGACAGAACGCCCATACCTGGGGAAATTCAGCGTCAACTGGAACGACTCCAGTATCTCCGCACACAGCCTTCTGACAGAATCTCCCATCTCCATGCCCGGCTTGGAGCCTTTTGAGCAGGTCTACGTTCCGATGCTGATGGAACCCACCGTCCTGCGGCAAACATGGAATTTGCCCAACGCAAGCAACACCTATTCCGGGAAGGTCTTTCTCGTCCTTGAGCCACAGTGCGTGCCCTACGCCTTGGATTTTACTGTAGAAAAGGAAACCGACGGGTGGGCGTGCACCTATGGCGAAGTGCACCCCGAATACCCGGAGTAAGGCGGGTGCTCAGTCTTCGGCAGGCGGCCCGTCGGAGGGCGGCTCGACGGCGGGCTCTTGCGGCAACTCCAAAATCCGGCTGCTCTCTCCGAGGTCCATCGTGCTGACGTCCCGGAGTTTCCGCTCCATCACATTGGTCCTGGTGTTGCGCAGCTTCTCCAGCTCACCCTTGGCCTTGCCGAGACGTTCATCCACCTTGGCCAGCTGTTCAGTGAACTTGCCGAACTCGGTCTTGACGGCCCCTAAAATGTTCCAGACTTCGCTGCTCCGCTTGGTCACAGCCAAGGTGCGGAATCCCATCTGCAAACTGTTGAGCAATGCCGACATGGTCGTCGGCCCCGTGATCGTAATGCGGTATTTCCGCTGCAACGTCTCAAAAACCCCAGGGTGCCGCAGCACTTCGGCATAAAGGCTTTCGACAGGCAAGAACATGATGCCGAAGTCCGTGGTGTAAGGGACCTCTACGTACTTCTCACTGATGTCCTTGGCAAAGGACTCAATGGTGCGGGCTAAGGCTTTTTCTGCCACTTGAATGGCCGCGAGGTCACCGGATTCGCGGGCATTCAAAAGGTCCTCGTATCCTTTGAGCGGAAACTTGCTATCGATGGGCAGCCACACCGCTTCGTTGTGGTCCTGGCCAGGCATGCGCACCGCATACTCCACCCTTTCGGCGCTGCCTGGACGGGTCGCGATGTTTTCCTCGTATTGCTCTGTGGTCAGCAGTTGCTCGAGGATATTGCCCAATTGGTATTCGCCCAGGATGCCCTTGGTCTTGACATTGGTCAAGACTTTTTTCAAGTCCCCTACGCCACTGGCCAGGTTCTGCATCTCCCCGAGCCCCTTGTGCACTTGCTCCAGCCGGTCACTGACTTGCTTGAATGATTCGCCGAGGCGCTTTTCCAACGTGGTCTGCAGCTTTTCATCCACCGTCTTGCGCATCTCATCCAAACGCTTGCCGTTGTCCTCGCGCATCTCCTTGAGCTGCTTCTCCACCGTTCCGCGCACGTCCTTGACAGAGTCGAGGCTTTTCTTGCCCTGGTCGTCCAACTGCTTGAGCAAATCACCAAAGCGATCGCGCAGCCCATCAGATTGGGCCTTGCCCTGCTCCTCCACCTGCTTCCGAAAAGCATCAAAACCGTCGGTCAATTCCTTCCGCTGGGCCTGGGCCAGTGCGGCGCCCTCCTTTCGGTTTTCTCGGAATTCATCCCGAATCATGGTTTCCAAGCGGTCCAGCCGCTCTTCAATCTTCGCTGAATCCCCTCCTCCCGCAGTCTGCTTTCGGGTCAACACCAAAAGGCAAGCAAGGGCCGAGAACAAAGCGGCAAGCAAGGAAAGAATGAAAACTGCAGACATAGAGTGAAAGTGCTGTGAATACCCGAACCGGAAGAGAAAGGTAGCGGGATTTATCCGCCCCAAAGAATGGCCTTTTCAACGCACTCAAAACGCCTTTGCATTCGGGCCTCCGCACACGTTAAACAATCCGAGCTTTAAAAAAGCCACGCTCCTGCGTCATCTGCTCCGGTATACGTCCCATCCTTGACGAACACCTTACTACAATGAAACACCTACTTCCCTTTTTCGGAGGCTTCTTGACATTTATGGTCATCAGCTCCGCATTTTACATGGGCGTGATGCCCTACCCTACGAGCTCTTGTGTCGTACCTGAAGACCAAATGAACATCCCGATCATGATGCTCGGTAATGGCCTCATGG
>JADHLY010000017.1 GCA_016780385.1 Flavobacteriales bacterium
TCGATCGCACCTTCCGACTTGCGCAGCTTTGGTCTCATACCAGACCTCATTGGCCGTTTCCCGGTGCTGACCCACCTCGACCCCTTGGATCCGGATGCGTTGCGCCGGATTCTGACGGAGCCGAAAAATGCGCTCATCAAACAGTACCAGCGCCTTTTTGAAATCGATGGCATCGCGTTGCAATTCGATGCCGATGCCCTCGACTTTATCGTGGAACAGGCGGTGACGTGCAAATTGGGTGCGCGCGGCCTGCGCAGCATCTGTGAAGCCGTGCTCAGCGATGCCATGTTTGAATTGCCCGGCAAAGAGGGTGCAGACAGCCTGCGCGTCACGGCCGATTACGCCAAGCAGCGGTTCGACTCCAGCGATACTGCGCGCCTCAAGGTCGCCAGCTGATTCCCCATGGCGCAGGCCAAGGGAAAAACGAAGGCCGCAAAGGGCGCGAAGGAAACGCCCTTGATGGCGCAGTACAACCGCGTCAAATCACAACACCCCGATGCGCTGCTGTTGTTTCGCGTCGGTGACTTTTACGAGACCTTCGGCCAAGATGCGGTGACCGCAGCCAAGGTGCTCAACATCGTGCTTACCGCCCGCAAGAATGGGGCGGCCTCTGAAGTAGAATTGGCCGGCTTTCCGCACCACGCGCTGGAGAATTACCTCCCCAAGTTGGTGCGCGCTGGCCACCGTGTCGCCGTGTGTGATCAGCTCGAAGACCCCAAGACGACCAAGACCATTGTCAAGCGGGGTGTCACTGAGATGGTCACCCCGGGCGTGGCCCTCAACGATCAAGTCCTCGAGGCCCGAGAAAACAACTGGCTCGCTGCCGTCCATGTGGTCATGGAAGGCCGGGGACAGGCGAAGCGAGAACGGGCGGGCGTCGCCTTTCTAGACGTGTCCACAGGTGAATTCATCGCAGGTGAAGGCGCTCCAGAAGACATCGCACCCCTGCTGCGCACCTTCCGACCCAAGGAGACCCTGCACCTCAGACATGGTGAGCCTGAATCCCTCAACTTGAGCGGATACCGGTTTCCAATGGACGATTGGGTCTGGCAACTTGACTTTGCCAAGGAAACCTTGGAGGGCCATTTTGGAACCAAGGGACTCAAAGGGTTCGGGCTTGAGGGCCAACCATTGGCCATCATCGCCGCCGGTGCCGCCATGCATTACGTAGGCACCACCAAGCACGACCGGCTGGGCCACATCGCCTCACTGGGACGCGTGGAATGGGGCCGCAATGTGGCCATGGATGGGTTTACCATCCGCAACCTCGAATTGCTCGCCCCTACCCATCCGGAGGGTACGGCTCTCGTCGACATTCTCGACCGGTCCGCCACACCGATGGGCGCAAGAATGCTGCGGCGTTGGATCGCCCAACCGCTTTGTGACGCCGATGCCATCAGCCGCCGCCACGAGGCCGTTTCCGCCTTTTTGGACCAACCTGACATGCGCGCCGACCTCATCGCAGAGCTCGGGCGAATCGGGGACCTCGAGCGGCTCCTGGCCAAGTCGGCTGCCGTCAAGATTTCACCCGCTGAACTCAACAAACTGCGGCAGGCACTGACCGCTGTCGAGGCCCTGCGCCTCATGGTGGACAGCTCTGACGACCCGGTCATCGGCCGCTGGGCGGGACGCTTGGACCCTTCGGACGCCGCGCTGCACCAGTTGCGCACCGAGTTGACCGAAGACCCTCCAGGCGTGCTCGGCAAGGGCGCCTCCATCGCGGCCGGTGTCGTGGAGGAGCTCGATCAACTCCGCGACCTCCGCGACAACGGCAAGGCCAAGCTCGAAGGCATCAGGATCCGAGAAGCGGAGGCGACAGGGATCACCTCATTGAAAATCGCCTTCAACAACGTTTTTGGCTATTACCTCGAGGTGCGTCACGCCCACAAGGACAAGGTGCCCGAGACCTGGATTCGGAAGCAGACCCTCACCCAAGCCGAGCGCTACATCACGCCTGAACTCAAAGAACTCGAGCAGCGCATTCTCAATGCCGAAGAGCGCCTTGATGTGGTGGAAAGGGAGGCCTACACCCGATTGGTGATGTCACTCCACCCCCACTTGCCCGTCCTCCAAGCCACGGCCCGTGCGGTCGCTGGCCTCGATTTGCTGCTCGGATTTGCGGAGCTCGCAGAAGACAACGGTTACACGCGCCCCACCTTGGTGGAGGGACCCGAACTGGAAATCGTGGGCGGACGTCACCCCGTCATCGAACGGTGCCTCCCAGATGGTGAGGCTTACGTGGCCAACGATGTGGCCCTCGATCGCGACCACCGACAAATCC
This sequence comes from Flavobacteriales bacterium, assembly GCA_016780385.1. Lineage (GTDB taxonomy): Bacteria > Bacteroidota > Bacteroidia > Flavobacteriales_D > Sanyastnellaceae > UBA8752. The sequence goes on from JADHLY010000017.1 coordinate 2,282, forward strand.
TCATGATCACCGGACCGAACATGTCCGGAAAAAGCGCCTTGCTGCGGCAGACCGCCCTCATCGCACTGATGGCCCAAATGGGCTGTTACGTCCCCGCCCGCTCGGTCCGCATGGGCGTGGTCGACAAGGTCTTCACACGTGTAGGGGCATCCGATAACCTGAGCGCAGGTGAATCCACCTTCATGGTGGAGATGAACGAAACGGCGTCCATCCTGCACAACCTCTCGGACCGATCGCTCGTCCTCTTGGATGAGATCGGCCGGGGTACGAGCACCTACGATGGCATCAGCATCGCTTGGGCCATCGCCGAATTCCTGCACGAACATCCCAAGTGCCGGGCGAAGACCTTATTTGCGACGCATTACCACGAGCTCAATCGGATGGCCGATCGCTTCCCGCGCATCCACAACGCCAATGTGAGCGTGCGGCAACAAGACGGCAAGGTCGTCTTCCTCCGCAAGCTGGTGCCCGGAGGCAGCGAGCACAGCTTTGGCATCCACGTGGCCAAGCTTGCCGGCATGCCAAGCGCCTTGGTGCGCCGGGCTGAAGAAGTGCTGGTCGGCCTCGAATCACAAGGTGGCGGCCGCAAGGAAGGACAGACTGTCGGCACCACCCCTGTGGCGGAGGAAGAGGGGCTGCAAATGAGCTTTTTCCAATTGGACGACCCCGTTCTTCAAGACATCAAAGAGGACTTGTTGGGGCTTGATATCGACCGGCTCACGCCTGTGGAGGCCCTGCTCAAATTGCACGAAATCCGCAAACGGGTCGGTGGTTGAACCGGCGCATGCCTGGGATCAATCCAGTGCAGCCATGATTAGATTGAGGTCTTTGTAAGGCCAACCGAAGGCTTCCGCGAGGTCTTTGTTGACCACATTTCCGCGGTACAAATAGAGCCCGCTGCGGAACAATGGATTGGATTCGACGCCGCGGTCGACGCCACCGGATTCCCCCACTTCCTTGAGTAGCGGTCCAAGCTGGTTGGACAGGGCCAAGCTAGCCGTACGGGGCACGCGGCTGGGGATGTTGGTCACACCGTAATGCGTCACGCCATGCTCCACGAAAACCGGATCCTGGTGGTTGGTCAGGCGCGAAGTTTCGAAGCAACCCCCGCTGTCGATGCTGACATCGACGATGACCGAGCCGTCGCGCATGTCGCGCACCATGTCTTCGGTCACGATCATGGGTGTCCGGCCGTGCTGTGGGCGCACAGCACCGATGACCACATTGGCCTCTTTGAGGGACTCGCGCAAGACTTTGGGGTGGTATGTGCTCGTCCACAGCCGTCCGCCAATCTCACCGCGCAAACGCCTGAGGCGATACGGGCTCGCATCAAACACGCGCACGGATGCGCCCAAACCTATGGCGGCCCGGGTGGCAAATTCGCCCACCGTACCTGCACCGATGATGACCACTTCTGAAGGCGCGACGCCCGTCATGCCCCCCATCATGGAACCGTCACCAAAATCAGGGTGAGCCAGGTATTCCGCAGCGATCAAAATGCTCGTAGTACCGGCAATTTCCCCCATCGCCCGAACCAAGGGGAAGATGCCCGTGCGGTCCTGCATGAAGTCCCAGGCCACCGCCGTAATCTTGCGGTCCATCATCTTCTCGATGGTGGTCTCGGGGTGGGTGGCCAACTGGAGCCCACTGAAGATCGTCTGCCGGTCCCGCATGTGTTCCAGCTCAGCCTCTTGCGGGGGGGCCACCTTGAGGATGATGTCGTTGTCGTAGACAGACCGGGCATCTGGTCCGATGCGCGCACCGGCTTCGCTGTAGTCGGCGTCTGTGAACTGGGCGTGCAAACCCGCACCCGTCTCCACCACCACATCGTGGCCGTGGGCCACCAGCAGTCCAACGGCATCTGGATCGAGGGCGACACGCCGCTCTTGCAGGGCGATTTCCCTGGGAATTCCGATGCGCAACGAGTGCTCACCGGTTTGCACCGCAAGCAGTTCTTCTTGGGGAGACAATGCGGCCTGAAAGGCCAATCGGCGTATGCGTTCCTTGGTTTCCACGGCAGTGTTTGACAGCGAAGGGAATTTACACGGTTTCCCTCAGCCACAAAGCGGCGAGGCGAAGTCCGTCAGGCTGACGCTCTATGCGCAGCAATTTCGTGTGGTCGGGAAAGTGATCTGCCGCGCGCTCCGGCCATTCTACAAAGGTGATGGCACCCTCGTCGTCCATCAGTTCATCCCACCCCAGTCCCAGCAGCTCAGAGGTGTGGTTGATGCGGTACAGGTCGAGGTGACGGATGGTCCGATCGGCCCTGAGATTGTCATCCTGCACAGGATATTCCTGGCAGAGGGCAAACGTGGGACTCGACGCCACGTCAATGGCCCCCATGACGCGCGCCAGGGCCGCCACAAACGTGGTCTTTCCCGTACCCATGGGCGCTTGTAGCGCAATGACATCGCCCCAATTGACCAGCGTACGGAAGGCGACAGCGACCTCCTCAATTTGTACCATCCCGAAGGGGGCCGAGCGCCAGATACAGCGCAATTGAGGTGCCGCTCCGGTGGTGGATGTTGACTCTTCCATGCTCCGTTTATCTCGGACGAAGGTGCACCAACGGGACGAGCATTTCCTCCATGGAAATACCACCGTGTTGGAAAGTGCCGGTCAAATAGCGGACGAAACGGTTGAAATTGTTGGGGTACACCATGAAGTCACGCTCTTGGGCAAAGATGTACCGGCTAGACAGGTGGGACTTGGGCAAACCGAATGATGCTGGATCCGTCACCGCAAAGACATCATCGTCATGCCGAAGGTTGCGGCCGGTTTTATAGCGCGGGTTGTCTGTGACTTCCTTTTCCCCTTGGACCTTGATGGGCGTATCCACCTGTACAGTGCCGTGGTCTGAGGTGAGCACGATGTCCATGCCTTCTTCAGCGGCGCGCTCCATCAGCTCTTTCAAGGGGCTGTGGTCAAACCAACTCATGGTCAATGACCGGTACGCCCCCTCATCTTCGGCCAACTCCTTGATGATTTCGCTCTCGGTGCGTGCATGGCTGAGCATGTCCACGAAGTTGAACACCACCGCCGTGAAGTCGCGGTCCCTGATTTGATGGAAATCCTCAAGGAGCTTGCGGCCCGCGGTGACATCGGTGATTTTGTGGTATCCCCACTTGCCCTGGAATCCCCATCGGTCCAGCTGCGCGCCCAGCAACTCCGATTCGTGGGCGTTCTTGGAACCCTGGGTATGCTCGTCCTTCCACCATTGGGGATGCCCCTGGGCGATGCGGTGCGGCGTCATGCCGGCAAAAATGGCGTTCCGTGCATATTGCGTGGCGGTGGGCAAGAAACTCCAGTGCATGCGCTCTGACTGCACTTGCCAATGGTCAGCCAGCGCTGGACCCAGCGCCCGCCATTGGTCATAGCGGAAATTGTCGATCAGCACCAACAGCGTCTTGCGTCCCTGATCGAGCAAGGGCTTGACCGAGCGCGACAGGACATTGGGGGCCAACAACGGGTCCGCCTCATCGTCACAGCGGTCGATGTCCGCTACCCAGTCGCCATAGTGGGCCTTGACGTATTTGGCGAATTGGCGTCCAGCATCCACGCGTTGCATGTGCAGGACTTCCGCCATGCCCTGGTCGCCCGAAGCAGAAAGCTCCAAATCCCAATGCACCAATCGCTTGTGGATGTCCTCCCAATCTTCCCGACCGAGCCGGTCCATCAGGCGCATGCCGAGTTCGCGGAACTCCCGCTGGTAGTCGCTCATCGCCTTCTCCCCGACCAGCCTTTTTTCGTCCAGGATTTTTTTGAGCGAAAGCAGAATCTGATTGGGGTTGAGCGGCTTGATCAGGTAATCCGCCATCTTGGAACCGATGGCCTCCTCCATGATGTGCTCTTCCTCGCTCTTGGTGATCATCACGCAGGGCAAATGGGGGCGGCGCTCTTTGATCCGTTGCAGCGTCTCGAGGCCTGTCAGGCCGGGCATATTTTCGTCGAGAAACACCACATCCACAATGCGCTCGCCCTCCAAAGCCTCGAGGAGCGCAGCTCCGTCCGTGAAGCCGGTGACTTCATAGCCCTTGGACTGCAAAAACAGAATATGGGGCTTCAAAAGGTCGATCTCATCGTCGGCCCAAAGGATGTGGGGAGTGCGCGTCATGAATGGTTCAATGCCTTTTGCTCGCAATTATTTTGTGAAAGCGGTGGCCATGCAAAGAAAGACCCCAAATTTCGGCCATGGCTGCACGTCCCAAGCTGCTCAACGACCCCGTCTACGGGTTTATACAATTGCGTCACGCTGACTTCACCAAAGTCATGGACCATCCTTGGGTCCAGCGGCTGCGCAGGATCAGCCAACTTGGCCTCAGTCACCTGGTCTACCCCGGGGCCGTCCACAACCGATTCCACCACGCCGTCGGTGCGATGTTCCTGATGCAGGAAGCCCTGGACTCCCTGCGCGAAAAAGGCGTGGTCATCACCGAAGAAGAATACCGGGGTGCCTGCTTCGCCATCCTGCTGCACGACGTGGGGCATGGGCCGTTCAGCCACGCATTGGAACACACGATCGTGCGCGGCGTGCACCACGAGGAGATGAGCACGCTGATCATGAACGAGCTCAATGCCCACTTCAACGGCATGCTGGACGTGGCCATAGAGATCTTCAACGACCACCACCCCAAGCGTTTTCTGCACGACCTCGTGTCCAGTCAGCTCGACATGGACCGCATGGACTACCTCCGGCGTGACAGTTTCTTTACGGGGGTCACAGAGGGCCACATCAGCTCCGAGCGCATCATCCGCATGCTCAATGTGCACGAAGGCCGGCTGGTCGTCGAGGAAAAGGGCATCTACTCCATTGAGAAATTCATCATCAGCAGAAGGTTGATGTACTGGCAGGTCTACCTCCACAAAACTGTGCTCGCCGCAGAGTGGATGATGATGCGCATCCTCGAGCGGGCGGGTGAATTGGCCAGGCTCGGCGTCCCAGTATGGTCCACACCGGCGCTGGCGCCCTTCTTGAATGAAGACCTCGACCGCGCCAGGTTCATGGCTGACCCCGAAGTGCTTGCGGCTTTTTGCGCCATTGACGACAACGACGTGAACTGCTGTATCAAGGCGTGGCAACACCACGATGATGTGGTGCTTTCAAAACTCTGTAGAGGGCTGCTCAACCGTCGCTTGTTCAAGATTGAACTGCGGGACCAACCCTTCGACCAGAACGACATCGCCGAGCGCTTGGAGGCTGTCAGCCAGGCGTTTGGTCTTGGAATGGAGGAGGCGTCCTATTTCGTGCTACACGACCGCATTGACAACCGCGCGTATTCGACGGCATCCAATGGCATCAGCATGTTGTACAAGGATGGTGCTGTGCGCGATGTGGCCGCTGCCTCCGACCACCTCAACCTCAGCGCACTAAGCATGACGGTGGAGCGGCATTTCCTGGCTTATCCCAAGGAAATACCGCCCCGTCCGTGATGTTTAAAGGGTGATCTCCTCGCCGTTGGCGTCGAGGAGTTCGTACTCCAGCAACTCTTTGGAGGAATCCGCTTCCAGGTGGATTTTCATCCCGAAAGCCTTCTTCCAGTCCTTGAGTTGGTTCTTCCAAAACCCTTTGGTGATGTAAGCCTCCACCATGGGGTGCAAAATCAAGGTGGACTGCCCGAGGCCGCGGTCAGCTGCTGCTTGCAAGGCCGCTTCAATGCCGTCGGTCACGAGGATGCTCGCCGTGACCTTGCCCGTTCCGTTGCAGGAAGGACACACCTCAGCTGTCTTGATGTCCGTGACGGGGCGCACGCGCTGACGCGTGATCTCCACCACGCCAAAACGGCTGGGTGCCAAAACATTGTGCTTCGCCTTGTCCGGCTTCATGGCCTTCTTCAGCGCGTCGGTTAATTGGCGTCGGTTGGCCGTCTCGCCCATGTCGATGAAGTCGACACAGATGATGCCGCCCATGTCGCGCAAGCGCAACAAGCGGGCGATTTCGGTGGCACACTCAAGGTTCGTGGCGATCGCGTTTTCCTCTTGCGAGGTGGCGCCTGCCTTACGTCCGCCTGAGTTGACGTCAATCACGTGCATGGCTTCAGTATGCTCCACGATCAAGTAGGCTCCACTGCGCAGGTTCACTTGGCGGCCGAAGCTCGCCTTGATCATGCGGTGTACCCCTCGGTCGTCGAATACGTCCTTGGCCTTGGACTCCTTGACAATGTCCACTTTTTCAGGGGCGATGCCAGCGAGGAACTCCCTCACTTCGTTCGCCACGTCCGGGTCATTGACGAGGATTTGAGAGAAATCGGGTGTGAGCAGGTCCCTCAGCAGGGAGCTGGTCTTGTTGATTTCCCCCAAAACACGTTGCCTTGGTTTAGCGTTGCGCAGGTTGGAATGCAATTCCTTCCAGCGCTGGCTCAATTCTTCGAGATCAGCGTGCAAGTCAGCGGCCCCCTTTTCCTGGGCCACAGTGCGTACGATGATTCCGCAGTTCTCCGGACGGATGCTCTGCAACAAGACCCTGAGGCGCTTGCGCTCGCTTTCCTTCTGGATGCGTTGACTGATGCTGATCTTGTTCGAAAACGGGACCAGCACGAGGTATCTGCCAGCAATGGTGACTTCGGCGGTAAGCCGAGGACCCTTTGTAGAGATGGCCTCTTTTGCGACCTGCACAAGCACGTTTTGACTTGCGGAGACCACATCTTTCATGTTGCCCTTTTTGTCGATGTCGCCCTCCAACTTTAAGTTGGCGAGGTCTCCCGTCTGCTGCGTCCCTTTGATGGAACGCTGGGCATACTTTTTGAAACTCTGGTACTGCGGGCCCAAATCGAGGTAATGGAGAAAGGCATCCTTTGGATGACCTATGTCCACAAATCCCGCGTTGAGACTGGGCAGCACCTTCTTGACCCGGCCGAGGTAAATGTCCCCGACCGCATATTCCTGGTTGCCTTTGTCCTCATGAAGTTCGACCAAATGGCCGTCCTCCAACATGGCAATACGCAACCCGGACTTGGTCTTGTTGATGACCAGTTCGATGTTCACGCGTCAATACATGACGACAATGGTGAACGCAGCGGAAAGGCTCCAACCACCACCATCTATTGTCACTTCTTCTTCTTGTGACGATTCTTGCGGAGACGCTTCTTCTTCTTGTGCACGGCCATCTTATGGCGCTTGCGCTTCTTTCCACTAGGCATGGGAAGGGGGTTTTATGAGTTCGTTGAATTCTGTTCGAGGAAGAGGATGCGTTGTTGTACCGCTTCCTCGATGACTGTATCCGGGGATAGCGGCAAAAACCGCTTGTAACTGGAGAGCGCCAAGCCCGGATTACCCAGGCGCTCATGGCATTGTGCTTGGAAGAACCAAGCATTGTGTGCAGCGCTGTCCACCACGAGCGCGCGCTCGAAATGGATCAAGGCCTCGGCGGGAGCATCGCCGTCCAGTTCCAGCATGCCGAGCTGAATCAGGGGTTCGGACCGTTCGGGAGCAAGCTCGATGGCCTGCACAAAGCGTTCTCTTGCTTTGTCGAACTGTCCGGATTGGATGCTGAACCGTCCCAGTTCAATCACAGCATCCACATTGGGTGGTTCCGCCTCTGCCAAAGCCTTCAACGCCAAAATACCGGCCATCGGATTGGGGCCGTTCACTTGGTCAATGGCTTCCTGCACGGGATCGATTTCAATGCCCTCATCCAAGGATGTGGGAATTGTCTCAGCCGTGTAGGCTTCTGGACTTCGGGGAATCACTTGCCAAACCAGCAATGCCAGCACAACGCAGAGCCCTCCGATCACGAAGGGCAAAATGCGGCTGTTGGACGTTGCGTTTGACATCAGATGGGTTCGTCAATCAGTTTGCGGAGACCTTCGTCTTCACATTCTCCATGAAGCTCTTGGCAGGCTTGAAGGAGGGGATATTGTGTGCGGGAATCTCAATGGTCTTGTTCTTGAGAATGTCCCGGCCCGTCTTCTTGGCGCGGCGCTTGATGACGAAACTGCCGAAACCGCGGAGGTAGACGTTGTGTCCACTTTCCAAAGAATCCCTCACGGATTCCATAAACGCCTCAACTGTCGCCTGTACGTCCTGGCGCTCAATACCTGTCTTGTCGGAGATGCGGCTCACGAGGTCCGCCTTTGTCATCTTGTTGTCAGTCACCTTGCTGGATGATTTGAGATTCAGTGGTTTGCATTACCACACTTTGGGCGGGCAAAAATAGGACAAGGATGGGAGACCTCCTGACACCATCTTGCCATTGATAAAACTTCCCCTTTGAGACGCCTCCATCCCCTGACCGCCCTTTTGCTGGATTGGTATGACCTAAACGCCCGTCCACTGCCGTGGCGAGAAGACCCGGAGCCTTACGCCACCTGGCTTTCCGAGGTCATTCTCCAGCAGACGCGGGTCGATCAGGGCACGGCATACTGGCACCGATTCATGGCGGCATTTCCAACGGTGCAAGACCTCGCTGCCGCTAAAACCGATGCCGTCATGGCCCTGTGGAAAGGACTTGGATACTACAGCCGCGCCCGAAATCTGCACAAAACCGCCCAAATCATCGCCGAGGAACGGGCGGGACAACTCCCCCAAAACGCGGCGGATTGGGCCACCCTTCCCGGGATAGGCCCATATACGGCGGCGGCGATTTCCAGCATTTGCTTCGATGAGGCAGTCCCTGTGGTCGACGGCAATGTCCAGCGCGTGGTCTCGCGCCTGTTCGACATCGAGGACGCTGTGGACCGAAAAAAGGGAAAGGCGGCAGTAGAAACAGCCTGTCTCGCCCTTATCGACGCCCGCGATCCAGGCAAATCGAACCAAGCGTGGATGGAACTGGGCGCCCTGGTCTGCGCGCCCCGGTCGCCCCGCTGCAGCGAATGCCCGGTGGCGGAGGGCTGTCTGGCCCGGCAGCGTGGTACGGTGTCCGACCGCCCTGTCAAACAACCCAAAAAAGCGCCGCAAGCGGTGGACGTCGTGTTTGCGGTGCACTTGCAAACAGGCGCTGAAGGCGCCCAGCAATGGTGGGTGGAGCGCCGGCCAGAAAGCGGCATTTGGTCTCAATTGGAGGCCTTCCCCTGCACCATGGACATGCGGCCGAAGGGCGCCGAAAAGGCGCCGGATACTGCCTCCGAAAGTCCCGAACGGTTCGGCCCTGTGGCCCACATTCTGACCCACCGCAAAATGACCGCCTGGTTCGAGGTGGTCGCCTCTCCTGCGCCACCGTGCGATGGCGGCCGCTGGGTGGATGTGAAGGAGGGCACAGCAAATTGGCCACGCCTCATAGACAAGGTGTTGCCGGCGCTGCGTGATTGGATTGGGAAAAAATGAGGATTTAGGAAATCGCCACTCGCAGCCACTTCGGTACTTTGCAGTCGATGCCCGGATTAAACAAAGTCATGCTCATTGGCCACCTCGGCAAGGCCCCTGCCTTGCGGTGGCTCGAAAGTGGGCAGGCCATGTGCAAGTTGTCTTTGGCCACCTCTGAGCGTTACAAAGACAAGGCGGGCCATCCTCACGAGCGCACCGAATGGCACCAAGTGGTGCTTTGGAGGGAGCTGGCGGAATTGGCCGACCAATACCTGACCAAGGGCCAGAAGGTGTACATCGAAGGCCGCTTGCGCACACGGACCTGGCAGGACGCCCAGGGCACTGAGCACCGGTCGACCGAAATTGTCGCCGATCGCATGGAAATGCTGTCCCCTCGCGGGTTTTCAGAGGCCGACACCACCCGTGACGCGCCGGCCGAGAAAAGTCCGGGTCCCATCCCCATGGACACATCTTCCCTGCCCTTCTGACCATGACTGACCTCATGGGCATCCACCTCTGGATTGCGGCGGTGAGTTCTCTGCTCCTACTGCTGGCCAGTGCCTTCATCTCAGGCAGTGAAATCGCTTTCTTTTCGCTGGACCCTCAGGACAGGCAGACTTTGGAAGAGGCCGAAGACCAACCTTCCAAGCTGGTGCTTCAGTTGCTCAACTCACCTGACACCGAGCGGGGTGCCCGGCAGTTGCTGGCGACCATTTTGGTCCTCAACAACACGGTTAACATCCTCATCATTCTGCTTTCGACGGTGCTCATGCAGCACTGGTTGACGGCCCTGCCCCCACTTGTGGGCACCATCCTGCACGTATTCGGGGTGACCTTTTTGATCGTACTGTTCGGCGAAGTATTGCCCAAAGTCTACGCCAACCGCAATCCCCTCACCTTGGCCCGACGGATGGCCCGCACACTCTCGTGGTCCAAGGGCATACTGCGGCCCGTATGGCAACCGCTCAATGCCATGGCCACCTGGCTCGCCCCCCGCGCGGATGCCGCACCTGAACTTTCGGTAGAGGACCTGGAGCACGCCGTGAATGTGACGGACTCCGAAGAGCGATCGGAGGAGGAGAACCGCATCCTCAGCGGCATTGTCAATTTTGGTTCCAAGGATGTCAAACAAATCATGCGGCCGCGCACCGACGTGACCTCCTTTGCGCACGACCTCGCCTGGCCCGAGCTCAAGAGCGCGATGGCCGAATCCGGTTTCAGCAGGGTTCCGATTTACGAAGACGGCCTGGACAACATCAAAGGCATCCTGTATGCCAAGGACCTGTTGGCCCACCGCAATGCCGAAACGTTTGATTGGAACTCCCTGCTTCGCCCCCCCTTCTTCGTTCCGGAAAATCGGATGATCGACGACCTGCTGCGGGACTTCCAAGCCATGAAGGTCCACCTCGCTGTGGTCGTCGACGAATACGGCGGCACCAGTGGCATCATCACCCTTGAGGATGTCATTGAGGAAATCGTGGGCGACATCTCGGATGAATTTGACGATGAGGACGTGCTGTACTCCCGCATCGATGAGCGCACCGTGGTCTTCCAGGGCAAGACCGCCCTTGTGGATGCCTACCGGATTCTGGACATCGACGGGTCGGCATTTGAAGCCGCCAAAGGAGAGAGCGACACCCTCGGCGGATTTGTAGTCGAACAATTGGCCCGCCTTCCCAAACCTGGCGAGTCTCTGATGTTTGAAGGGATACAATTGGTGGCCGAAGCCGCTGACCGCAGGAGGGTGCTGCAGGTCAAAGTCACCCTTGCCGCGGACAATGAGGCCACCCCACCACCAGGTCCACCTTCCCAAAAACGCCGACCAGACGGACTCGGCACATGGGCCCTCATCTTGGCCGCTGCGCTCACGCTGGGAACGGGGTGCCGCGATGCCGAACCGGTGCCGCGGCCACCTGGCTATTTCCGCATTGCCCTGCACGACACCACCTTCCGCCAAGTCGAATTGCCTTGCCCGATGACTGTGGGGGTTTCGCGCGCTGCAGTGTTGGAACCCATCCGAGACTTTGCACCGGACAGCTGCTGGTTCAACCTTGCCTACCCCCAATACAAAGCGCGGATCCATTGCACCTACGCGGGCGGGGTCAACCTCGCTCCCGTCGTGGAAGACGCCTTCAAACTGGCCTACGAGCACGAAATCAAAGCGGACGCCATCGAAGTGCGCCGCAGGGATTACGAGGCGGGGGGAACCGCCATCACGTGGCGAATTGCGGGCAATGCAGCGAGCCCTTTGCAATTCCTGAGTACCAATGGCTCCGATCAATTCTTGCGCGGCGCATTGTACTTCGAAGTCCGTCCCAATGGCGATTCACTGCAGCCCGTAGTCGCCCGCTTGGATGCCGACATCGAATACCTCATGGCAAACCTGACGTGGCAGTGAAGCTCGTATTGGACCCAGGGGGAACTCGGCTCAAATTTGGAACGGTCCGCAACGGACGGCTCGAGACGGTGCACAGCGTGGAGTGGTCGGGATTGCAATCCGGTGCCTTTGAACCCGCAGCGGTGGTCCAAGAAAACGAGAACACAGCCTCCTCAGGTGCCCTTGAGGTCCACGTGCTCAACCGTCCCGCACCTCCCGCCGCGGGCGAAGAATGGCTCCAAGTTTTTTGTCGGGACTGGGGCGAACCCGAAGCCTTGTGCACCGTGATTGACCCCTTGCGCAATCCGGGATTCGACATTGCCTACACCTCGGGGCACCCTGGCAGTGACCGCATAGCCGCCGCAGTGGCTTGCCAGCGCAAAGACCCAGGAGGGAGCTTCATCATCGTGGACGCCGGCACCTGCATTACGGTCGACCTCTTGTCGCCAGGGTCATGGCGAGGCGGCGCCATCATGCCCGGACTCCAAATGCAAGCCGCCGCCATGAAGCAAGCAGGCCTGCCCGTGCTTCAACCGGACGACCAGCACCATTGGCCCTTCACTGAAGGCCCAGAAGGTGCACTTGGCCGCAACACTTTGGATGCCATTGCTGCTGGCATACCATGGGCCACCCGGAAAGGCGTTGAAGCCATTGCCCACGCCTACAAGAACATAGACCCCTGCGCACAGCTGGTATTGACTGGCGGTGATGCCCATCATTTTGATGGTGTAGGGGGATGGCAGACTTTCGCAATCCCAAACCTGGTTCTCCAGGGATGCGCCATGCTGCTGAACGAGCACACCACATGACCATACCGTCTTCTATACGTATTCTGTCACTCGGCGCCGTCTTGACCGCATTGTTCGGCCTGTTGGACGCCGTGCAAGGCCAGTCTACCTACTCGCCTTATTCGCGGTTCGGACTGGGCAAACTTCACTCTGGTGCAGGCGCTGCGCAGATGGGCATGGGCCAAATGGGGGCGGCATGGACGGACCGCAGCCATTTGAATACCATCAACCCCGCTGCCGCAGCCTTTCTGACCCGCACCACGTTTGCAGGTGGATTCGATGTGAGGACGGAGCGGATCATGGAGGGCGATTCTGCCACGCAAGGCGAACTCGGCGGCCTTACACAAATCGCCTTCGCCATGAAGCGTGCAGGCGGAAAATCCGCCATCACCTTCGGCCTTCAGCCCCGCAGCCAAGCGGGATACGATGTCTCTCAGGTCCTCGTGGACCCGGTTGCTGACAACTATGAAATTCGCTATTCCGGAACCGGCGGATTGTCCCAAGCCTACATCGGATACGCACGCCGGTGGGAGGGATACACGTGGCGGAAGTTCACGGATGGTGACGGCACTGTGACCGACAGCTCGAGGATCATCACCAGCGGGACCGCCTTTGGCGCGCGGTTTGATCAGGTGTTTGGCAGCATGGTGCGGTCCCGGAACATCGATGTCGCCAATCCCATCTATGTGGACACCCGGGTGCAAACCGATGAAACCCATCGGAGCGCTGGCGTCACCTTGGGCTTGGTCCGTGAGCAGTTGATCTCGGCCAAATTTGACAAGGACAAGAAGCTCGTTTCCAGCGCGCTCCTGCGCATTGGTGGTGTGGCTCAACTCGGGCGTCAACACACAGTGGACCGGATGACGCGTTGGGCCTCTTGGCAAACCCTCTCAACCGGCCCAATTGAAGTGGACTCAGTCCATGCAACAGAAGAGCTATACTCGCTCGGGTTGCCGCTCTCACTCTCGTTGGGCGCAGAATTGGAGTACAACAGCCGCGCTGGGGCGCGCTGGCGCATTGGGACAGAATGGCGCAACACCCGCTGGAGCAACTTGCCGACGGACATGCTCGACCCCGGAGTAAGTTGGGCGGATGATGCCGGCTTCTCGGCCGGCGCTTCTCTCACCCCTCGGGGGCTGGACAATGCCCGCAATGGTATCGAACGCGCCACATACAGCGTGGGATACAGCACACAGAGCGGTTATGTCCTCATTGATGCCGGTCCTGTAGCGTCATCGGTATGGAGCTTGGGTTGGTCCCAGCCCATGTTGGGTTCGCGCTCAGGCTCCAGCATCAACCTCGCCCTGACCTGGCAAAACACCTCGACAGGCTCCGATGCGTTGTTGACCGAAAAAGGCTTCGGGGCCATGGTGGGACTCACCCTCCACCCGTTCTTCAAAAACCAGTGGCTCGTACCACGTAAATACGATTGAGGACGCCGACGGATTTGCATCCTTGAGTTCCGCTATTTTAGCCGGCCCAGAGCGAGCCAAGTGGTTTTGGCCCGGTCCTTGATTGTACAGACCGAATAAGTTGATCAGATGACCCGATTCTCCCTCCTCACGAGCAGCCTTTGTGCAGCATTCCTGGTGACCGCGACGCTGTCCGTCTCAGCACAGGATGAAAGCAAGTTCGGTGACACGCCTGAGCAGCAGGCCGCCTGCAAGGAAAACCTGAGCTTGTACGAGACCTATTACAAGCAGAAGAATTACGACGATGCCTACCCCTTCTGGAGAAAGGCATGTTCTGTATGTCCTCCGAAGGTGTCGCAGAACATGTACATCAAGGGCGTCAATTTGCTGAAGCGTCAGATGAAAGCCGCGATCAAGGCCAAGGACAATGCCCGCGCTGTGGCATTGCGCGACAGCGTATTCATGTACTACGACCTGCGGATCGAGCACTTCCCCAGCACCTCCAAAAAGCCCGACAACGGCTGTGAGATTCTCGCTCGGAAAGCCTTGGACTGGACCAGCCTCAACAAACGGGAGGCCCTCGAGTCACGCCCCATGTTTGAGGAAGCCATCACCTGCTTGGAAGACCGCAGTGATGCGGCCGTTTTGAACGGGTACTATGGCATTTTGGTCCAGGCGTTGAATGAGGCCGAGGAGGCTGAAGCCAAGGAGGTGGCCATTGGCGACTTGCTCAATGAATACCTCCGCCTGAGCGACTTCATCGAAGCAGGACGCCAGCGCGAAGTCGCGGCAGAGGACAGCGCCGGTGCCGCCAAGTATTTCACCACGCAGAAAAACCTCGACGAGATCTTCGTTCAAGTGGCCAATTGCGACGACATGGTGCCTGTGCTGACCAAGAAAATCGAGGCGGCTCCAGACGACATTGACATCAAGAAAAAGACGCTGCGCCTGCTCAATGAAAAGGGGTGCACGGACAACGACATCTTCCTTCCTGTGGCTGAGGCGGTGTACGCGGTGGACAAGAACGCAGATGCGGCCTACTCCATCGGCATTCAGCTGTCCAAGAAAGGCGATTACGGTGCCGCTCTTCCTTATTTCGAGGAGTCCGTGGACCTCTGCACGGACTGTCCAAAGTTGGCCCGCAACCTGATGAAAGCAGGCCAGGTCGCCAAGAACGCCGGACAGGTGTCCAAGTGTATCCGTTATGCCCGGAGGGCAGCCAAGGCCGACCCCGGCAACGGTGAGCCTTACCTGTTGATCGGTGATGCTGTCGCATCCATGTTCAGCGCATGCTCAGACAGCCCGTTGGGCGGACGCGAGGTGTACTGGTTGGCCACGGACTACTACCAACGCGCCAAGGCAGTCGACAGCAATGTTGCATCCAAGGCCAACACGAAGATTTCACAGGTCAAGAAGTCCTACCCCACCATCGACGACCTCTTTACTTACGGCATCAACGAAGGCAAAGAGATTACCGTCAAGTGTGTCGGTGAGACCACCAAGGCGCGCAAGCCCTGATGGACTGGAACCGATTTTGGGGTGTATTGCTCGGTGCGGTGTTGCTGTGCTCCACCAGCTGCCAGAATGACCTCGAAACGGTGGCTGACTTTGAAACGCTGGGCGGGCCATCGCAGGTCCTGCAAGGAGCGGCCCTTGAGTACAGCGATGATGGACAGCTTACGCACCGGCTGAACGCCCAGCACATGTCCCGCTCATCGGAAGACCCCCCCATCTGGGAAGTCACCGATGGCTTCACGCTCGAAGTCATCGACGACACCGGTGGTGTGGAAGCCTTGTTGGGTGCCCAGCGCGGTTCGTTTGCAGAGGAGACCCGGTATTTGGAGGCCAGGGGCGGAGTGGTCCTGCGCGGGGCCAACCAGGACACACTGCTCACTGAATTGCTCTATTGGAGTGCCGATAGCGACAGGGTGCACACGACCGCACCCGTCGAGGTGCGCACGCCAGAAGGGACGCTGTACGGACGCGGCCTCGAATCCGACGCGCGCTTTCAGCGCTATTCCATCCTCGAGCCTACCGGTACTTTTCTGGTCGACACCACAACCTCCACCCCATGAACGAGCGCGTAAACCTCATTGCCGAACGCCTGTGGGGCGTGATCGCCTTGATGGCCCTCTTGGCTGCGGGTTATCATATCGCGCAGCAAGGATGGGAAGCGGGAAAAACAACCTTGATCTTCCCCGGCATTGCCGGCGCTTGGTACATGACGCGCCGCGGGCTGCGCAAGAAATTGTCGGCCAACCAGGAATCCAACGGGCAAGACAATTGATGCCCATGGTTTTCCGCCCTCAGCGCCCGCGCCTTAACTTGTCGAGACCCGTCTGATTTATGGATCCCGACCCTGCGAATTTATTTCTCTTGCTTGCCGCCCTTCTGGCGTCGGCTTTTTTTTCGGGCATGGAAATCGCGTTTGTTTCGGCAAACCGACTGCAGGCTGAGCTGGACCGCAACCAAGGAGGCTGGGCCGGCCGGTTGGTGGAACACCTGCTGAGAAAGCCCGAGCGGTTCATCGCCTCCATGTTGGTGGGCAACAACCTCGCCTTGGTCATTTTCGGCCTCGAATCCGGCACGCTCATCGCCCAGCTTCTGTTCGACGTGGGAGATTGGGAGTCCGCCAACCACCCCTTGGCCGCGCTCGCCGCCCAGACCGGCATTGCCACTGTGGTTGTGCTCGTCACCGCGGAATTCCTCCCCAAGAGCTTCTTTCATGCTGCCCCCAACCGATGGCTTCGGTTCTTCTCGGTGCCCCTTGTGGTTATCTATTACCTGCTCTGGCCGCTGGCCATGGTGGTCCTATCCTTGAGCCGGCTATTTCTTCGCAAACAAGGCGAGGAAGGGCAAGAGGACAACCTTAGTGCCGTGGACCTTGACGACTTCGTTCGTAGCTTGAATGAAAGGATGGTTTCCGAGGAAGATTCATCCTTGGACAACGAACTCCAAATCCTGCAGAACGCATTGGATTTCTCCAACCTCAAGGCCCGCGACTGTCTGGTGCCCCGCAACGAAATTGTGGCGCTGGATACCAACGCTTCCCTCGAGGAACTGGACCGCTGCTTCACCGACACGGGCCTGAGCAAGGTGGTCATCTATCGGAATACCATTGACCACGTCATTGGCTATGTGCACTCAAAAGACTTGCTGCGGCGCGCCGAAGAGGACGGCGACTCGGTGGGGGCTGGACTGGCCCGCTATCTGCACCCCACCATCATCGTGCCTGAGCCGATGGGCGCCCAGGACATTTTGGCAGAGTTCATCCGCAGAAAAAGGCACCTCGCAGTGGTGGTAGATGAGTATGGAGGCACCTCGGGCATCCTCACCATGGAAGACATTGTCGAGGAATTGATCGGGGACATCGAGGACGAACACGACACGGAGGCCCTGGTGGAAATGGAGCTGGGCGAAGGCCATTACAGGTTTAGCGCCCGTCATGAAGTCGATGATCTCAACGAACGATACAACCTACAACTCCCTGAAAACGAGTCGTATGAAACCCTAGGAGGCCTGGTGCTCCAGCACATGGAAGCCATTCCAGAGGAAGGCCAGCGATTGGAATTGGATGGACTTTCCATCCTTGTCACCCGCGTCGATGGTGCGCGGATTGTCCTGATTGAAGTCTTGAGAAAAGAGCCTGAAGAGGGCTGATGCGGTCCGGAAGACCGTGCGTATCTTCGTGAACCACGAAAAAAATCCTGCCACCATGGGCATGATCGAAAGCATCCGCAACCGCCAAACGCTCCTCCTCACCCTCATCGGGTTGGGAATGTTCAGTTTCCTTGTTCCTTATGATGCCGTAATCGCATTGTTCGGAAACAACCCCGGCAGCCAAGCCGCCGGCACCATCAATGGGGACGACATTTCATTCCTTGAATACCGCACACGGGTTCAAGAGAGGAACAACCTGTTCAACTACACAGACGACAAAGCTGCCCAGAATGAAGTCTGGGGCGACATCGTCGTAGAGCGCCTTTACGGTGACAATTTTGACGCCCTCGGCCTCGAATTGACCAAGGAGGAATTTGATGACATCCGCTACGGAGATTACATCTCGCCTTGGGTCTCTCGCACTTTCTACGGAGGCCAGGTCACCGAAGAACAGAAGCAGAATTGGAAGCAGACCTTCAGTACGATGTACTCGGACCCCGCTGGCAAGGCCAACTATGCGGGTTACGCCCGCGTCATCCAGCACAAGCGCATGCGCGAGAAGTTTGATGGGCTTGTTCGCTCAGGACTCGCTGCCAACACCCTCGAAGGCAAGCGCGACTTCCTGCTGAACCAACAAAAAGTTGACTTCCGCTATGTGCAGAAGCGTTATAGCGCCATTCCCGATTCCGAGGTGGAGGTCTCCAATGCCGAGGTCAAGGCGTTCTACCGCGCTCACAAAGAGGATGCACAGTACGCGCAACGTGCTGGACGCGACATCGAGTACATCCGCATCCCGCTGACTGCGAGTGCCGACGACCGCAATGAGGCTGAAGCCGAACTTGCCAAGTTGGTGGCTCCTTGGTCTGAAACCACTGATGACGAGTCTTTTCTTGACGATTACAGGCTCGTAGGCGAAACGAGCAGGCTTGAAATCATTGGCCCAGCATTGGACAAGGAAAGCCAGGCCATCAAGTTGGAGGCCGCCTCTGTGGGTGATGTGGTGGGGCCTTATTTCGAAGGCACTTCCATCCGCTTGGACAAAGTCATCTCCAAGGATGCCGTCGCAGACAGCACTGTGAAGTGCCGCCACATCCTGCTCAAAACAGAGGACATCAATGATCCCGAGCAGGTTGCAGCATTGAAAGCACGTGCCGATTCACTCAAGCGCCGACTCCGGGCCGGTGATGCCTTTGCCGACCTCGTCGACAAGCACAGTGAAGACCCCGGTTCCAAGGCAACCGGTGGTGAGTATGAATTCCGCCGGGGCCGCATGGTGAAGCCGTTTGAAGACTTCTGCTTCGACAACCGCGTTGGAACGATTGGAACTGCCCAGACCAACTATGGACTCCACCTCATCGAGGTGTTGGACCAGCAGTGGACTTCGGATGCGATTACGATACAGCGCGTCGAGCGCAACGTGGACATTTCCAATGCTACTGCTCAAGGGGCCGAGGAGACCGCCATGAACTTCGCCATCGAAAACGGCGACACGGAGTCCTTCCGCATTGCGGCCGACACCATGGGTTATGCCATCGTCCAGGCGAGCGATGTACAATCTGGAACTGCTGCGATCACGGGTCTTGCCAACGGGGCTGAGGTGGTCGGATGGGCCTACGGTGCTGAAGTCGGTGACGTATCTAACCCCTTCAGCATTGATGGAAACTACATCATTGCTTGCCTCGTGAACATCAAAGAGAAAGGGGTACCCCCCTTCGAAAATGTGGAGGCTGCCATGCGCGCGGGTGCTTTGAAAGAAAAGAAAGCCGAGATGTACATGGAGCTTATGGCTGGCAGTTCACTCGATGACATTGCAGCCGCTGCCGGTTCAACCGTGAACAGCGCCAATGGTGTTGGTTTGAAGACCCCCACCATTACTGGCGCGGGAAGCGCACCAGAGCCCGAAGTAGTGGGTTCTGCCTTTGCACTGGAACTCAATGCAGTGAGTGCGCCCATTCAAGGCAACAACGGCATTTTTGTGGTCAGCCCAGTCACCCGCAATGAAGTCGAAGCTTCTGGCGAATTCGCCACGGAAGTCCAGAGTCTCAATGACCGGACCTACTTCCGCAATCTCCCCATTGGCAGTGGAGCGCCTGTGCGCTTGTCCAACGCCATTACGGAGAAGGCCGACATCGAAGACCTGCGCCAGGGCAGCTGATTCGAAACCAAACTCCTTTTTGGACGCCTGTCCGTTGCAGTGTCAATCTCGACGCTCCAACAGACAGGCGTCTCCGTAACTGAGGAAGCGATAGTTCTCGGCCACAGCATGGGCGTAGACGTCCCTCCATATGGGGCCCAACATGGCTTCCACAATGCAGAGCAAGGTGCTGTTGGGCATGTGGAAATTCGTGAGCAGCCGATCCGCTGAACGCACCCGATATCCGGGCACAATCATCAGATGGGTCACAAATTCAATTCCACCGCCCTGCTCGGCCGTGCGCTCCAGCAGCCACTCAGCGGCATCACCAAACGTATCAAAGGGCTCCTGTATGCCTTTGTATATCCACTGCTCTATCTCATGTTCTGGCCCGACGCCTTGTTCCCGCCACCGGCAGGCCAACCAAAACAAGCTTTCCAAGGTCCTCATGGTCGTGGTGCCCACCGCCGTGATCGACTGGCCTTTGGCCAATTCCTTCAGGCCAGCCCGTGAGACGATACAGCGTTCGCCGTGCATGAGGTGACCCTCGGGATCGCCTGCCAGGGGCTTGAAAGTCCCCACACCCACGTGCAAGGTGACCTTGCCGCACAAGACGCCCTGACGTGCGAGGGCCCCCAACAGGTTCTCTGTGAGGTGCAATCCAGCCGTCGGCGCCGCCACGCTGCCGGGCAGCCTTGCAAAGACCGTCTGATAGCGTTCGGCGTCTTCCGCTGCTGCAGGCCGGCGCATGTAGGGCGGCAAAGGGATACGGCCCAGCCGGTCCAGCACTGTACCGAAGTCTTCTTCTCCTTGCCAACTGAACTGCAGCGCTTCACCGGCGCGCTCCACTCTGAGGTCCACCCCGCTGTCCGGAACGGAAAGGGCACCGGATTTCCATTTCTTAGCCCCGCCCACCAAGGCGTTCCAAATCACTGGGGACTTCGCCGTGAGGGCCTGTTCCACAGGGACGTCAGCAGGCTCCAGCAAGAGCAACTCTAAGGCGCCGCCCGTGGGCTTGAAGGCCATCATGCGCGCGTGCAACACTCGGGTTTCGTTGACCCAAAGCTGGCTGTCCGCGGGAATCAGGTGCGGCAAATCCACAATGCCGCGGTCGGCCCAGTTTCCGGTGCTGTCCACGTGCAGCAACCGCGCATCTTCCCGGCGCGCAGGCGGATGCTTCGCGATGTGCGACTCGGGAAGCGTGTAGTCGAATTCCATTTTTTCGGCGCCGGTTTCACCCATGATGGACGCAAGCTACATCCTGCGCATATTTGCGGACATGAACGTGGACGTGCATGGCATCATTGGAGCCTCTGGTCAACTCGGGACCGAGATTGCCCTGAGGTTGATGGAAGCCGGTGAGCGCGTTGTGCTGTTGGACATCAAGGCGCCCAGCTATGCGCCTCTGCAAGAACTGCCTTTCGAAAAGGTGGACGTCCGTGATCAAGGCGCCCTCGCCGCCGGCTTGGGGGGGCACAAGGTGACCCATGTCTACCACCTGGCCGCCGCACTGAGCGCGCGTGGCGAGCAGGAGCCTCAGTGGGCTTGGGACCTCAACATGAATGGACTGCTTCATGTCTTGGAGCTGGCCGCCAGCATGGACCACATCGCCAAGGTGTTCTGGCCGAGTTCCATTGCCGTCTTCGGCCCGGGATCTGGCCCCGTGGCGGCACAAACAGGACACCGCCTGCCTACAACGGTCTACGGCGTCAGCAAAAACGCCGGTGAGCATTGGTGCGCATGGTACCACCAACACCGCGGGGTCGATGTGCGCAGCGTGCGATACCCGGGTTTGATCGGAACACTGGCACCTCCTGGAGGGGGCACCACGGATTATGCGGTGGAGGTGTTTGACCACTTGCACGGTGCCGCACCCTACACCTGTTTTTTGGAGGCCCAAGAGAAGTTGCCCATGATGCACATGGATGACGCCGTGACCGGCGCCCTGCAGCTGTTGGCCGCACCGCGCGCCGCGCTGCAGTGCGCTGAAGCCTACAACATCGGTGCGATGTCCTTTAGCCCAGAGGAACTGTTCGCGGAAATTCGACGCCACGTGCCCGAGTTCAAAGCGGTGTTCGCTCCGGACTTCCGGCAGGCCATTGCCGCTGGATGGCCCGATGCCATGGACGATGCCATGGCCCGCCGCGATTGGGGATGGGCCCCTCAAGTCGGACTGGAAGAACTGGTGCGCTCCATGATGGCGTCGCGCCGGGATGTGCAGCCATTGCCGCAGGTCAGCTAAGCCTGTTTCACTCTTTTTTCTCGGAATCGAAACCTTGGCGGAGGCCTGGGCGTAAGAGGAGCATCACAACGATACGCCCTATGAAATTCGATGCCCTCTTTCTGGTGCTTGCCCTCATGATCGGTCCGGTCATTGGAAGCTCGGCTTACAGTCCTACTGCTGATGGAGACCCGAAGGAAAGCCAACATGTGGTCATCCTAGGAAAGGATGCGGCTGTAGAAGGTTTTCCAGCTGATGCCATTTTCGAGGAGGGTGACCTCGTGAACGGACGCCGTGAAGGTGTCTGGAAGCGCTATCACGACAATGGAAACGTGCGCTCGGAGATTCACTTCGTCCACGATGCTCCTTTTGGGCACTACAAAGTCTTCTCTGACGAAGGCAGGCTCCTCGAGGAAGGCCGTTGGGAACACGGCGTCAATGTGGGACACCTTCGCCGCTACTGGCCCAATGGTACTGTGCGGCAGATGCTGACATTTGACCAGCAAGGTGTCGGACAAGGCCAACAACGCTACTTCCACGACAACGGACAACTCGAAATGCTGGTCGATCTTTTGGATGGCCAAGAAGAAGGTGATGTGATCCGCCTCGACCGCGAAGGCCGGGTGACCAGCCGCACGACATACCGCTCAGGCCGCATGATGCAGCGCGACCTCTGAGCACACGATATACTGCTTGATGCCTTAAGGCCGGCACGTCCGGCCCGCTTGACCAAGAAGACCGGTCCACCGAAAGCGTGTGGGCCGGTCTTCGCTTTGCGATATTCGCACCCGGAACCCCACTCTTGAACCTGGACACCCCATGGATTCCTCCAATACGCCCGCCGAAACGCCGCTGTCCCCGTATGCCGCGGACTTGCACATTGGCAATTCCCTCTCGCGAGAAAAGGAGCGCTTCACCCCGTACAATCCGCCGTACGTGGGCATGTATGTCTGCGGGCCTACCGTGTACAGCAATGTCCACCTCGGCAATGTCCGGACCTTCTTGACGTTCGACATCGTCTACCGCTACTTGTTGCACCTCGGTTTCAAGGTGCGCTACGTGCGGAACATCACCGACGTGGGACACCTCACCGGTGACACCGACGACGGCGAAGACAAAATCGGCAAGAAGGCCAGGCTCGAGAACATCGAGCCCATGGAAGTGGTGCAGCGGTACACCAATGACTTTCACGATGTCATGCGGGTCTTTCACATCCTGCCTCCGTCCATCGAGCCGACGGCCACCGGACACATTGTGGAGCAAATCAGCATGATCGAGAAAATCATCGAAAATGGATATGCCTACGCCTCCAACGGTAGCGTCTACTTCGATGTCCGCAAATACGCGGAGCAACACAATTATGGTGCGCTGAGCGGTCGCCGCATCGACGAGCTACAGAACCAGACGCGGGCCTTGGATGGCCAAGATGAAAAGCGAGACCCCCTCGACTTTGCCCTTTGGAAAAAAGCCGACGC
Organism: Flavobacteriales bacterium; assembly: GCA_016780385.1. Classification (GTDB taxonomy): domain Bacteria; phylum Bacteroidota; class Bacteroidia; order Flavobacteriales_D; family Sanyastnellaceae; genus UBA8752. The sequence goes on from JADHLY010000017.1 coordinate 25,586, forward strand.
CAGCCACCTGATGCACTGGCCGTCCCCATGGAGCGAAGGCTTCCCAGGGTGGCACCTTGAGTGCTCCGTTATGAGCACCAAATACCTCGGCAAGACCTTTGACATTCACGGTGGTGGCATGGACCTGAAGTTCCCTCACCACGAGTGCGAAATCGCCCAGAACATGGGCGCACATGGCCCCGAGGAACCCGTGCGATACTGGATCCATGGCAACATGCTCACGGTGAACGGGCGCAAAATGTCCAAGTCAGAGGGCAACGGGTTCACGCCGGAAGAGCTGATCACCGGCAACCACAAGCTGCTCGAAAAGGGCTACTCTCCAATGACGGTGCGCTTCTTCATGCTGCAAGGACACTATGCCGGCACCTTGGACTTTTCGAACCCCGCGCTTCAAGCGGCCGAAAAGGGCCTCGAGCGCCTCATGGCGGCTTGGGGACTGCTGGGAGACTTGACTCCTGTGGAAGGGGCGGAAGGACACCCCGACGTTGATGCGCTGCGCGACAGGGCTTATGCGGCCATGAACGACGACTTCAATACGCCCATGCTCATCGCGGTGCTCTACGATGCGGTCAAGGTGATCAATTCTGCAGCCAGCGGTCACATGCCCATCACGGAAGAAGGCATCACCGCATTGCGCGCCCTCTTTGATCAATTCGCCCACGACATTTTGGGACTCGTGCCCGAAACGCAGGACGGCGCGGGAGGCGAAGACCGTTCGGACCAACTCATGGAGGTATTGTGCGCCGTGCGTGCCGAGGCCAAAGCCAACAAAGACTGGGCAACCGCAGACCTCATTCGGGACCGATTGGGCGCCCTCGGTGTACAGATCAAGGACAGCAAAGATGGAACGACCTGGACGTTTGACTGAGCGGATTTCAGCCGCATGCTGGGCTGGGCTCTGCTTCATGATGTGGGCAGGATGCAGCGGTGGTGACAGTGCCCGGAAGCCCAGCCGCACGGCTCCCTCAGCCCAGAAAGAAGTCGCGTTGGTCAACACGCCGGCCTTCTCTGCCGATAGCGCTTTTGATTATGTGGCCCGCCAAGTGGCCTTCGGTCCCCGTGTTCCGAACAGCATAGGTCACCAACAGTGTGGCGATTGGCTGATAGCGCAGCTCGAAGGGCATGGCGCGGATGTGACCGTGCAGGACGCCCGGGTGACCGCATTTGATGGAACAAAGCTGGACATCCGCAACATTTTTGGGGCGTTCAATCCCAACGTGCAGCGCCGGATTCTGCTCTATGCACACTGGGATACGCGGCCTTTTGCGGACAAAGACTCGGTGCGGACACGCGAACCCATCGACGGCGCCAACGACGGTGCCTCGGGTGTCGGTGTCTTGCTGGAGCTGGCCCGCATCATGGGTGACTCATTGCCCAACATCGGTGTGGACATCGCCTTTTTCGATGCGGAGGACTATGGCGAGCCGGAGTGGCTGCCCAACCGCGACGCAGACTACACAGATTGGTGCCTGGGCTCACAATACTGGGCACGGCGTCCGCACGTTCCGGGATACCGGGCCAAGTATGGCATTCTGCTGGATATGGTCGGCGCCAAAGGTGCGGTCTTCAACAAGGAGGGCACCTCCATGGCCCTCGCCCCGCGCGTAGTGGACAAGGTCTGGTCCACAGCCCGCAAACTCGGCCACGGTGACGTGTTCCGAAGCCGCGTGACCCCTCAGACCATCGATGACAATTTGTTTGTGAGTCAATTGGCCGGCATTCCCTCGGCCAACATTGTCCACTATCACCTCGAGACCCAGATGATGGGTTACTTCCAATACCACCATACCCACGGCGACAACCTCTCTGCCATCGATCCGGAAGTACTGGGAAAGGTCGGTGAGGTGCTCACGCAGGTGGTTTACGCCGAATAAACCGGAAGGGAGACCTCCAAGCTGCGCGCACCTGTGGCGTCGCAATCCAGTTCAAGCTGGCCACCCAAACGGTCGCAGCGCAACCGAACCAAGGACCAATGCCGGGCCTCCCGATCACCGGCGAAGAGGCTCATGGCATCGCGCCACCATCCGCGCTCTGCAAAATCATCAAAAGTGACCGCAAGGCCGTCGGCCCTGCTGTGCATGGCCATGCGGCAACTGCCCATCCCCATTCCCGACAGCAGCACCGTGAGGAAGTCGCGGAGTTGATCGGCATCGCCCTGAAACGGCACTTCTTCACGGAGCGACCAGTCCAACACGCCGCCCGCCGTGTGGCCTTCAGCCAAGGTGAGGCACAGCCCTTTCAGGTCCACCGGATCGTGGCGCATCTCTTGGGCACACAGTGCTGCCAGGCGACCAAATTCATCCAAATCTCGCTTGAGCTCCCCGGGGAGCGCATGGCCCTTGGCGGCCTCTACGAGACGCGCACCGGACAGCGCCAACTCGTGCACCTGGTGTTGTCGTCCTGGAAGCCAATGCTGTTGCAATTGACGCAGCCTGCCGCGCAACCGACTCAACCGCAGTTGCGCCCGCCATGTCCAAACTCCCATCAGCAACAACAGGAAGACCAATCCACCCGCAGACCATTGCCACAATACCGTCCGCTCGCTTTCCATCCGCGTGCGCTCGTCGCCAATGGCCGTGAGCCAAGGTTCGCTCTCAAAGACGCCCGTGCGCGCCCTGTCAGCCCGCCCTTGCGCCATTTGAAGGCTGTCTGCTTCCTGCAAAGCGAAATAAGCGGGACCATGGGCGCCAGTCCCTGCCAAGATGCGGGCGCGGAGGCGCAATGCCTCGGATAGCATGGTTTCCCGCACTGAGCGTTGGCTGATGGCGCGGGCCGCCAACTCGGCCTGGTGCGATGCCGCCAAGGCTTGGGCCGCATGATCGCGCTGGTGTCTCTTGGCCCGCAACAGTGCCCATTTGGCCTCCTGCAGTGGATCCACCGCTCCCGGAGCGCATTCCAGCGCAGCTGCCCAAGGCCATGTAGCCAGCACATCGAATGGCGCCAAGGCCCCTGCACCCAGCAACAAGCCTGACCAACCAACGGCTTTTGTACTGCGCTCCTGAACCGTCATGGCCTTCCATTCTGGGTGGTCCACTACCCGCTGCCAACCCTCAATTGCGCCGTTTTTGGCCAGCCCCGAACACACCGCAGACCACCCCCATGCATCGAGTGCCTTGCTGGGACTGTCGTTATCAAAGTGAGCCAAAGCCAGGCGATTGAAGTCTTCGATTGCCGCTTCGTAGGCCCCTTCTTCCAAGGACATCTGCGCCAAACGCGCCATGGATTCAATGGCGAGGTGCTTGAAGCGCAGGTCGCCCTCAGCGCGGGATCCCGTTTGCACCAAATTCGCGAGGATCCAGCGCGCCTCATCCCTTGCACCCAAGTCCAGCTTGGCCTGGGCCAACGAGAACCGCCAGCCCTCCGCATCATCGGCCAATTCAGGGCATGACGCCGCAGCGAGCAGGGCCGCAGCGAGGGCCTCCGCAGCATGACCGGGGTTGCGCCAATCCAAGTGCACACGCGCACGCCGTTCGGCACAGCGGGCCACCCAACAAGCCTCGCCGGACTTGCGAAATTGTTGCTCGGCTGACTGCAGAAAATCAAGGGTTGCAGCGTCCTGTCCTTGTTGGCGGAGCGAATCCGCCTGCTCCAACCACGCCTGACCGCTTTGGTCCAACGCCCACATGGAGGGCGTCAAGGCGCATAGGATGGCGAGAAAAAACAGGCGGCACATTGCGCTTCAAGCTACCTGACAAGCGGGCTTCAACACCCCGCCTTCGCATCCGACAATCAGGTGTGAACCGTTGAAAACCCCCAGCGCGATGTGGTGGGCCAGCTCAGGAGGCCGCGGTGAACTGCTCGAGGAACCGAATGTCGTTTTCGAAGAAGGCCCTGAGATCGCCAATCTGCCATTTCAGCATGGCGATGCGTTCGATGCCCATGCCAAAGGCAAAGCCCGTGAACTCGTTGGGGTCGATGCCGGATGCCTCCAATACTGCTGGGTCCACCATGCCACAGCCCATGATTTCGAGCCACCCTGTTCCTTTGGTGATGCGCTTGTCCACCTCGGTCTCAAGCCCCCAATAGACGTCCATCTCGGCGCTGGGCTCCGTGAAGGGGAAATAACTCGGACGCAGCCTGATTTTGGTGCCACTGCCAAACAATTGCTCGGCAAAAACCAACAAGGTCTGCTTCAGGTCTGCGAAGCTCACGTCCCGGTCGATGTACAGGCCTTCGATTTGGTGAAAAATACAGTGCGCACGCGCGCTGATGGCCTCGTTGCGAAAGACCCGCCCGGGCATGACAATGCGCAACGGCGGCTCCCGCTTCTCCATCTCGCGCACCTGAACAGAACTTGTGTGGGTCCGCAGCAGAAGGTCCGGATCGCGCTGGATGAAAAAAGTGTCCTGCATGTCGCGCGCAGGGTGCTCCTCCGGAAAATTGAGTCCGGAAAAAACATGCCAATCGTCCTCGATTTCAGGGCCGTCCGCGACGGTAAAGCCCATGCGATCGAAGATGGAGAGGATCTCCCGGCGTACAATCCTAATGGGGTGATGCGACCCAAGCGGCACTTCCCCACTGGGACGGGTGTGGTCGGCTCCGCTGCCCTGGGCGTCTTCCTCGGCAGTCAACCCTGCTTTGGCCTCATCGAAGTGGGCTTGCAAGGCTTGTTTGAAAGCGTTCAATGCTTGACCCATCTCCCGCTTTTCGGGACCGGGGACGGCGCGGAAGCGCTCGTTGAGGTCCTTCAACAATCCTTGCCGACCGAAATGGGCAATTCTAAAGGCCTCCAAAGCATCCCCATTGGAGACATCCGCTGTCTTGGCTTCGGCCAACAGCCGGTCCAATTCAGCTTGATTGAGTGTCGACATGAGTGGTCAGTTAAGGATTTCCACCTTCATGGTGATGTCTTCCAATGGGCGGTTGGAACTGGCCACCTCAACGTCACAAATCGCATCCAGTACTTCCAACCCTTCAATCACACGGCCAAACACGGTGTATTGCATGTCGAGGTGCGGGGTTCCTCCGAACTCTTGGTAGGCGGCGATTTGATCGGGTGTGTACGAAAAAGGGGTTCCGGTGGCCTGAGAGATGTTGCGCACTACGCCTTGCAACATTTGTGGGCTCACGCTACGGCCCTGCACGATGTAGAACTGGCTACCGCTGCTGCGGCGGGCCGGATTCACCTGGTCACCTTGACGGGCTGCAGCCAAGGCCCCTTTTACGTGAATGAACTGAGGATCAATTTCCGCGGGCACAGTATAGCCTGGTCCTCCTGACCCCAAGCGAACATTGGCTGCTGCCCCCCTCGATTTGGGATCCCCACCTTGTGCCATGAACCCTTTGATCACGCGGTGCCACAACAGCTCGTCATAGAACCCCTCCTTGGCAAGCTTCAAGAAGTTGTCGCGGTGCTCAGGGGTCTCATCATACAACTCGACCACCATGGTACCGAGGGAGGTTTCGATGCGCACCCGCTTTCGGTCCCCTTCACTTTCAGCCGCTAACATGAGCGAGGGCAACATCAAGAATGACACCATCAAGGTGAGTGTGCGCAGAGAAAAGACAACCATCGATTGGAATTTGCGTTATTTGTAAGCCGCGGAGGAGAATGATGGCCCCCGAAAAGCGACCTCGAAAATATGAAATCGAACACCCCTTTCCACGTTGCCGGCATGTTGGCCCTGTTGTTCGCCATGACATTTGGTTTCACCGGATGCAATGAGATCGAGGATACCGTGGCTGTTGTCTACGTGCAGAACAGCCTTGGAGCCCCCGTTCAAGGGGCAGAGGTGCGCCTTTATGCGGTAGGGTCTGTCAACCAGACTTTCATCGGTGAGCTTCGTTTCGACACCACGCAAGTCACCAACGCGGCAGGCAGTGTGAGCTTCAATTTCTCAGAGTATTACAAGCAAGGACAGGCTGGCTTTGCCGTCCTCGACATTGAAGCGACCAAAGGATCCCTCGAGGGCATCGGCATCATCAAGATTGAAGAAGAGATGACCAACGAGCAGACGGTCATCATGGAATGACTTTCTGTCTGTAGACAGAAGGAATTGCCTATTTTCGCGCTCCGCTTTGGCGGAAAACCGGGATGTAGCTCAGTTGGTAGAGTACGCGTCTGGGGGACGTGTGGTCGCTGGTTCGAGTCCAGTCATCCCGACCATTGAAAGGGGAGCCTTCGGGCTCTCCTTTTTGTTTGCCTACCATTGTATCTCCTCATGGACGTTGAATTTGAAACCCGTTGGCGCAAACTGTTGCACGTGCTCGAGGCGCGGTTTGGCGGTGGGATGGACCTGCAAGACATCCTGTTTTTGGTGGGAGTCCAAGAGCTCGGGCAGGGCTTCCGGACGTTCAAGAAGGACGAAAAAATGGACCTCATGCACGTCGCCGTGTGCACGGTGCTCGTGCCTGAGGGTTTTTATGCCTTCATCGGGCGCGACGAAGACGGCTGGCCTCATTTCGAGGAAAAAGTGCCCCTGCCCCAGTTGGAGCCCAAACAACAGGACATCCTAATCCGGCGTGGACTGTTGGATTATTTTGGAGATGACCCCGCAGACCTCATCGCCCCGCAAAGCGCTTGAGGGCGACTTCGTCTTCGATGAGGACGTTTTTGCCGGAAAGGCTGACCCATCCGTCAGATTTGAAATCACTCAACGCCCGGATGAGGCTCTCCTTTGCCGTTCCCACCATACCCGCGAGGTCTTCACGGCTGAGCTGGGGTTGAGAGCCTGACTCCTTGAAGCGGCTGTTCAAGTCCAACAGCGCCTGGGCCGTCCGTTCGCGGACCGAGGCATAGGCCAAGGCCAGCAGGCGCTCTTGATTTTGTGTGACTTCGCCAGCCAACATCCGGATGAAACGCATGGCAACATCACGGTTGCGGTGCATTAAGTCCAAAAAGACCTTCCGCGGGACAAGGTGGACTTCCGCATCCTCCAGCACCTCCGCTGCGCTGGTGTATTCCAGTCCTTTGAGCACGTCCATGTGACCGAAGAAGTCCCCTGGCTTGCAGAGTTCGATGATGAGTTCCTTGCCGTAGTTATCGGTGCGAAAAATCTTGACCACACCAGAAGCGACGTAGTAGACATTGTTCGTAGCGTCCCCTTCTGCGAAGAGCACTTGTCCCGACCCGTAGCGTCGGGGCCGGTCTCGAACATCAATGCCCGGAATGCCTCCTTGCTCATTGGCGTCTGCAATGAACTCGTTCAAGCGCTGCGGTGGGCGCCCGTATTCGCGCTGCAGGATGGCGCTCTTCTTGAGACGCACCTCGATGGTGGCGAGCAAGTCTGCTTCACTGAACGGCTTCACCAAATAATCATCCGCCCCGCTCGACATGCCCCTCCTCATTTCCTCCGTGCCATCGCGGGAAGTGAGGAAAATGAAGGGAATCATCGCTGTCGTCGGGTCGTTGGACAGGTAGTGCAACACCCCGTAACCGTCGAGCTCCGGCATTTCAACGTCGCACACGATCATGTCAGGCCGATCAAGCTGTGCGCGGCTTACCCCTTCCTTACCATGCTCGGCTTGAATGACTTCATACCCGGCCAGCTGCAGAATGTCTGCAGTGGTGGTGCGAAGAAATTGGTTGTCCTCGATGATGAGAATCTTTTTCACGGCAACTGATTCAAGGTGTGATTGTGGGGTCCACTCACGTAAATAGGTCGCTGTAAGTTATTAAAGCAATTCGGCGCGCCCATGATTCCTGCCCAAGAGCCTGAAACGCTGGGCCTCGTGGATTAAATTCGCGGGCGTCTGAGCACGAGCTACAGGCACAAACCACCGCCCAATGAACGTTTCTCTCGACTGGCTCAGGACCTGGCTTCCCATGGAAGGGCAGCCCCAGGACGCCCACGCCATTTCCGACATCCTCACCGCTACGGGCCTCGAGGTAGAAGGGGTTGAAGAAATTCCCGCCGTTCCAGGAGGGCTCAAGGGCATGGTGGTCGGCGAGGTCTTGACCTGTGAGCAACACCCCAATGCCGACCGGTTGAGGGTCACAACCGTCAATGTGGGCGAAGAAAGCCCCCTCAACATCGTCTGTGGCGCCCCCAATGTGGCCCAAGGCCAGAAGGTCATCGTGGCCACCATCGGCGCCACGTGTCACCCCACCGAAGGGGACCCTTTCAAAATCAAGAAGGGCAAGATCCGGGGTGAAGTCTCTGAAGGAATGATCTGTGCCGAGGACGAACTCGGCATCGGCCAAAGCCACGACGGCATCCTCGTCCTTGACGCGGCAGCGCAAGTGGGACAGCCCGCAGCGGCTGCCCTAGGTGTAGAAAGCGACCACCGTATCGAGATTGGACTAACACCAAACCGCACCGATGCCATGGGCCACATCGGCGTCGCCCGCGACCTGCGGGCCGCCATGCTCTGGAACGGCGGCGGAGGCACAGGGACAGGTATTCCGGCGTTGGCGCCGATTCCACAACCGGCCCTTTCCGAGGGTAATGGTCCAATTCGCCTGGAAGTGGATGCCCCCGAAGATGCCCCCTGCTATCTGGGGGTCACCCTGCGCAACGTCCAAGTGGCGCCTTCACCAGATTGGATGCAACAGCGCCTGCGCGCCATTGGATTGGAACCCAAAAACAACGTGGTCGACGTGACCAATTACATCTTGCATGACCTCGGCCAGCCCCTCCATGCTTTTGATGCTGACCAGATTGCGGGCCAATGCGTTCGGGTCAGAAAGGCCCAGGAAGGCGAGCGGTTCACGGCACTCGACGACAAAGAACTCACCTTGACCGCAGCCGACCTCGTCATCGCGGATGCCGAAAAGCCGATGTGTCTCGCAGGGGTTTTTGGCGGCGCAGAAAGCGGAGTCCACAGCGGCACGACTTCCGTCTTTCTCGAAAGCGCCTGGTTCGAGCCGGTCACCATCCGAAAGAGCGCCAAGCGCCATACCCTCTCCACCGATGCCTCGTTCCGGTTTGAACGCGGTGTCGACCCCAATATGGCGGCTCCCGCTTTGGAAAAAGCCGTCACCCTGCTGATGGAGTATGCCGGTGCGACTGTGGATGGCGGCGTGCAGGCCTTTCGCGGCACACTGCCGGGCCCCCAAGTGGTCAACCTGTCTTGGGACAGGCTCGACACCATGATCGGCATCGCCTTGGATCGGGACCGCGTGCGCGGCATACTCGGTGCCCTCGACATCGGTATACAGTCCGAAAAAGACGGCATGCTCGCGCTGGAAGTCCCCGCATATCGCCGGGATGTGACCCGGCCGGCAGATGTCGTAGAGGAGGTCTTGCGCATCCACGGTTACGACCACATTCCGCTGCCCGGTCGGATGACCGTTTCCCTGTCTGCCAAACCCAATCCTGACCCGGAACAGCTGCGCAATGACCTCGCTTCCACATTAGTTGGTCGTGGGTTTCACGAGGTAATGCACAACTCATTGGTACCCTCAGCCCACCTCAAGTTGGTAGAGGACCCAAGCCTGCAACCTGAGCGTGCCGTGTTGCTGCTCAACCCCTTGAGCTCGGAGCTCGATGCCATGCGGCAGACGTTGCTGCTCCAGGGATTGGAAACGGTCGCGCGCAACCGCAACCACCAGCGTCCAGACCTGTCACTCTTCGAATTTGGCAAGGTGTATGCCCAAAGTGAAACGGGTGGACACAAGGAAACGGAGCGTTTGGCGCTCACCGTATCTGGCCGCACTTCGCCTGAAAATTGGCGCAAACAGGAACAGGATGGCATGTCCTTCCTCAAAGGCGCTGTCGAGGCCTTGCTCACGCAATCCGGCGTTGCAGGAATACACTGTGCTGCCCTTCCCAGCGGGGGCTTCTTCAAAGAAGGTCTCGAATGGAAAGGGGCGAAGGGCTTCAGTGTTCGCGCTGGCCTCGTACACCCCGCTCTGTGCCGTCAGTTCGGCATTGAAGCTGATGTGTTCCATGCTGATTTGCCCTTTGACGCCCTGGTGACCTGGTCCGGCAAACGCAAGGTGAAAGCCCAGGACTTGCCCCGTTTCCCTGGTGTGCGCAGAGACTTAAGCCTCAAGGTTTCTGCAGGAACCTCCTATGCGGAAATTGAGTCTGTGGCGCGACAAACAGGCGGCAAACTTCTGCGTCACGTCAACCTCTTTGATGTCTACCATGATGAAAAGACGGGACTGGACTCTTATGCCATCTCGCTGCACCTTCAGGATGAGGACAAAACCCTCAGCGATAAGGCCATTGACAAGACCGTTCACCGCGTGCGCGAACAGCTCGAGCAGCGGCTGGGTGTCACGCTGCGATAAATGATGCCGCGCTCTGCTGGGAATTTCATGGGAGGATTGGCTGCCGAGTGTGCATTTGCAAAAAGCATTCACAACCCGCCCACACATTTCTTAAAACCGGGGGGGGAGAAGTAATTTTCACTCAAATATTCCTACCATGAGCAGCCATACCATCCTCGTTGTGGATGATGAGCCCGACATCCTCGAATTGGTTCAATACAATTTGGAAAAGGAAGGTTTCGCAGTGTACACGGCTGGAAATGGCCGTGAAGCCATTGAAATCGCTGAAAGGGCCAGACCTGATTTGATCCTTTTGGACGTGATGATGCCCGAAATGGACGGTATGGAAACCTGCATAGAGATGCGGGGGAATCCCAAACTGCAAAATGCGGTCGTCGCCTTCTTGACGGCCCGGGGTGAAGACTACAGCCAGATTGCCGGGTTTGATGCAGGTGCAGATGACTACATCACCAAGCCGATCAAACCAAGGGTGCTCCTAAGCCGCATCAAAGCACTGCTCCGCCGCAGCACCAAGACAGAAACGCCAAACAAAGTGTTTCAAGGGAAGAACATCCAAATCGACCGCGAGCGCTACATCGTGGTGCACAAGGGCGAGGAAATGACCATCCCGAAAAAAGAATTCGAGTTGCTTTGCTTGCTCGTGTCCCAACCTGGAAAGGTGTTCACCAGAAGTACCATTCTGTCCGAGGTGTGGGGTTCCGATGTGGTGGTCGGTGACCGCACCATCGACGTGCACATTCGGAAACTCCGAGAAAAATTGGGCGATCACTATTTCCGAACCATCAAAGGAGTAGGATATAAGTTCGAAGAATCATGAACATTCGCACACCCCGAGGTGTGGCCATGGTCTGTTCCTTGCTTGTCACCCTCCTCGGGATGGCATGTTCGGTCTTTGTCTTTTGGATCTATGACATAGAAGCCCCAATCCAAGCGCTGGCGCTCGGGGCGGTGGGGCTGTTTGCATTGTCCATGGCGGTCATCTACAGCACCATCGAAAAGTTCATCTACCAGAAGGTCAGGATCATCTACAAAAACATCCACCGCTTCAAGAGCACCAAGGAACGCGCCCGCGACGTCCACATGGGAGAGGATGTCATGGAAAAAGTGCGCCTCGATGTGATGGATTGGGCCACCGAAAAGGTCAATGAAATTTCGCTGCTCAAGGAACAGGACTCCTTCCGAAAGGAGTTCATCGGCAACCTTGCCCACGAGTTAAAAACGCCAGTGTTCAACATCCAAGGCTACATCCTCACTTTGTTGGAAGGGGCACTGGAGGACCCTGAGCACAATCGGAAATTCCTGATGAAGGCCGCAAAAAATGTGGACCGTATGGCCGGACTGATTGACGACCTCGATGTGATCACCAAAATCGAAGGCGGCTCTTTGGAGCTCAACGTCTCCACCTTCGACCTCGGGAACCTCGTCACCGAGGTCATGGACCAACTCGAACAGCGCGCCAAACGGTCGGGCATCTCCATCGTTTTTGTAGATGACGGACCGCGCAAGATTAATGTCAAGGCGGATTTGGCCAAAATTGAGCAGGTGCTGACCAACCTCGTCTCCAACAGCTTGCGCTATGGCAAGGAAAATGGCACCACCCAAGTGCGCTGCTATGACATGGAAGAACAGGTCCTGGTCGAAGTGGCCGATGATGGCATCGGCATGTCAGAAGAACATTTGCCTCGGATCTTTGAGCGCTTTTACCGCGTCGACAAAAGCCGCTCCCGCAATGCTGGAGGAAGTGGCCTTGGACTGGCCATCGTCAAACACATCGTCGAAGCCCACGAACAGAGCATTTCTGTGCGCTCCACTCAAGGCAAGGGCTCCACATTTTCTTTTACGCTGCTCAAGGCCTAGCGTTGGGGCGACCCCGGGGTCATCCCTGTCGCTGAAGCATGCCCGTACCGGCACCGTTGACAAACGGAT
>JADHLY010000018.1 GCA_016780385.1 Flavobacteriales bacterium
CACCGTTGGTTTCAAAGTCGGCAAAATCCAAACCGATGGTGTTCACATCGGCTGAATTGTTTTCGCCGCCCACCGTCAGCCAGCTGTCGTAGGCCAGCAGTGGATCCACGGGGAGCACGGCCGGGTTGAAGTTCACACTGAGTGCGCCCCCCAATTCGTTTTGGTAGAATGCCGTGGTGGTATTGATGGTCATGGGGACCGAATCGAAACCGTACACTGCGACCAGTTGCTCTGTGGGATCTGCAAATTCTGCCCACACGCGGTATGTGGTCATGCCGCCCACGGTATTCTGTCCTACCACATCGTATCCGAGCTGTACGAAGCTGCTTTCGGCCACTTCGTCTTCATCGCAGATGCCGTCGTTGTCCGCATCGTTAAGGCAGTCACCGTCGCAGTCGACGTTGTCGGCTGCGGGATACGTGCAGGAACCGTCATCCACGGTGGCCGCGGAATTGTAGTTGCACGCGTCAGGATCTGTGCAGCCAGGCAAATCGCCCGTGCAGAAGCTGATCGTCTCGGTCGAGCCGAAATCTCCTCCCGTTGCGACTGCGCTGCCTTCGACCGTAAGGGTGTAGCTGCCGTCGCCATAAGCGCAACAGATGCCGTCACCAAAGGTGTCATTGACCGTCAGGTCGTAACAGCCGTCAGGCAAGCAGAACAGCGTTTCGATGGTGCCTGACAGGCCCCCGTACTCTTCCGAGGCAACGGTCGCGCCATCGGCGTCAGTCAAGAACCAGCTGAATTCGCCGGGATAGTTGTCCAAAACCACCGTCATGGTGAATGCCAATCCACCGATGATGCAGCTTCCATCGTCCAGTGTGGCGTCTGCATCGTAGTTGCAGGCTTCCGGATCGGTGCATCCGCCGCATGAGCTGTTGTCGCCTCCACAAACGCCGCAATCGTCATTGAACAAGCAAGAGCCATCATCGATGGTCGCATCCGGGTCGTAGTTGCATGCTGCGGGCAACGTGCAGCCATTGCAGCTGAAGTCGCAAGTGCCGTTGTCAATTCCCGCTTCGGCATCGTAGTTACAGGCCGTGGGGTCTGTGCAACCGAAGTTGAGGTTGTCGGTGCAGAAATCCGTGCTCTCGCCGTCCCCATAGTCTCCACCTGAAGCCAACGCCACACCGTCGACGGTGAGGGTGTAACCTCCGGGGGCATAGATGCCGTCTCCGAAGCTGTCTGAAATGGTGAAGGTGTAGCACCCATCACCGACGCAGACCGTCTCGTCGATGGTCACGTTGTCGGTGTCATAAGGACCGCCAGAAGCGACAATGCCTCCGAGGCTATCAGTCAAGGTCCAGGTGATCTCTTCGGGGTAGATGTCGGTGGTGATGCTGATGTCGATGGCGATTCCCTCGCCCACACAACTGCCATCGTCGATGGTCGCATCCGCATCGTAATTGCAGCTTTCGGGGTCGGTACAGCCATAGCAGCTATAGTCGCAACTGCCGTCATCCAGTAGGGCATCGGCATCGTAGTTACACGCTGTCGCATCCGTGCATCCAAAATCAGCGCCCGCGCAGAAAGTCGTGCTCTCCCCGGAGCCATAATCGCCGCCAGAGGCCAGTAATTCGCCGTCGACGGTGAGGGTGTAACCTCCGGGGGCGTAGATGCCGTCTCCAAAGCTGTCGGACATGGTGAAGGTGTAGCACCCATCACCGACACAGACCGTCTCGTCGATGGTCACATTGTCGGTGTCAAAAGGACCGCCGGAAGCGACAATGCCTCCGAGGCTGTCGGTCAAGGTCCAGGTGATCTCTTCGGGGAAGATGTCAGTGGTGATGCTGATGTCGATACCCACACCTTCGCCCACACAACTGCCATCGTCAATGGTCGCGTCGGGGTCATAGTTGCAGCTTTCGGGGTCGGTACAACCGCCACAGGAACTGTTGTCGCCATCGCAAACGCCACAGAGGTCGAGCGCCGCGCATGTTCCGTCATCCGCCGTGGCGTCGGGGTTGTAGTTGCATGCTGCAGCATCCGTACATCCATTGATTACCCCGCCAATGCAGACATCCTGAATGGTCACATCGGCGACATAGGTCACGGTCCCGCCCGTGGCCCAACCATTCCAGATTTGCACGCTCCACGTACCATCGCCGAGGAGTCCCGCGCTGCTCAAATCCAGAGAAGCCGTGTAGATCCCACTCGCGCTAATCGCCCAATCTCCGGGCCACAATGTGTAGTTGCCGAGGTCGGTACAGCCCGCTGAAACGGCATCACTGAACCCACCAAACTCGATGCAGTCTCCGCTGGGGCTTGAAATGACCATCAACATGTCACCCGCCCAGCTGCCAGAGCCACCGGTGAAATCCAAGGTGATGTCGAGTCCTGCTACTTCACCGGAACCTTCGAAAGTAACGGGTGTTCCAGCCGCGCCACCCGAGAGGGTCTCGTTGATTGTGAGGTCGGTGAAACAATCGCACACCCCTCCCGGAGGTGCGAAATAGCAAGAGCCATCATCAAAAGTGGCTTCGGCATCGAAGTTGCAGGCAGTCTCATCCGTGCAGCCGGAGCAACTTGAGCCGTCACCGGCGCAGACGCCGCAGATGTCAAAGTCAGCACAACTGCCGTCGTCGGTGGTGGCGTCGGGGTTGTAGTTACAGAAGGTGTCGTCCGTGCATCCCAAACAGCTGTAATCACAGGTTCCGTCATCGGCGATGGCTTCTGCGTCGTAGTTGCACGCCCCCGCGTCGGTGCAGCCGAGCACGATGTCGCCCACGCACACGTCGGAGGATTCGCTGGAGCCAAATTCACCGCCTGAGGCCAATACCAGATCGCCGATTCCAAACTCGTAGCCACCGGTTCCGTAGGCGCAGCACATTCCATCTCCGAAGCTGTCGAAGACGTTCAAAGTGAAGCAGCCGGATGCGACACAGCCGGTTTCGACCACAACACCTGAACCCGCGTAAGGACCTCCGGACAGCACCGTATTGCCGTTGTCGTCGACTAAAGTCCAGGTGGTTTCGCCAGGGTAGTTATCCAAGGTGAGCGTCATGGTGACGTCGACACCTTCGGAGTCCAGCGCGAAGCTGCTGCTGCTGGCATCGTTGGACGTGTTTTCGTCCGACCCACCGTTGGGGGCCGAGACTGCGGCATTGAAGGTGTGGTCACCGTCTCCGGGCGATTGGCTCGGCAAGGTGATGATGTCGGTCTCACCAAACTCCAGTGATCCTGTCCAGGCATAAGTTTCAGCCGTCCCTCCGTCGATGTCGTAGGTGATCGTGGCAGAAGTGAGCACGTCCCCACCGTTGTTGAACAGCGTGATGGACGGGGTGACTTCAGCGTTGCACGAAAAGCCCGTCGGCGCATTGATGCTGAGGATGGCTGCATCGAGGTCGAAATCGGGCACAGCGGGCAAACACCCGTTGGAAGAGAGGATGCTGACACGGGTTCCGCCGGGTGCAAACAGGGCTTGCATGCGATCGCCTTGTCCTTGCGAGAAGACATTCATGCAGCCGTCATCCGAATAGTCCATGTAGTTCTGGACCATGTCTTCCGTGCTGCAACTGACGTGTCCAATGGCGCAACCGTAGTTGGCGCCATCAGACTCTGGGGTGTCCGCAACAAAGTCATCGGCTCCGCACCCGCCATCGCCCCACACATGTCGGAGGTTGAGCCAGTGACCGACCTCGTGGGTGGCGGTGCGGCCCAAGTTGTAGGCACCTGCGCCGGGGCCATCAATGCCCACGAATTGGTATCCGCATACAATGCCGTCGGTTGCGGCGTTGCCGCCGGGGAATTGGGCGTATCCCAACAATCCTCCACCGAGGTTGCACACCCAGAAATTCATGTAATCGTCCCGGGGCCAAGCGTCTGAGCCGCCTTGGTCCGTGAACTTCACCGCATCACTGGAGCCGAATGATCCCGCAGTAGTGGGAACCCGCAAAATGCCATCCGTCGGGGCCCCATTGGGGTCGCGGGTGGCAAGGCAGAATTCAATTTCTGTGTCTGCTGCCTGTGGCCAGATGTTGTCCTGGTCCGCATTCAGTCGGCGAAAATCGTCGTTGAGTACTTGCAGTTGCTCGAGAAGCTGGGCATCGGGTATGTTCTCCGTGCTGTTGGCGTAAACCACGTGGAACACCACCGGAATGGTGACAACCACAGATTGCATCTGGGCACCGTTCGCCCGGGCTTCCTCCCGGGATTGTACAAATGCAGCGGTGTGTTGCTCGAGGTCTGCATGCCGCTTGGCATAGGCAGCATCGAGCCCCATCATCTGCACATGTTTTTCATGGGTAGCGCAATCACGTTGGGTGGGCGCGGCGGGGACCTTGGTCTGTGCGAATGAGAAAAGGGTACCCAAAAGCAGGGTAGACGTCAGAAAGAAGTACTTCATTTGAGCGATGTTGCTGGCAATCAGGCGTGGCACCCACAATATGCATCACGTATGTCATTCAAGCCTAAGAATTATATGTCTGGTTCTCCCGGTATTTGTTTTTGCTGAGGTTGTGGGCATGATGATTTGGTGTAAATTTGCCGTCCCAAGCGAGAATAGCTCAGTTGGTAGAGCACAACCTTGCCAAGGTTGGGGTCGCGAGTTCGAGTCTCGTTTCTCGCTCATAAAAAGGGCACCTCTCAGAGGTGCCCTTTTTCGTTGCTGATGTTTTTGGTCAGCGGGCTTTTTGCACGGTCACCGCGATGCGGTTTGTGGCACCAACGTGCTGGCTGACCCAACTTCGGGCTGAATCTCCAGCCCTTTTTCGGTCGTCGGGTGCTTCTATCCAAGACCGACAAGCCGCCTGCATGTCTTCCTCGCGATCGCACACCTGAAGGCCACCACATTGAGACAGCGCTGCGATTTCGCGAAAGCCCGCCACTTGAGGCCCGCACAGCACGGGCACGCCGAATGCGGCCGGCTCAAGCACATTGTGCACCCCTTGGCCCCACCCACCGCCTACGACTGCGAAGTCAGCGAGGCCGTATGCGTATTTCAGGACCCCCATTTCATCAAGGATGAGGCGCTGCCCAGAAGGCCGCGTACTCCGTTCATCCCACGTGGACAGGGTGTCTGTATCGCCATGGGCCGACCAATCGGCGGCGCTTCGGCTGTTGATTTCATGTGGGGCCCAGAGAATGGCCCAGTTCGGGTGGTCGTCCAACGCGTTGAGCAGTGCGGACCACTCCGGCGGCCATGCGCTGCCGACGACAATGAGCTTTCGGTCTGCTTTCCAGCTTTCGATGCGGTCCAGGCGGGCGCGGACAGCAGGTGATGCCGTGCCGTGAACAGTCTCAGTGACCCTGTCTACCCTGGGGTCTCCTGTGACGGTCGCCGTGTGACCATATCGGGCAATGGCCTCCGCGGATGCCGCGTCCTGCACTTGCAGGGTCGATAGAAATTTCAGGTGTTTTCTGATGAAACCTCCTGCCCAGTTCAAAGGGTGGCGACCGGGGTCAAAGCGCGCAGCGACCAAATGAATTCGGGTGCCAGCGTCATGGAGGCCGCGGAGCATTTCGGGCCACAGCTCATATTTGATGAGCACGGTGTCCGAAATCTCCAGCGCGGTCGACCAGCGGCGCATGGAGCCCCGCGTGTCAAAGGGCAGATAGTCCACGTGGTCTGCGTCGGTTTCGCCCACGCCTTCAACGCCTGAAGGAGAGAAGAAGGTGAGCAAAATCGGGGTGCGAGGGTGTTGCCGTCGCCAAGCCGCGAGGATGGGCGCGCCTTGTTCGTATTCGCCGAGAGACGCGCAGTGCAGGTGCAGCCAAGGACCAGTCTTGCCCAGTTTCCTTGCGGTTTCTTCAGCCGCCATAAGCCGCCCTTGCCAACCTATCCTGCCCCGCCACGCGAGGCGTGCCTTGGGGTGTCCCAAAGCCGCGGCGAGCCACATACCGGCTTTCGAAAGTTGGATGGCGATGCGATAGAGGATCAAACCGCAGTCAATGGGGTCAATGGTAGTAATCGATATCGGTGGAGCGCGCCCGCAGGCGCAAAATCCAAGCGGCGAAAATGCCCACGGCCTGATCGGCCCTCGGTCCTGTATCCGCCGTCATGGTATCGGCATTCCACACCCTGTTGGGCTGCATGCGGCCAAACCATCCCTCCAGGCCACATTGAAAACGGACAAGCCCATTGGGCGCGTCGTGCACGTAGCCCAGCCGCGGCATGGCGACCAGCCCTCCCGTGAGCCTGTCGTAGCCCTTCAAGTAGGGGTCCTCCAATTGGGTCACGCGGTTGCCCCGGTTTTGGAAGTGCACCTTGTGCTCCCAAAAGCCCGCCTGGATTTCAATCAGGAAGCCGGAACCTTTGGGGAGAAAGGCCGCGGGAACAATCCGCCCGGCGGATACAGCCAGCATCGTGCCGCGCTGCTGTGCGGTGACCAAGGCAATGCTTCCTTCGTTGTCAATGATGTATCCGCTTGAATTGCGCAGGTTGTCCAAAAGGCCTTCCTCTCGCACCTCGGCACCGGTTTGAAAACGGTACTGCACCCCCCAGCGCCAGCCGGACTCTGTGAGCCGATAGGCCCCAAGGCCCACCGTGTTTGAAGGCCCGAACCGCTCAGCCAATTCTCCAGCGGGCACTTGTCCTCCCACGTGAATGACCGCTTGAAAACCTGAGGCAAAAGCGGGGTTCGGAGCCGGAGCATTTTGGCCACTGACCTGGGACAAGCCGCTGCCCAGCCAGAGGGTCAAGCCCAGCAGCGTGGTTCTGGTCAACGCGATCATTTCAGGGGGATGGACAAGCCGACGGTGAAATCGCTCAGCAGTGAGCCGCCGGTGAGCTGGGTAAACAAGGTCCAGTCCTTGTAGGTGTATCGCCCTCCGATGTGGCCGGCCAATTGCATTCCGCCAACGGTGCTGCCGGTATAGGCTTCGCTGGGAAATTGACCTCCAGCTGACCTGAAGCTATGGGCGAACCACGCAAGGGTCAGTCCCGCAAAAAAGTCGAAGGGTTCCGGGGCTATTTCCGTGAAATGGTAGTGCCCTTGCGCACCTACGCCCAAGAATTGATGCTGCCACGTACCACTTGGACCGCCTTCCTTATAACTGCGATAGCTTGCAATCAAGCCTGCAGAGATGTGCCCGTCGAGCGATTGTTCGAGCTCCACAAAGAGGGGGAGGCCGCGGTTGCTCATGCCAAGCCCGACGTTTACGACATCAAAACGGTCGGACACATTGCGGCCGCCCTGGCCGAAGCTCGGCAAGGAAGAGAGCAGGGCGAGGAGGAACAGCACCGCAGAGGAGGAGTGTCCATCAAACAGGCTTGAGTTAATTAGACGATTAAAAACCATGATATGTCGACTAAAAATCGTATTTTAACGATGAATAAGCGCAGTTTTATGAGGCAGAGTCGCCCTTTTCGTCCAGCACATCATCCGAAGCAAGGTGCAACGGCTGTGGCCTCCATTCAACAGCAGTTGGGATTTTTGTGTGCATCCCCATGTTGGGTGGTACTGCTCGTCTGTGCGCTATTCCTGTCTCGCACCCCTGTTTGGACGCAGACTTCATCGGGATTGGACATCAACGTCGTCTTGGAGCCCGGAAGTGCCCTTGGGGAAGGCTGGATCATTGCAGCGCCGAGGTACAGTTCAAATTTGACCTATCCCATGGTGGTGGATGCCAACGGCGATGTGGTGCTCAACGACTTGAGGCCCTACCAAGGGTTCAGTTTTGAGCACCATCCGGACGGACGGCTGGCATGGTTTTCCACGTTCGAAAACCATTGGGAGGTCTTGGACAGTTCGTTACAGGTCGCGTCCACAATTGAGTATGTGGCAGATGACGTCGATTACCATGACCTCGAGCTCATGCCCAATGGTCGGGTCTTGCTGCTGGGCAAGGAAATCGTCACCCTGAATGTGGCTGACAGCGTACCAGACCCTTCCGAACCCGATCGCGCGGTGATCAATTGTCTCCTTCAGGAGCAGGACAGCTTGGGCAATGTCTTGTGGGCTTGGCGGGCGTCGGATTATTTGCCACCCACGCTGTGCACCCATTGCAATTGGAATTCGCCCCTGATCGACGCCTACCACCACAATGCCTTTCAAATCCTCGAGAACGGGGACATATTGTTGTGCTTGCGCAACATGGACAAGGTGGTTCGGATCAACCGACAAACGGGCCAAGTGGTGTGGACTTTGGGAGGGGCGTTGTCGAACTTCACCTTTAGCGATTCCACCACGCTGTTCCGTCACCCCCACGATGCGCAATTCACGGATTCGGGGAATCTGCTGCTGTTTGACAACGGCACAGGGAAAGAGCCTTTGGTTTCGCGCGGGGTGGAATACAGCCTGGACCTTGAAACCGCCCAGGCCACCCAGGTGCAACAGTGGCTTCACCCCAACGGCAACTACGCTTCATCGCAAGGCAGTGTGCAGCGCTTGGAAAATGGGGGCACCCTTATCGGATGGGGCACAGGGGGCTCTGATGCCTTCGGAGGCGGGATGATCACGGAATATGACGCGACAGGTGATTTGGTGGGCAGCGTTTATTTCCCGACCAACCACTACTCGTACAGGGCGCGAAAGGTGCCAGCCAGCCAGTGGCCCGTGATCCAAGATTGCCGCAACCCGACGGCTTGCAATTACAATCCGGACGCCGCCATTGACGGCATCTGTTTGGAGGAGGGCATGTCCTGCGACGATGGCAACCCCTGCACATCGGGAGACATGATCCAAGCGGACTGCTCCTGCCTCGGAGAAGGCCCTGCAGAAGGCAGTCCCATTGGGTGTTCAGACCCCTTTGCCATCAACTTCAACCCGTGTGCCTTTGCGGATGTCGACGACGGTTCATGCCAATACCTCGTCAACTTCCGGGTGGATGCCACGGCCATGGACAGCTTGCCGGAAACCATGTCGCTCAGTCTATCCGGCAACCTCGTCGCCCTTTCAGAAGGGGGGTTTGGCACTTGGAAAGGAAGCCTCGTCCTCGGCAACGGTGCCTGGGGTTATCATTTCGTGGCAGACGGCGTGAGCGAATCTGTGCAGCGAAGCTTGGCACTCGGTTGGCCCCTCAGCGCACCACTGTCGGAGCAGCGCGCCTGTTTTGAACTCGAGGCGATCGCATGTCCAGGTTGCACGGACCCCGATGATGTCGCTTTCAGCCCTTTCGCTGCAGACGACCTGCTGTGCGGTGGTGGAAGCTGGAATGGATGCACATGGCCGGAAGCGCTGAATTACAGTGCTACCGCCATTTTTGACGACGGCAGCTGTGCATTTTCCGACGCGTCGGGTTGTGCCCAGGATTTGGATGGAGACGGCATCGTGTCGGTTTCAGACGTACTGTCCTTGCTGGCCTATTTCGGCACTTTTTGTCCCTGAATCGCTCCTTATTCTGGAGTGGGTCCATCCAATCGGAATCCGACGCCGTGAATGGTGTTCAAGGACACTTCGGGGTCGGCCTTCAGGATTTTGCGCAGCCGGGTGATGTAGACGTCCATGCTGCGCCCAACGAAGTAGCCTGACTCCCCCCATACCAAGCGGCAAATCAGGTCGCGTTCTGTCGTGCGTCCGGCACGCTGCATGAGGATTTTAAGTACATCCCCTTCTTTGGGCGTGAGCCTGCGTTGGCCTCCACTCCAGAACAACTGATATGACTCGGGTTCATACTTCAAGTCGCCCAGTACGAGCTGAAGTGGCGCATGGTCGCTGCGCTGGTTCCGCTTGAGCACGGAGTGCAACCGCAGGATCAATTCCTCATTGTCAAAGGGCTTGATCACGTAATCGTCGGCACCGCATTTGAGTCCGTGCACGCGGTCTTCCACCCGGTCGCGGGCGGTGAGCAGAATGATGGGCAGGTCGGGCGAAACGGTGCGCAAGTCTTGGGTCAATTCAAATCCATCGCGACCCGGAAGCATGACGTCGAGCAAGGCGATGTCAAACCGTCCGCTGTGAAAGGTGGGCAGCACCTCGCGCCCATCGCGCACCAAGGTCGCCTTGAAACCGTCCAGCCGCAGCAAGTCATGGAGCAACAGCCCCAAGGTGGGGTCGTCCTCTACGATGAGCACGTGGGGGCTGCCGTCACTCATGCTGGGCGTTGGGGAGTTCGACCGTGAAAGCACTGCCATGTCCAAATTCGCTGGTGCACTGCACCCTGCCGCCGTGCGCTTCTACGATGGTGCGGACGTAGTGCAGACCGAGGCCAAAACCCTTGACGTCATGGCGGTTTCCTGTGGGCACCCGATGGAAGCGCTCGAAAATGCGGCCCAGGTGTTCTTTGGGGATGCCCACGCCTTGGTCGGTGACTTTTAGCAGCCACATGCCGATTCCAGCAGGTTTCCAGGCCAGTGAGATGTGGATGTCGGGGGGTGCGTCGCCAGCGTAGCGCACGGCGTTGTCCAGCAAATTGCTCAATACGCCATCGAGGTGGGTTCTGTCTCCCAGGATGGTAGGGTCATCGCCCCACGCGGCGGGCCAGGTATCGGCGGCGATGTGAACTTCCGCCCGACCACCATTGAGGTCGATGGAGGGCTGGAAGGCTTGGACACCCTCCTGCACCCATGACCGCAGACCCATGGGCTCGAGGTTTAGGCCTTGGCCTTGTCCGTCCAGCGTTGCGATTTCCATGACTTTCTCCACTTGCAATCGCATTCTCCGGTTTTCGGCCAGGATCAGGTCGAGGTACCGCTTGCGGGCTTCAGGGTCCGCGCCGATGTTTGGCCGCTGCAGAAGTTGGGCCCCCGACTCAATCGAAGCGATGGGCGTTTTGAACTCGTGCGTCATGTTGTTGATGAAGTCTTCTCGGACTTCGGACAGGCGCTTCTGTCGCAGCACGAGGACCACGGCATAGACAAAGGTTCCCAAAACGAGCAGCTGCAGCAGGCTTGCGAGTAGCCACCTGTCGAGCGACATGATCAAGTCGCCGCGGCGTTCTGGAAACCGAATGCCGAAATAGTGCCCATCCCGATCGAAACGGGGAGACGGTCCAGTGTCTTCAGAGGCTTGGCCCACCCGACCGCCATACAGGATGCTGTCGCTGAAGCAATCGTAGATGGCGTATTCGAAATCGGTAGAAAGTGCCGCGCCCGCAAAGGACTCGCGGAGCAGGGCTTCCAACAGAAAGGGGTGCAAGGTGTCATTGAGATTGGCCACGAAATAATTCGAGGCGGCCTGCTGGACCGGTTCGACCAGGGCGCTGTCTCCCCGCATGGCTTGAATCTGGTCCACCACCTCGGTCATGGCGGTCACCACCCGGTCGCTGAACTCTCTTTCTTGTAAATCAGCGGCTTGCTGCAGCCAAGTGAGTTGCAACAGAAGTGTCCCTCCAATGGAGACCAAACCAGTGAGGATGAGGATCCGTATGCGCTGCCGGGACACGTTTGCAAGTTTACGCGCAATCCCACACGTGGACTTCCCAATGCGACCATAGGGAATTCATGCGGTTGCCTTAGCTTCGAACCATGTATTCCCGGTTGATCTTTTTTGCTGCCGAGCAGGGTGCGAAAGCAGCAGGCGTCTTCTGTTTTGCGCTCATGTTGTGCGCTGTCGCTCCGGTGAATGGCTGTTCACAGCAGTACTTAGAGCTCGGAGGATTGTACCAAGGAGAGAACCTTCTCGTGGTGAATGAGCCCAGCGCAGATGGGGTCGGATTCTGCTGTTACGAAGTGAGGGTCAACGGGATGCTGACTTCAGATCAGGTCAATTCGCACGCCTTTGAGGTCGATTTGACCGCCCTTGGATTGCCATTGGGCAAAGGACTGAGCGTCCGATTGACCCACCGCAATGGTTGCGCCCCCCGCGTGCTCAATCCCGAAGTCATACAGCCTTCTCCCGGGTTCCAGCTTGTGGCCTTTGAAGCCGTGCCCAGCGGTGAAGTCACATGGACCACACGCGAAGAGCACGGCCGTATGCCTTTCGTTTTGCAGCAGTTCAAGTGGGGAAAGTGGGTTGATATCGTGCGCCTGGATGGAAAAGGGGGTCCCGAGGAACGGGTTTACGTGACCGCGGTTCAGCCTGTGCAAGGTGAAAACCTGCTGCGCTTGACCCACCTCGCTCCGGATGGCACGTTGGAAGTCAAGGGTGAAGCCCGTTTTCAGGGAGATGTGCCCGAGGTGGCCATGGAGTATGAGCAGAGGTCACAGATTTTGAAGTTCTCCAGGTCCACGCAATACGAGTTGGTCAATGAATTTGGCACCGTCGTTCTGCGCGGGGTCGGTTCTGAAGCCACATTGCGCTATCTTTCCCGTGGCGAATACTTCGTCAATTTTGGCGCGAGGACATTGTCCCTCAAAAAGCGCTAAAGCCGCAAGGGGCCCATTCCTTGCCGAAAAGCAGCAACATGCCCGAATCCATTGCTTCAGCCCATGAGGGGTTGACCTACAATAGCCGCAGGCCGGACATCGCCATCCCCGAATACGGGCGCGTTGTGCACGAATTGATCACCCATTGCGTGACCATTGAGGACCGTGAAGAGCGGACCAAGTGCGCCACTGCCATCGTCAGTGTCATGCGAACCCTGGTGCCCGGTTCCAAGGAAATGGTGGACCACGAAGAGAAACTGTGGGGCCACCTCCACGTGATGTCCAACTGGCAGTTGGACATCGACGGTCCATTCCCGCCCCCTGCCAAGCCAGAGGAAGACCCTGGACCTGAGCGGTTGACATACACCCAGCTGTCCAAGCGGCCTTCATTCTATGGGAGGATCGTCGAAGAGCTGATTGCCAAGGCCAAGGCAATGCCCGAAGGCGAAGAGCGCAATGCGCTGTCCATGATGATCGCCAATCTGCTCAAGCGCCAATACCTGACCTGGAACAAGGGTGCGGTAGAGGATCCACTGATTCGTGCACAATTGCGCGAAATGTCAGAAGGCGCTTTGGACGTGCCGGCAGAAGTGGAGTTGGTTTCATCCAGCGAGATCCTCAAGAGCAAGCGGAAGACGACCAATAATTTCCGCAACAACAGGGGCGGCAAGCGGAAGCGCTGAGCGCCAATCCGGTAGGGGTCCCCGACCCCTTGTCGAAAACAACCTGCACCGTCCCTCAAAAGGCGCGTGGTGTGGCCCAAATTGACGGCTCAACCAACCGACCGTCATGGGCACTTTTGTCATCGAAGGGGGACGCCCCCTCAACGGATCCATCACCCCTCAAGGCGCCAAGAATGAGGCGCTGCAGGTGGTGTGCGCCGTACTGCTTTCCTCCGAACCCGTTACCATTTCGAACCTGCCGGACATCGTGGATGTCAACAGGCTCATCGACTTGCTCTCTTCCATGGGGGTCAAGGTGGACAAGCTGGATGCCGGTTCTTTTCGCTTCCAGGCTGACGATGTCAACCTGGACTATCTGGAGAGTCCTGAGTTTCGGACGAAGGGCGGTGGCTTGAGGGGCAGTGTCATGATCATGGGGCCTTTGCTTTCGCGTTTTGGCAAAGGGTACATTCCCAAGCCGGGCGGCGACAAAATCGGGCGCCGCCGCATGGACACCCACTTCATCGGTTTCGAAAACCTGGGGGCGACCTTCCGTTACGATTCCGGAGAGACCTTTTACCGTGCGGAGGCGCCGGACGGCCTGAAGGGCAGCGACATGTTGCTCGACGAGGCTTCAGTCACGGGTACAGCCAACATCGTCATGGCCGCGGCACTGGCCAAGGGCACAACCACCATCTACAATGCCGCCTGCGAGCCTTACCTGCAGCAGTTGTGCAAGATGATCAACCGCATGGGCGGCAAGATTTCCGGGGTGGGTTCCAATCTGCTGACCATCGAAGGTGTGCCATCACTCGGCGGTTGTGAGCACCGCTGCTTGCCCGACATGATTGAAATCGGGAGTTTCATCGGCATGGCGGCCATGACCCGCGGAGAAGTGACCATCAAGGATGTCAGTTGGGATGACCTCGGCCAGATACCGCGCGTCTTCGAGCGCATGGGCATCGGGCTTGAACGCCGCGGCGACGACCTGTTCGTGCCGGCGCAGGACCACTACGAAATCGACACTTTCATCGATGGCTCCATCCTGACAGTGGCGGACGCGCCTTGGCCCGGGTTTACCCCCGACCTGTTGTCCATCTTGCTGGTCACGGCCACACAAGCGAGGGGCAGCGTTTTGGTGCACCAAAAAATGTTCGAGAGCCGTCTGTTCTTCGTGGACAAGCTGATTGACATGGGGGCCCAGATCATCTTGTGTGATCCCCACCGCGCTACGGTCATCGGATTGGACCGCAAGACGCCTTTGCGCGGCGTGACCATGACGTCACCTGACATCCGTGCCGGTGTGTCATTGCTCATAGCGGCGTTGTCTGCCGAAGGGCGTTCCACCATTCACAACATCGGTCAGATTGACCGCGGTTATCAGTATATCGAGCACCGTTTGCGTGCTTTGGGTGCACAAATAGAACGTTTGGCAGACTGAACCTCCTGCGGCACCCGTTGACTCCGTAACTTTAAGATTCTCATGCTGTCCATTCGACCTTCCCTGTTTTCTGTCGCCTTGATTGGCGCGTTGTTGGTTTCACTCAACGCCGATGCCCAAGATCCGCGCATCGGGACTTCAGTGGGTGACCTTGCTCCTGAGCTCGTGCTCAATGGGCTGGACGGGGAACAAGTCAAGCTGAGTGACCTTCGTGGGCAGCTTGTGCTGATTGATTTCTGGGCGAGCTGGTGCGGCCCTTGCCGCCGCGAAAACCCCAATGTGGTCAATGCCTACAAGAAGTATCGCAAGGCCAAATTCAAGAGTGCCGATGGCTTCACGATCGCCAGCGTGTCCCTGGACCGCAAGCAAGAAAGTTGGGCGCGCGCTGTCAAGCAGGACCAGCTGGACTGGGACTGGCACGGCTGTGATTTGGGCGGTTGGAACAGTGAAGCGGCAGCCATGTATGGTGTGAGCAGCATCCCCATGAGCTTTCTCGTAGACGAGAAAGGTGTCATCGTCGCCAAGAATCTGCGGGGCATGGAGCTCCATATTCAGATCGACCAGCACGTCGCCCGCCTCTGACAAATCTGGCAGGTTCTGTCCTGCCGCCCTGACAGCTTCCACCTTGGACTGACACGATGTCGGGCGCAGTCTCCGTGGCACGTGGATTGCGTAGTGGGAAGCAAATTGCAGTCCCATGATTCAGCAACCGATGAACGAGGAAGATGCCGTCCGCCCAGAGGACCAGGCCAACGAGGATCACACCGCCCAGGCCGAGGCGGCCCAGGAGGAGCAGGAGGCCCCGCAGGAAGACACAGTGCAAGCGGCTGAAGGCGATGAAGGGGCTGCTGACAGCGATGGCGATGCGGACGTGTGGCGCGACAAATACCTCCGGCTGTACGCGGAGTTCGACAATTTCCGAAAGCGCACCATGCGCGAACGCGGTGACCTGGTGCGCAGCGCCGGCCGCGACGTGATGGAGGCACTGCTGCCCGTACTCGATGACTTCGAGCGGGCCTTGGCTGCTGGAGAAGGACAAGAGCTCGAGCAGATGAAGGAAGGCTACCTCTTGATCGGCCAAAAAATGCGCGGCATTCTGGAATCCAAAGGGTTGCAGCGCATGGAGGCCAAGGACGCCACATTTGACACGGACCTTCACGAAGCCATCACCCAGATCCCGGCACCAGAACCAAGTATGGTGGGCAAGGTGGTCGACGTGGTAGAGCCGGGCTACAAACTACACGACTCCGTTCTCCGCTTCGCCAAAGTGGTGGTCGGCAACTGATCCAGTCACATGTCGAAGCGCGATTACTACGAAACCCTCGGCGTGGATCGGGGGGCCTCAGAGGCTGACATCAAGAAGGCCTACCGAAAACTGGCCATCAAGTTCCACCCGGATAAAAACCCGGACGACAGCAGCGCCGAAGCGCGGTTCAAGGAAGCCGCTGAGGCTTATGAAGTCCTCGGGGACAAGCAGAAGCGCGCCAAATACGACCGTTTCGGCCATGCCGGTGTGGGGGGCGCTGCAGGTGGTGGTGCCGGAATGAACATGGACGACATCTTCAGCCAGTTCGGAGACATCTTCGGCGGGGCTTTCGGAGATGCCTTTGGAGGAGGTGGCGCACGTGGCGCACGTCGCACCAAAGGGTCCAACTTGCGCATCAAGGTGCAGCTCACCCTGGAGGAAATCGCAGAGGGTGTGACCAAAAAAGTCAAGGTTTTCCGCCTTGTCCAAGCCGAAGGCGTGGAGTATGACACCTGCGGAACTTGTGGAGGTACGGGCCAAGTGCGCCGCGTGACCAACACCATTTTGGGGCAGATGCAAACCGCCTCGACCTGCCCCTCATGTGGCGGTCTGGGCAAGGGGGTGAAGTCCAAACCCAAGGACGCGGATGAGCATGGTTTGCGCCGTGAGGAGTCCATCGTAGAAATCGAAATCCCTGCCGGTGTGGAGGACGGTATGCAGCTGAACCTTCGGGGAAAGGGCAATGCCGCCCCAGCAGGGGGCATGAATGGCGACATGCTCGTCCAGATCCGAGAACTCGACCACGAGCGCTTTACCCGCAATGGCCGCAACCTCCACCTCGACCAGCACCTCTCATTCGTCGATGCGACGCTCGGTGCCCACGTGGAGATTCCGCTGCTCAGTGGCAAGGCCAAAATCAAGATTGAACCGGGCACCCAAGGTGGCAAAATTGTCCGCCTCAAGGGCAAGGGCATGCCTTCCGTGGACAGCTATGGCCGTGGAGACTTGTTGGTCAACCTCAACGTTTGGACCCCCCAAGAGTTGACGGCTGAAGAAAAAGCGACTTTGGAAAGCTGGCGAGAAGCCCCCAACTTTCAACCCGCGCCTGACCCCCGAGAAAAAGGATTTTTCGACCGCGTGCGCGACATGTTCAGCTGATTCATGAGCCACGCCCTTAGCCTCGCGGAGTTGCGCAAGTCCTACGGCACGCAAAGCGTGCTGGCCGGGGTTTCGTTTGAAGTGCCAAAAGGGGCCATAGTGGGGCTGCTCGGTCCCAACGGTGCCGGCAAGTCCACGTTGATTAGAAGCATCATGGGCATCGTGTCCCCTGATGAGGGAACCATACAGCTCGATGGCAAGCCCTGGAGTCGGGCGCTGGTGCGTGGCATCGGCTATCTGCCGGAAGAAAGGGGGCTGTACAAGGACATGCGGG
The DNA here is from genome assembly GCA_016780385.1 of Flavobacteriales bacterium. GTDB lineage: Bacteria > Bacteroidota > Bacteroidia > Flavobacteriales_D > Sanyastnellaceae > UBA8752. Next base: position 16,963 of record JADHLY010000018.1, read on the forward strand.
TGGGCGATCAGGCCGTCTACTTTTCCCGATTGAAAGGCATGGGGAAATCCGATGCGGTGCGGGAGCTGCGCCTGTGGTTCGAGAAGTTGGAGGTCGAAGGATGGTGGGACAAAAAAGTCTCCGACATCTCCAAGGGGATGGCCCAGAAAATCCAGTTCATCTGCACGGTGGTGCACAAACCAGGGCTCCTGATCCTCGATGAACCCCTCAGTGGCTTCGATCCCATCAACGCCCGGCTCATCATCCAACAGGTGCGGGCCCTTGCCGCCGAGGGAACCTCCATTTTGTTGTCCACTCATGACATGCCCAGCGTCGAGCGCCTCTGCGACCATGTCGTGCTCCTCAACCAAGGGCAGGTGGTGCTTTCCGGCGGCGCCGACGACCTCCGCGAATCCGGTTGGACGGGAGAACAAGACGTGGTGTTCAAGGGCAATGACATCGCCTTTACCAATGCGTTGGGGGCTTTGGCGCACTTGGACAGCATCGGTCCTGACACTGCCGAGGGCACCCGGCGCGCCCACTTGAGGTTGCGCGACACGACCCCTCCCGGTCAGCTGCTGCAGGCCTTGGGCGGCGCCGTGGAAGTGCTCGAATTCGTCAAGGTCAGGCCCACCATGGAGTCCCTGTTCATCGAGGCCGTGAACGCCTCCGAAACCCTGGCAACGTGATGCGCGGGAGTTTGATTGGTACCGTGATCGAACGGGAATGGCGGACAAGGGTCACCAAGCGGAGTTTTCTCATCGGGACCCTGCTGATGCCCTTTTTGTCCGTGGGACTTGTGGTGGCTACCGTGCTGCTGAGCGAAGCCACGGATACGTCCAATCTGGTCCTGGTGGAAGATGCGCCAGGGCTCATTACACGCCTGGACCGCGCCACTGACCAATACGTGCCGCGTTGTCCCAGCTGCTTCCCGGAACGTGAAAAGCACGCCTACAGGTTTGTTCGTGAAGCCCCTGCTGACAGTGTTTGGCAGGCAGAGGGGTACACCGTGCTGGTGGAGTTTGACGAGTCTATCCTGCAGAACCATGCGGGCTATATGGTCTATGAGAAATCCCCCGGTGTAAATGCCAAGCGCCATGTAGAGCGCGACCTCAGTCGGGCCATAGAACATGCCCGCGTCCTGGAGAGCACGGCCCTGGATTGGGGTGCCTATCAGGAGTTGAAGGTGGACATCCAGCTGGTCGACCGCGAGGTCACGGAGGCCGGTGACAGAACCGATGGCGGCGGTGAGGAAATCCGAGGCATCATTGGCTTCTTGTTCAGCGCCGTCTTGTTTCTGGTGTTGGCGGTATATGGAGGGCTCATTTTGCGGAGCGTGGTCGAGGAAAAGTCCAACCGCGTGGTGGAGGTGCTCATCGCCGCCGTGCAACCTGAAGCCCTGTTGTTGGGCAAAGTCATCGGCATGGGGGCGGTTGCTCTGACCCAAATTGTGGCCTGGTCTCTGCTCTCGACACTGGCGTTTACCGCTTTCCAATGGGCCTTCGACAGTGGTGCCTTTACCGCAGGCATGGTGGCTGATGGAGGGGTGCCAGTCGACCTCATGACCACCATGGCCGAAAATGAATTCACCGCCATTTTGCTCGACATCAATTGGGGCCTGATGGTGTTGAGTACGGTGGCCTTTTTTGTTGGAGGGTACCTCTTGTACGGCAGCCTCTATGCGGCGATTGGTGGATTGGTGCAATCCGAGCAAGAGGGTCAGGGCATGGTGTTTCCTGTCATCATGCCGCTCATGTTTTCCTATGTCATTGGCAGTGGTGCCATGTCCAACCCTGAAATGGGCATCTTGCCTTGGTTGAGTTGGTTTCCACTGACTTCGCCGGTCATCATGCTGGTGCGCGTGGCCGTGGGCGTGGCATGGTGGGAAGTGGCCTTGTCATGGCTCCTGCTGATGTTGACTGCCCGCGGGGTGCTCGCCTTGGCGGGCCGCGCCTATCGACAGGGCGTATTGCACGACGGCAAGTCCACAGGCTGGGGCTTGCTGCGCCAATGGTTGCAAGGCCATGGAAAGTGAGGCCCGCACCCGTTTGGGTGTCGTGGATTGCGGGACGAACACCTTTAACCTGCACATTGCCGACGCCGCTGACGGACGCTGGCAAAGCGTCTTCAAGCAGCGACGATTTGTGCGCCTGGGCCAGGACAGCTTCCGCAGCGGTCGCTTGTCTCCACTGAGGATGCGGCGGGGCCTCGATGTGCTGGATTCCTTTGGGCAGACCGCCCGCAATTACGGAGTCGATTACTTCAGGGCCCTCGGGTGCAGTGCGCTGCGCGATGCGGCCAACGGGGTGGATTTCGTGCAGGCTGCGCAACAGCGGGGTTGGAACATAGAGGTGGTCGACGGCGCGAGTGAAGCGGAGTGGATTCACCTCGGGGTCAAGGACACATTGGGTCACCTCGATTTGGCGGGGGATTCGGCCTTGACGGTGGACATTGGTGGAGGCAGCGTAGAGCTGATTCACTGGTCGCAGGAGGCGATCCTTGGACGGTGGAGCCTCGACCTTGGCGTGGCCCGACTGACGGATTGGATCAAGCCCAAAGACCCGCTGAGTCAGCAGGACATGGCGTCCATACGAAGCGTCATTGATGGCGCTTTGGCCCCGGTAAAAGTCGCAGTGGCCAAGGACCACCCCCGCTGGATGGTGGGCACGTCCGGCGCATTCAATACCCTGAGGACCATGGAGGATTCCAAGGCGCCCTGGAACAGCCCTCGGCAGGCGGATGGGTTCAATGTAGAGGCGTTGAAAGCGAGGTGCGACGCATTGGCGGCCACCTCCAAGGAGGACATGCACAGCATCGGGGGCATGCACCCCGACCGCGTTCCATACATGGGGGTCGCCTGTGTGGTCATCGGCCATTTGCTCGAGCAGTTCCCGCATGTGGAGCGGGTGTACCGTTCTCGCCACACCCTCGCAGAAGGGGTGCTGGTCGATGGGGCAGCCCGCGCGCAGTTCGCTGAGACGCTGCGGGAGGCGGGGTGGTGGTCTTTGGAGGACATTCACTTGTCCCATTGAGCCCACGACCGATATTCGCCACATGGCCCGCATTCTGATCATTGACGACGAGCGTCTCATTCGCCACGCTTTGCGTGATATTCTCGAATACGAGCAGCACGAGGTGGCCGAAGCCGAGGACGGTACCGCAGGTCTGAAAGCAGCACTGGAAGGCAAGTTTGACGCCATTTTCTGTGACGTCAAGATGCCCGGAAAGGATGGCATTGAAGTCGTAGAAGCCCTGTCGATGAAAGGGGTGGAGACGCCGGTGATCATCATGACGGGACACGGCTCCGTGGAGTTGGCGGTGCAGGCCTTGAAAGGCGGTGCCTATGACTTCATTGAGAAGCCCCTCGACCTGAACCGGGTGTTGGTGGCTTTGCGCAATGCCACGGACAGAGAAGCCTTGCGCAAGGAGACGGTGGTCCTGCGGCAGCGCCAAGGCAAGAAGGGCGGGGTAGACATGATCGGCCAAAGCGCCGCCCTGGAGGCCATTCGCGGTGTCATCGCCAAGGTGGCGCCCACAGATGCCCGGGTGCTCATCACAGGCGCCAACGGCACTGGAAAGGAGGTCGTGGCCCGCAAAATCCATGCGATGAGTGGCCGCAAGGCCGCGCCATTTGTAGAGGTCAATTGCGCCGCCATTCCCGCTGAACTCATCGAGTCGGAGCTGTTCGGCCATGAGAAAGGGGCGTTCACCAGCGCGGTCAAGCAGCGCAAGGGCCGGTTCGAACAAGCGCAGGGGGGGACCCTGTTCCTGGACGAGATCGGCGACATGGCGCTCCCTGCGCAGGCCAAGATGCTGCGCGCTTTGCAGGAGCGGGTCATCCAACGCGTGGGTGGCGACAAGAACATCAAGGTCGACGTCAGGGTACTGGCTGCGACCAACAAGAACCTCGCGGAGGAAATTGCGGAAGGGCGGTTCAGAGAAGACCTCTTCCACAGGCTCAATGTCATTCCCATTCATGTGCCCTCATTGGCGGAACGGAGTGAAGATGTGCCGCTGTTGGTCGGGTACTTTTTGGGCGGCGTGGCCGATGAATTGGGGGTTCCGGCTCCCGACTTCACCAAGGATGCCTTGAAGGCGTTGTCCAAAGCCCCCTGGACAGGCAACATCAGGGAGCTGCGCAACGTGGTCGAACGGCTGGTCATCCTCTGTGGTGACAAGGTCGACGCGGCAGATGTCAAGCGGCACGTATCGACCTCCTGAGGGTCTCCCAAGGACATTTCATCAAGTTCAAGTTGTTGATGGGTAGTTGGTTGGAGGCAACCATGTACCGAGTACACCGTCTATGTTGCAAGAGCAATTACTCGCCCACATGGATATCAATCAACGCGCCGTCCTCATCGTCTTCCTTGGGATGATCGCTGCCTCTGGAGCCGCAAGGCTGTATGACAAGGCCGGTCAACCCTTCTGGCATGCCCTCGTTCCAGGCCTCAACCTGGTGGCATTGATGCGGATCATTGGCCGTCCAGAGACCCACGCTTTGTGGGTTTTGGTGCCAGGAGCCAATGTCTACTTCGTCGCACGTTGGTTTATCGAGTTGGCTCAGAGCTTCGGCAAAACCCATTGGTTGGACTACGTGCTCGTGGTCCTGTTCAATGCGTTTTACGTCCTCAATCTGGGCTTGGCCTACAGCGAGGAGTACCAAGGCCCAGTCTATCAAAAGCGCACAGGCGCAGCCTTCGCCTAAAGGGCCCAGGGCGCCCGTCCCCCTTTCGTTTTAGGAAGCGTTGAATGTAGCTCGGGCCGCATCCAGTGCCGCTTCCATGCCATCGGCATTCTTTCCGCCCGCGGTGGCAAAGAAGGCCTGTCCACCACCCCCGCCTTGGATGTGCTTGGCGAGGTCACGGATCATCTGACCGGCATTCCAATCTTTTTCTTGAGCGAGTTCTTCGGTGATCAAACAGGTCAATGTGGGCTTGTCTCCGACTTTGCTGCCCAGTACCGCGAAAAGTGGTGCAGCCTCAGCCTTGAGCTGGAAGACAATGTCTTTGATGCCCCCAGCATCGAGGGGGACCTCCTTGACGAGCATTCCCGGTGTGCCCGGGCCGCCAGGTCGGCTGATTTCGCCGAGCAGGGTTGATTTCAATGCGCCGGCTTGGGCTTTTCTGTGGCCTTCGACCTCCTTTTGCAGCCCGGCGACGGTGGCCTTGAGTTCCTCGACGGCCTTGACCAGGTCCGCCGGTTGCTTCAAAGCGGCACCTGCGCGCCGGAGTATGTCGCGTTCGGTCGTGATGGCGTCATAGGCCCGTGCTCCGGTTTCCGCCTCAATCCGGCGAATGCCCGCCGCGACGGCGCCCTCTGAACTGATGCGGAACAGACCGATTTCCCCGGTCGCCCCTACATGGGTGCCACCGCACAATTCCACGCTGGGCCCGAAGCCGATCATGCGCACCGTGTCTCCATACTTCTCACCAAACAACATCATGGCACCCGCTTGACGCGCCTCCTCAAGGGGAACGTTGCGGCGCTCATCGCGCGGGCGATTCTCACGGATCGCGGCATTGACGCGCTGCTCCACTTCGCGCAGTTCCTCGTCTGATACTTTCTGAAAGTGGCTGAAGTCGAAGCGGAGAGCGGCGTCCTTGACCAGGGAGCCCTTCTGCTCCACATGGGTGCCCAACACGTCCCGCAAGGCCTCGTGCAGGAGGTGTGTGGCCGTGTGATTCAAGGTGGTGTCCCGACGTTTGGTGGTGTTTACGTGTGCTTTGAATGGGCCTTTCAAGTCGGCGGGCAGGCGGTCGGTGATGTGGAGGATGAGCTCGTTTTCCTTGCGCGTGGTGAGGATGGGGGTCTTCTCTCCATCAGCGTGGACCAAGAGGCCTGAGTCGCCCACTTGGCCCCCGCCTTCAGGGTAGAAGGGGGTGAGGTGGAACACCAATTGATAGCGGGTCTTGTCCTTGACCTTGACTTCGCGGTAGCGGGTGATGCGCACTTCTGCTTCAGTCCGGTCGTAGCCGACAAACTCTTCCACCTTGTCGTCTTCCAGGACCGTCCAGTCGCCCGCATCGACCTTGCCTGCCGCCCGGGAACGTTCTTTCTGTTGAGTGAGGGCCGCCTCGAACCCCACATGGTCCACTTCGACGCCTTTCTCTCCGCAGATCAGGGCGGTCAGGTCGATGGGGAAGCCAAAGGTGTCATACAGTTCGAAGGCGTCAGCACCGGACAGGGTCGTGCCATTTCCAATGCGCTCATCGAGCAAGCCGATGCCATTGTCGAGCGTCCGTAGGAAGCTTTCCTCTTCCTCCCGGATCACTTTCGCGATGAGCTCACCTTGCTGCTTGAGCTCTGGAAAGAAGTCTCCCATTTGAGCAGCGAGCACAGGAACGAGGGTGTGCATGAAGGGCGTGTCGAGCTCCAGGAAACTGTAGCCATAGCGCACGGCACGGCGGAGGATCCTGCGGATGACATAGCCTGCCCCTGCATTGGATGGCAACTGGCCATCGGCAATGGAGAAGGCCACGGCGCGCACGTGATCCGCGCACACCCTCAGGGCGACATTGACCTTGTCGTCCCCACCGGTATAGGTCTTACCCGATGCTGTGCAGAGGGTGTCGATCAGGGGCTGGAACACGTCCGTATCGTAGTTGGACTGCTTGCCTTGCAGCACGGCGGCGAGGCGTTCGAAACCCATGCCGGTGTCGATGTGTTGCGCGGGCAGGGGTTCAAGCGACTGGTCCGCTTTGCGCATGAATTGCATGAACACCAGGTTCCAGATTTCGATGACCTGTGGGTGGTCCTGGTTTACCAGGTCAGCTCCAGGCACGGCAGCGCGCGCTTCATCTGAACGGATGTCGACATGGATTTCAGAGCATGGACCGCAAGGCCCCGTTTCTCCCATTTCCCAGAAGTTGTCCTTCTTATCGGCCTTGAGAATGCGCTCTTCCGGCACATGCTTGCGCCAAATGTCAATGGCTTCTTGGTCCAGCGGAAGTCCATCTTGCGCATCGCCCTCGAAAACGGTGATGTACAGCCGGTCCTTATCGATGCCATATCGCTCCGTCAAGAGTTCCCAAGCCCAGTCGATGGCTTCCTGTTTGAAATAATCACCGAAAGACCAGTTGCCCAGCATCTCGAACATGGTGTGGTGATAGGTATCCACCCCCACCTCTTCAAGGTCGTTGTGCTTGCCGCTCACGCGCAGGCATTTTTGGGTGTCCGCCACGCGGGGCGCCTTCGGAGGGCGGTTGCCGAGAAAGACGTCTTTGAACGGGTTCATGCCCGCATTGGTGAACATCAGGGTGGGGTCATCCTTGAGCACCATCGGGGCTGAAGGCACGATTTCATGGGCCTTCTCGCGGAAGAAGTCAAGGAAGGTCTTGCGGATAGCAACGGCGTCCATGGGGTCTATTCATGGGCATTGTTCACATGCCCGTGTTGGTGTTGGTAATATGGAAACCCGCGAATGACGGGGGTTTCCGGTTGTGAAAGTAGCAACTTTCCGCTACTTTAGCACCGCGTTTTTTACATGAGGAAGCATCACATCAGATTCAATCAAGCCCAACTGCGTACGGAGGCAATTCCGTATACAGCGGCAGATTATGTGCGGTGGTTCCTTTGGCGGCTGACCCTCGTTGCCCTTGTGGCCATAGGTTCCGTGATGGTGTTCGACCAGTATTTCGAGAGCCCCAAAGTTCGCCGACAGCAGCGCCAAATCGCCTTTTTGGAAGGGCAGGTTTCCATGATGGAGGGCAAGGTGGAAGGCATGTCCGGCGCCTTGGCCGAGCTGACCGAACGCGACGAGTCGATTTACAGAAACATCTTCGGCGCTGAACCCTATCCCGAGCATTTACGGAACCCCGGTATTGGTGGTGCCGACCGCTATCGCGAATTGCGTGGGCTGGAGCAAAGCGAACAGGTGATTGTCCTGCGCGAGCAAATTGCGGCCTTGGAGCGCCGCATCCTCGCCCAAGGCGAAAGCTTCAACCAATTGATGGACCTCACGGAGAATCGGGAAGAGCTATTGAAGAGCATTCCCGCCATTCAGCCGGTCAGAAATAGCGATTTGAAACGCATGGCCAGCGGCTATGGGTACCGCATTCACCCCATCTACAAAGTGAGGAAGATGCATTGGGGCATGGATTTCTCAGCCCCTACGGGCACGGAAATTTTTGCGACCGGCGATGGAGAGGTCGTGGAGGTCGAGAAGAAATACAAAGGGTACGGTTACCACGTGAAGATTCGCCACGGCTTCGGCTATGAGACGCTGTACGCCCACATGTCCAAAATCCTTGTGCGCCGCGGCCAGCGCGTGGAGCGGGGGGAGGTCATCGGGCTTGTGGGTTCCACGGGGACATCCGTCGCACCCCACCTGCACTACGAGGTGTTCAAGGAAGGTAAGCGGGTGAATCCGGCCCATTATTATTTCAACGATTTGTCCCCCGAACAGTACGAGCAGCTGCTCGCGGCATCAGAAAATGCCAACCAAAGCTTCGACTGAGGCAAAGGAATTTGGCACACCATTCTGCCTTGCGCATCTTGCAAGGCCATGGCCACCAAGCGTTACTGGACCATATCTGAAGTCGCCGGAAAATTCGGCGTCAACCAGTCTCTGCTCCGCTACTGGGAAAAGGAGTTCCCCGCTCTCGATCCCAAGAAGCAGGGGAGTGGCAAGCGCGCGTACACCACCAAGGACATCGAGATCATCGCGGTCCTGCACGATTTGCTCAAGGAAAAGGGCTACACCATCGATGGCGCCAAGCGCCATTTGCGCCAGGCAATCCAGGAGAGGCAGCGCATGGAAGAGCTCCGCAACCGCCTCGAGCACGCCCGAGAGGAATTGCTGAAGCTGGCCAAGGACGCGGACCCGCAGGCATAAAGCCTCAGAGGACCCGGTCCTGGGAGAGGTACGATTGCACGTATTCTGTCACCCCTGCCTCCAAAGAGGTCATTTCACGGGCATACCCAATGCTGCGGAGTTTCGAGAGGTCCGCTTCGGTGAAATACTGGTAGGTGTCGCGTATGTCTGCAGGTGTATCGATGAATCCGATGTTGTGCGGCACATCCAAAGCATCAAAGGTGGCCCGGGTCAGGTCGAGAAACGAGCGCGCCTGCCCTGATCCGAGGTTGTAGAGTCCGCTGTCCTTGCGGTTGTGCATCAGCCAGTGGCAGACATCCACGACATCGCGGACGTAGACGAAGTCGCGGAGTTGTTCTCCATCGGCGTAATCGTCCCGGTGGCTGCGGAACAGTTTCATGCCGCCTGTGGCCTTGATCTGTCGGAACGCGTGATACACGACGGAGGCCATGCGGCCCTTGTGATACTCACCGGGACCGTAGACATTGAAAAACTTCAACCCCGCCCAGAAATAGGGTGCGCGCCCAGCTTCCGCTTCGCTGAGCGCCCAGCGGTCAAAGGCCTGCTTGCTGTCGCCATAGGGATTGAGGGGCTTGAGCAAGTCCACATGCTTATGGTTGTCAGAGTAGCCGTGCTCGCCACCGCCATAGGTGGCGGCGCTGGAAGCATAGACGAGCGGGAGCCCGAGCTCATGGCACAAGCGCCAGATTTCTTGGCTGTAATGGAGGTTGAGTTGATCGAAAATGGCCCGGTCCTGTTCGGTGGTATCGGTGCGGGCACCCAGGTGAAAAACGAATTGCACTTGGTTTTCGTTGGCGCGCAACCATTCCGCGAAGTCCTTGCGCTCCACACGTTGGACGCACGTGCGGTCGGCGTGGTTGCGCTCCTTGTCTGGTCGGGCCGAAAAGTCGTCCACGAGCACCAGGTCGTTGAACCCTTCTGCGTTCAACCGTGCAACAAGTGCGCTGCCAATGAACCCAGCGGCCCCTGTGATGGTAATCATGGTGCGAAGGTACTTTCGCGCCCCACGCCATGAAATACGTTTACGTCACCCGCCGCGCCCGATTCAATGCTGCCCACAAACTGTGGAACGACGATTGGTCCCAGGAGCGCAACCTCGAAACCTTCGGGAAATGTGCCAATCCCAATTGGCATGGCCACAACTATGAGCTGCACGTCACCATCAAAGGGGTGCCCGCTGAGGATACCGGTTATTGCATGGACCTCAAGGACCTTCGGGACATCATCAAAGTAGAAGTGGAGGACCCGCTGGATCACCGCAACCTCAACATGGATGTGCCTTGGATGAAGGGAAAGTTGACTTCGACCGAGAACTTGATCATCGCGATTTGGGAGCGGCTCGAGGACCGAATCAATGCATCGGGGTGCATCCTGCACCACATCCGTTTGTACGAGACGGAAAACAACTACGCCGACTACTACGGCGGCGAGTAAGGCGGCCTTCGGGCGTACCTTGCAGGCCATGCCGTTGTACCGAAGAGAGGACATTTATGACGAAGGCGCCATCGAAGAGATGGCTGGCCATTACCGGGCCATTCTGAGCGCCACAGGAGAAGATGCAGACCGTGAGGGGCTGGTCAAGACGCCTGAGCGCGCTGCCAAGGCGCTGGCCTTTCTGACGCAGGGCATGGGCCAGGATCCAGCGGAGATCCTGAAGTCGGCCTTGTTTGAGGAGGACTGTGAGGAGATGGTGATTGTCCGTGACATCGAGGTCTTTTCGCTCTGCGAACACCACATGCTGCCCTTTTTGGGCAAGGCCCATGTGGCGTATTTGCCCCAAGGGCACATTACCGGTTTGAGCAAAATTCCCAGGGTGGTCGACGTGTTTGCCCGCCGGCTTCAAGTCCAAGAAAGGCTCACCCGGCAAATCAGGGATTGCATCCAAGACACCCTTCATCCCAAGGGGGTAGCCGTGGTCATCGAGGCTCGGCACCTGTGCATGCAGATGCGTGGGGTGGAGAAGCAACGCAGCCTGACGACCACCAGCGCCTTTACCGGGTCATTTCTCAATGATTCCAAAACGCGCAAGGAATTCATGCGTTTGATCGACACAAAGGGGGCCTGATTTCGCGGGAATTGCGCATTTTGCACCCATGTCGAATCAAGACCCTCCCCGCATTTTTGGCGGCAACGATGCTTCCGGTTTTTCTTCCAGTGCGCCCATCGTCAGCGATGAGCGCGCCTTCATGAATGGCGTCTTTGGCTGGATGGCCGGTGGATTGGCCATCACAGCGGCCATGGCCTGGTATTTCGCCAGCAGCGGTGCCATCACCATGCTGTACAACGAAATGGGCGGCATGAGCATGTTGGGTTGGGTGGTGACACTCGCCCCCCTCGGTTTCATTCTCGCCATGAATTTCGGACTGCAGCGCATGAGCGCCTCCTCCCTTGCATTGTTGTTCGTGGCGTTCAGTGCCACCATGGGCGCATCTCTGAGCAGTGTTTTCCTGGTTTACAGCTTGGGCAGCCTCACGCAGGTCTTCGGCATTACGGCGGGCACTTTTCTGGTGATGTCCATCATTGGCTATACCACTTCGACCGACCTCAGCCGTTTTGGCAGCATCCTCATGATGGCTTTGGTGGGCATCCTGATCGCCATGCTGGTGAATTGGTTCCTCGGTTCTTCAGCCCTTGATTTCGGCATCTCTGTGCTCGGTGTGCTCATCTTCACCGGTTTGATTGCTTACGATACCCAGAAGCTGAAGCGCATTGCGGCAGGCGTGGAATACGGCAGTGAGCACGGGAGGAAGCTCGCCCTGCTTGGGGCCACCAGCCTCTACCTCGACTTCATCAACCTCTTCCTCTTCCTGTTGCGCCTGCTTGGCCGCCGGGACTGAACGGAGGAATCGGACATCAAAAAAGGCGGCCTTCATCGGGCCGCCTTTTTTGTGGGAAACAGGGTGTGGAATCAGCGGACCATCAAGCGCTGCGACCACAAGCCGCGGCCTTCGACTTCCAGGGTCAGCACATAAGCGCCGGCCACGAGTGGAGCGGCGTCGAGGAAGTGCTTGCTGACGCCCGCCGGAAGCTGGCCTTCAAAGAGCACGGCGACCTCGCGGCCAGCGGCATCGCGCAGGGCGATGCGGCCCTGAGCTGCACGGCTGAGTTCCACCGGCACGCAGGTGATGGCGGATGCCGGGTTCGGGAAGGCGGGCTGGAAGCCGGCAAAGGCAAGAGCGCCATCGATGCCGTTGACGACGATTTCGCCCACACGGAACTGCCAGTAGCCTTCCGGAGCCGGCATGGGGCGGTCCTGGGTCTTGCCGCTGACGGAGGTGCCCTCGACGTAATACTGGACGACAGTCCCCTCCGCTTGGGCTGGAATGTCGGCGGACCACATGTCGGCGGCTCCGGCCGTCATGGCCACCTCATTGTAGGCCGTCTCGCCCTCCAACCTCCAGAAGAGGCGCGCGGAGGCGATGCTGGAGCGGTGTTGCACCAGCGCTTCCACCGTGTAGGGGTTCACCGTGTCTTCGGTGTCGTCCAATGGCTGGTGGCTGATGAGCAACGGGTCCTCCACACCCACGCTGTGCGTGATGCAGTGGATGGCTCCACTGGCCGAGATGATCTGGTTGCAGTCGATGCCCACCACGTTGTAGCCAGGCAGGGCGGCTTCGTAGATGGCGATGGCGGTGGTGTCGTACTCCTCGTAATAGGTGGGCAGCAGTACCGTGTTGTTGACGAACACCGAGTTGGTGTAGGTCATGTAGTCACCATTGCTGTCGGGGTAGCCTCCGCCCCATCCGGGCTCGGGTGGAGAGGGGATGCGCACCACCTCAAATGGCGTACCCCACTTGCTGGTGTGGTTGGACAACACATATTCGAGGTTGGCCTCGATTTGTGGCCCGTCGGCGACACCTTCGGGATACTCGGCCATGAGGATGGTCTCCTCATCGAGGAGCTTCATGTGCATGTCGATGTGGTGGATGCCATCAAACGGCAGGTTCTCCATTCTCACGTAGGTGTGCAGCCCCATGAATTCGGCGAGGATGTTTTCGATGTCCTCATCGCTTTGATCGGGAAACTGGGTGCCCCACCAGGTGGGACCACCGGAGTTTTCGTCCCCGATGAGGTTGGACGCGAAGCCCATGCCGAAGCCATCGCTCATGAAGTTGCCGCCTGTGTTCATCAGGTCGTAGGGCTCGGCGGTGGTTTCATAGAGGTCGATGCCCATGTGGCCGGCAATGACCTGCGGTGCGACATCGTCATCGGGGCGTGGGCGGTTGTACAGCCAATCCACGATGATGCGGTCATCCACTCCTGAACCATAGACAGTATTTGGACCATAGTCGCGGATCCAGACGGTGTTGAGGGGAACTTCAAGAATGGTGATGTTGTCAAGGCTGGCTGCGTCGCCTCCATTGTTGTTGGCCGTGATGTAGTTTTCTACATAACCTGCGTCTTCCGTCAATACGATGACCTCGCATTGCTGCGCCGCGTTGACCACGATTTGCTTTTCAATGGCACTGTAGCCTTCCCAGCCCACGCACAGCACCTCGATCTCCTCCCATTCTGCCATGGTGCGCAGTCCTTCAAATTGTGGAGGGGTGGTCTCACCCCGGGTGAGGAGGGAAGGGTAAGGGTTGGCCTCGTAAAAGGCCGCCTCTCGGGGGTCAGGGCCATGAGACAGGGGAGAGTCAAAGCGCTGTCCGAGAGCAGTTACAGCCAACAACAGGGCGGGGGCCAATAAGGCCGTCCGAACGATGGGGAAGAAGGGGCGCAGGGTCATGAGTTGAGGTTTCGGGTAGGAAGTTAACGCTGAGACCAACGAAAAGGTGGCCCAAGGACATGAAGTCCAAGGGCCACCTGAGGATCGTTGGGGTGGGGTTCAGTTCATCCGGAACATCACCGGCAGCGTGATGGTGGTCGCGATGGCCTTCCCTTCTTTGGTGGCAGGAGACCAAGCGGGCATGGACAAGGCGGCGGCCACAGCAGCGCTATCCAAAGCGGGGTGCAGCGGCTTGAGGACCTTGGCATCGGTGACAGCGCCAGTTTCTGAAATCGTGAATTCCACGAAGACTTTGCCTTCCACACCATCGGCTTTGGCCGACTCGGGGTAGGTGACCTGTCCAGCAATGAAGTTCATGACTTCGGCCGCACCGCCGGGAAACTCAGCAGACACCACTTCAGAGGTCGTATCCAAGGCCTCATCTTGTGCGGCGTCCGCAGCACTGTCTTCAGCGCAAGAGGAAAACATGACTGCAGCAAGGAGGCCCGTGCACAGGCAGGAAAAAAGACGGTTGTTTCGAATCATGGGCCGAAAATACAGGAATCAGGATGCACGGTGAAAGCCATCGAGGATAAGTTGAACGACCAGTGGATCGATGGTGTGGCCGCCGTGGAAGGTGTGCCGTGAAATTTGTTTGGGGTCACCGCCGGAATCCGTCCACTCGCGCTCAGAGGTGCGAAACCCAGATTCTCGGTCAGTGTAGTAGGGGTCTTCGTCACCTGTGATGAGGTGAAGCGGAGGTGCCGATGTCAAAGTTTGGGCGCCTTTGGGCAGGTCAGGCGGGATGACACCGCTGTGGGCGATGACCGCCTGCCACGCTGCCGGACCACCGGCGCCGAGGGCCAGCCAGCGCAATGCCGTGGCGACCCCTTGTGAAAAGCCCAACAAGATCTGAGGCCCCTGGGTACCCATGCCGTCGATGCGCTGTTTCAACTGATCGAGAAACGCGACATAATCTTCTATGTCGTTCAACCGGTCCTCCTTGGTCATCCAACTGGCGCCGACGCGCCCTTCCGTGCCTTGCAAATAAAACCGGTGCCCTCCTTCCGGCACCACCACATGCCAGCCGGCTTCTGCCGCGGTTTGGAACTTCCGGATGAAATATTCTCCGAGCTGGCCATATCCGTGCAGGGCATAGAGCGTGCCTTTCGCTTCCGCCGGTGTGGGCCCAGCAGTCCAGAAACGCGCGGTGCGTTGCACGGAGATGTGGTGAGGTTGGGGCCGTTCAGGCATCACCAGGTGAGGATCAAATCAGCCGCGCCAAAGGCTGGGCAGAACACTGAATCCACAAAGAGTCCTTCAGGTTGGCCAATCAGGGCCACTTCGAGGTCTGCTCCCCAGGTCATCCAATGGTCGCCATACATGAGACAATCCCATGACGAGTCGGCGCCGATGCCCTCCAGCAAGATTTGATCGGTGGGGCAGCAATCACAGGGGAAATCATCGCCGAGGTTGAACCTCACATTGTCGGTGGAGTCCTCAGGCGCAAGGCTCGACAATTGCACGTGCAGCGTACACACGGCGTGCATGCGGATTTCAAGGGGATAGGCCACATTGGGGTAGAGGGCGTCCGGGTCCACGGTGCCGGCCTCGGGAAAGTGGTCCAAGGCGGTGGCCGTCCAACGCAAGCTGTAGCTGCTCTTCCTCGGAAATAATGCGGAAAAGCCCCCGAGTTCGTCCGAAGTGGCCTCGGCCACAAGGGCTTCAGCTTGCAGGGCCCCGTCTTCAACCGCCCGCTCAAACAGCGCAAAGTCGGCACCTTCAAGTGCCGTCTGCTGGGGCACGGTTTGGACCTGCCCAGCGATTTCCAGCTGCATTCCGCCGCTCTTGCGCGTGCACCCGACCGCCAAGAGAGCACCTAAAATGACAACGCTCCACTTCATTATCCGATCACTTCGAGTTTGGCAAACTTCAACAACAGCTGCTTCTGGCCTGCGGAGGGAAAGAACACCGTCGCTTTGACATTGGGAGGTTCGCCTTCCAGCTTGAGGACCTTGCCCTTGCCGAACCGGGCGTGTTTCACGGCAGTACCCGCTTGGATGTCGCCTGCAGATGAAGCTACCGGCGAAGCGCCGCCACCTGTCACAGGGGTGGCAGCGACCTTCTTCATGCCAGGCCTTGGCGGTGCACTCGAGGGCTTGCCGCCAGAGGGCATGGGTTTATAGAAGGAAGTTCTGGCCGCATTGAAATTGAAGGGCTCCGACCTGCGGGCATCCACAACGGGCAGGTTGAGGTAGCGCTCGTCTACCTCTTCGATAAATCGGGAAGGCTCATTCTGCTGGAGTTGACCCCAACGATAGCGTGTGATGGCATAACTCAGGGTGGCCTTTTTCTCGGCGCGGGTCAGCGCCACGTAGAACAGGCGGCGCTCCTCTTCCAGCTCCTCACGGGTATTGAGGGCCATCTGACTGGGGAAGAGGTTTTCCTCCAAGCCCACGATATAGACATAGGGGTACTCCAGTCCTTTGGCGGCGTGGATGGTCATCAGCGACACCTTGTTGTCGTCCCCATCGTCTTGGTCGGCATCGGTGAGCAGGGCCACATCCACGAGGAAGTCGGCCATGGTGTTGACCGCGTCGGGTTCGACCGGATCCACCTGATCAGAGAACTCTTTCATACCGGCCAAGAGCTCCTCCACGTTTTCATAACGCGCCACGCCTTCGGGGGTTTTGTCCTTATGCAGCTCGCGCAGCAGCCCGGTGTGCTGGGCAATGTGGTGGCCCAGGTCGAAGGCCGAAGCTGTCTCCAATTTGGTGGCGAACCCCTCGATCATGGTGGCAAAGTCTTGCAGTTTGCTCCAAACGGCACCTTTCAAGTCTTCGGGTTTGCGCAGGGGGTCGCGCAGTACCTCCCACAATGCGCACTCGTGGTGGGCGGCGGCTACGGTGAGCCGGTCCATGGTGGTCTTGCCAATCCCGCGGGCCGGGTAGTTGACTACGCGCTTGAATCCTTCGTCGTCAGTGGGGTTGGCCACCAGTCTGAAGTAGGCGATGAGGTCCTTGATTTCCTTGCGTTGGTAGAAGCTCAGTCCACCATAGATGCGGTACGGCACATTGCGCTTGCGGAGTTGTTCCTCGAAGGCACGGCTCTGGGCATTGGTGCGATAGAGGATGGCAAAGTCCTTGTGCTCTGCCTGCTCACGGGATCGGGTGGTCATGATGGCGTCAGCCACAAAGCCGCCCTCATCATTGTCGCTCAGAGCCCGATGCACATCGATTTTGTCACCGTCGTCATTGCCGGTCCATACATCCTTTCGGATTTGGTCTTGGTTTTTGGCGATAACGGTATTGGCGGCTTCGACGATGGTCTTGGTACTCCGGTAGTTCTGCTCCAGTTTGTAGACGACACAATCGGGGTAGTCCCGTTGGAAGTTGAGGATGTTCTGGATGTTGGCCCCGCGAAAGCTGTAGATGCTCTGCGCATCATCGCCCACCACACAGACGTTCTCCCGTGCGGCGCCCAACTGCCGGATGATCATGTATTGTGCGAAGTTGGTGTCCTGGTACTCGTCGACCAGGATGAAGGCAAATTTCTGCTGGTACTTGTGCAAGAGGTCAGGGAAGTCCCGCAGCATAATGTTGGTCTTGAAGAGCAAATCGTCAAAGTCCATCGCGCCGGAGCGCTGCAGCCGGGCATTATAACGGGCATAGATTTCGGCAATGCGCGGCCGGCCGGATTGGTTGTCCTCTCCCATCACATCCGGATTCTGCGCGTAATCCACAGGGCTGATGAGGTTGTTTTTGGCTCCGGAAATCCTGCCGTGGATGGCATTGGGCTTGTACACTTTGTCGTCGAGCCCGAGGCCTTTGATCACATCTTTAATGACACTGCGGCTGTCTTGGGTATCGTAGATGGTGAAGTTGGAGGGGTAATTGATCCTGTCACTTTCGATCCGCAGGATGCGCGCAAAGACGGAGTGAAAAGTGCCCATCCAGATATTGCGGGCTTCAGCGTCACCCACAATTCGGCCTATCCTTTCCTTCATCTCGCGCGCCGCCTTGTTGGTGAAGGTCAGCGAGAGAATGGAAAAAGCATCGACGCCCTGGTCAATGAGGTGGGCAATTCTGTGGGTCAAAACACGCGTTTTCCCAGAACCTGCTCCCGCGACCACCATCATGGGCCCTTCCACATGTCCTGCAGCGGCCCTTTGCGCCTCGTTCAAACCGTGCAACATCTCCATTTTCCAAATGTAGCGGGATTGGCTTCCAACGCATTGCCGCTCATGCACCCCAAGAAGTGAAATGAACTACACAATTGTATGTTGGAATTCCCGGCATTTCCCGTAGTTTTGCACCCCCGTTGAAAAATGGGGCAGTGGGCTATTTGTCCCTGAATGATTGAAAACGACGCCATTAACAAGCAATGCCGACGATCCAACAGTTGATCCGCAAAGGCCGTACGGACAAGGTTTACACCTCAAAGTCCGCTGCGCTCGACTCATGTCCTCAAAGAAGGGGCGTGTGCGTCAGGGTATATACGACCACTCCAAAGAAGCCGAACTCCGCCATGCGGAAGGTTGCGCGTGTGCGCCTGACCAACGGAAATGAAGTCAATGCCTACATCGGAGGAGAGGGCCATAACCTGCAGGAGCACAGCATCGTTTTGGTGCGCGGTGGTCGTGTAAAGGATTTGCCGGGTGTCCGCTACCACATTGTACGTGGTGCATTGGACACCGCCGGTGTTGAAGGACGCAACCAGCGTCGTTCTAAGTACGGAACCAAGCGACCTAAGAAGTAAACGTCATGCGCCGTAGACAAGCAAAAAAGCATCCGCTCATCCCGGATCCACGGTTTAACGATACCGACGTCACGTACTTCGTGAACAACCTCATGCTCCAGGGCAAGAAGAGCACTGCCTTTGACATTTTCTATACCGCCATCGACAAGGTGACGGAGAGAACAGGAGAAGACGGACTCGAGCAGTGGAAGCAAGCGGTGGATGCTGTGACCCCAAATGTGGAAGTGCGCAGCCGCCGTGTTGGTGGAGCTACGTTCCAGATTCCACATCCAATCCGCGACAGCCGCAAGCGCAGCATGGCGGTCAAGTGGATCATCAGCTACGCACGCCTCCGCAATGAGAAGACCATGGCGGACCGTCTGGCCGCTGAAATCATTGCCGCCAACAAAGGCGAGGGTGCCACCTTCAAAAAGAAGGAAGACACCCACCGGATGGCTGAAGCGAACAAAGCGTTCTCCCACTTCCGTTTCTGACCAAGACTTTATCCACCCACACCACCTCCGAAATCATGTCCAAGAGGGACCTTAATTTCACGCGCAACATTGGCATTATGGCCCACGTCGACGCTGGCAAGACCACCACGACGGAGCGCATCCTGTATTACACGGGCATCTCACACAAGATTGGTGAGGTGCACGATGGTGCAGCCACCATGGACTGGATGGAGCAGGAGCAAGAGCGCGGCATCACGATCACGTCTGCTGCGACCACTTGTTTCTGGAAGTTCGAGGATCAGGACTACCGAATTAACATCATTGACACCCCAGGTCACGTGGACTTCACTGTAGAGGTGGAGCGTTCGCTGCGGGTGCTCGACGGTGCGGTTGGCCTCTTCTGTGCCGTCTCTGGTGTAGAGCCACAGTCCGAGACCAACTGGGGTCTGGCAGATAAGTACAAGGTGCCCCGCATCGGTTTCGTCAACAAGATGGACCGTTCCGGTGCTGACTTCTTCAGTGTGCTCGAGCAGATTCGCGAGATGTTGGGTGCCAACCCTGTTCCACTTCAGGTGCCCATTGGCGCTGAGGATGACTTCACAGGCGTTGTGGACTTGCTCACCGGCAAGGCCATGGTCTGGAATGAAGAGGACCAGGGCATGACCTGGACCGAAGTACCCGTCCCAGACGACCTCGTGGACGTAGTGGAGGAGTACCGTGGAAAGTTGGTCGAGGCTGTCGCTGAGCAAGACGACACCCTCATGGAGAAGTACTTCGAGGATCCCAACAGCATCACAGAAGATGAGATGGTGTCGGCCATTCGCAAGGCGACCATTGCCATGGACATCACCCCCATGATGTGTGGCAGCGCCTTCAAGAACAAGGGTGTGCAGACCATGTTGGATGGCGTGATGCGCTACCTCCCTTCACCGTACGACATTGGTGACATCGTGGGCATGAACCCCGACAACGAGGAAGAGCAGGTGGTGCGCCACAGCGACCCTGATGAGCCCTTCTCTGGTTTGGCCTTCAAGATTGCCACAGACCCCTTTGTTGGTCGTTTGTGCTTCGTCCGAGCTTACTCTGGTATCCTGCCCGCCGGATCCTATGTCAAGAACACCCGTTCTGACAAGAAGGAGCGGATCAGCCGCATCTTCCAGATGCACTCCAATAAGCAGAACCCCATCGACCAGCTCGAAGCGGGAGACATCGGTGCTGTAGTTGGATTCAAGGACATCCGTACAGGTGATACCCTCTGTGCAGAAGGACATCCCATTACGTTGGAGAGCATGACGTTCCCCGACCCCGTGATTGGTATCGCCATCGAGCCCAAGTCTCAGGCGGACATCGACAAGTTGGGCAATGGCCTTGCCAAGCTCTCCGAAGAGGATCCGACCTTCCGTGTGCACACCGACGAAGACAGCGGTCAGACCGTCATCTCCGGTATGGGTGAGCTTCACCTTGACGTTCTCGTTGACCGCTTGCGCCGCGAGTTCAAGGTCGAGTGCAACCAGGGCCAGCCCCAGGTGGCTTACAAAGAGGCGATTTTCGGCGAAGTCCAGCACCGCGAGGTTTACAAGAAGCAGTCAGGTGGACGCGGTAAGTTCGCGGACATCATCGTCAAGATCGGTCCATCTCCGAACCCGGAGG
>JADHLY010000019.1 GCA_016780385.1 Flavobacteriales bacterium
CCTGTTCATCCTGCGGCCCAACCTGTCTTCAGGTCCTCCTGCCCCGCCAGCGGACCTCAGCCTTGAGCCTTTGGGGGAATGGCTCAAAGCCAATTGGTACGATGGTCTGCACACCGACCTTGGCTACAATGTGGCCCGGGAACAGATGTACGGCTCAGCAGACGAGGTGGGCGGTCAAATTGAAGGGGTCTACACTGGATTCCAACAGGCCTCAGGATTTGTCACCTTCCCAGATCCCATCAACGCGGAGCACCTTGTGCCCCAGTCCTTTTATGGTTCTGTGAGCCCGATGCGTTCTGACATCTGGAGTCTCAGGCCCGCGCATGGGTCAGCCAACTCAGCCCGCTCCAACAGCCCCTTTGGAGAAGTACCCGATGCTGAAGCCCAGTGGTACGGCACAGACGAACAGGGCAATTATTTGAGCACGGGAGACATTCCCGCCAATGCCGACGATTTCAGCGAACGTTCCGGCGGATTGTGGGAGCCGAGGGAGTCCCAAAAAGGCGATGTGGCCCGCGGCGTTTTCTACTTCTACACCATGTACCCGACGCAGGCCGGTGACATCTCCGGAGTGTGCGATCTGCAGACCCTTTATGACTGGCACCTCGCGGACCCCGTCAGTGACTTCGAAGTCGAGCGGAATGCGCGCATCGAAGCTGCTCAAGGCAACCGCAACCCTTATATCGATGACCCCAACTTGGTCTTCAGGGCTTGGTTCGAGACGGTCGTGATTCAAGGGTGTACCGACGCCAGCGCCTGCAACTATAATGACGAGGCTACGGAGGACGATGGCAGCTGTGTCCAACTTGGTGCCGCGTGCGATGATGGGAGTGACCTGACATTTGGAGATGTCTACACCAACTGTGATGCGCCCAACTTTGGCTGTCAGGGCTCTGGACCTGAGACCATTTGGGAAGAGCGTTTTGGTGGATTCTCCAGCTTGGGGTACGGCTACAATGGCAGCAACAATTCGGCGGCGTCTGAGACCGAATGGAGCATCACGTTTGGAGGCGCGACCGATTATTTCTACACCGGAACCCTCAATGGCGACACTGCCTTTGTCGGAAAGGACCTTGACTTTGATTGCACATGGACAACACGTGAAATCGATGTCTCCGGCTACACGGACCTTCAAGCATACATCGACTTGGCCGAAGCCGGCAATTGGGAAAACTCGGACTTCATCCGCTTTGAGGCCATCGTGGATGGTACCACGGAACAGCTTTTCAGCGTGGTCAACGACTTCGGTTCGCTGCAACTCGGTCCCCTTGCGGTGTCCGAAGGCAATGCTGTTCGCCTGCGCGTGGTCACCCGGACGAACGCCAATGGTGAGAGCCCCTATTTCGACGATGTGCTCCTGGTGGGCGTTTCGAATTGTGAAGACACCGATGCCGATGGACTGTGCGACGACCTGGACAACTGCACCGATGTTACGGCTTGCAACTACACTGATCCTGCGGCCAGCGAATGCTTGACCTTGGATGCCTGCGGCGTCTGTGGTGGCCCTGGAGAAATCTATGAGTGTGGCTGCTCCGACATCGCTGCTGGAACCTGTGACTGCGCAGGCAACACACTCGACGCCTTGGATGTCTGTGGGGGTGATTGTCTCGCAGACAGCGATGGCGACGGCATATGCGATGACGAAGACGAATGCTTGGGTGAATTGGACGTCTGTGGCGTCTGCAATGGTCCTGGTGAAGTGTATGACTGCGGGTGCACGGAAATTCCTTCCGGGGCGTGTGACTGCGCTGGAAACCAGCTTGATGCCTTGGGCGTATGCGGTGGGACCTGCACTGCCGATGCCGATGAGGATGGCATATGCGACGATGTCGATGATTGTGTAGGGGACTTGGATGAATGCGGCGTTTGCAACGGTCCAGGCCCATTGCTTGAGTGCGGGTGCGCAGACATTCCAACCGGCGATTGCGACTGTTTAGGCAACCAACTTGATGCCCTTGGAATCTGTGGTGGCGATTGCACAAGTGATGCCGACCAAGATGGAATTTGCGATTCTGATGAGGTGCCGGGATGCACAGATCCGAACGCTTCGAACTACGACGAAACGGCCACGGACAATGACGGCTCTTGCACCTACGTACAGGGAAGCTTCACCGGACTGACCGCTGAGCTGGTGGCTGAAAACGGTGCGGGCCCAGGACTCAATACTTGGCGGGTGTACGCCAATTTCAGCAATGCTGGTGCCGACCTTCTCTCTGTATACGGCACCTCCATCAACCCGATTGACGTGTCGACATCCACCTCGTGGTATCAAGAAGACGGAGTGGGTTCCGCCACTTCAAACGGAATCAACGAGGAGCTCTACGGCGCCATCCCCTCCCTCGCCTTCGACAGCTGGGTCACCATCGGCGGTCCCACCTCCAACAGCGAAGAAATTCAATTTGCGGGATTGGACCTGGCAGGATTCGAAGCTGGAGAAGACCTGACCTCTGACGAGTCTTTGGGTGGAAGCTGGTTTGCCATCCCAGGAAATGTATCGGGAACAACCCCTGACGCCCAAGGCCGCGTGCTCATCGCGCAGCTCACCACGGATGGCACGGTGGTGTTTGATTGCAACATTCAATACCGGGAATCGGATGGAACCACACCTGTGGCCACTGAGCTCAGCCTGGTGTTCCAAAATGGATGCCCCGAAGACGTCAATGGAAGCGGCATGGTCGACATCGAGGATATCCTCGCTGTCTTGACCAGTTTCGGCTGCACCGGGAACTGCCTCGGCGACATCAACGGTGACGGCAATGTCGACATCAACGACGGCCTGCTTGTCATCGGCGCGTTCGCCAACATCTGCAACTGACTGCTGGACTGAAGCCGCCGAGCCAAGCCGAGATTGTGCTTACATCGACGGGCCGAGGAAGACGGCGTTGTCGAAGAGGCGGTGGCCTGACTTCCAGAAAGCACGGAAGAGCGGGTTGTCGACCAAGTAGACGACGCTGCCCCGCCCCATGTTATGGACGCCTGCGACGAGCGATCCTTTCTGCGCGGGAATCGACATCTCACCGGCGTGGCCGCTGAAAGGACGCCCTTCATCGCTCGGCGGCAATACGGCCACGTTGCCCTCCTCGAGGGCAGCAAAACGGCGGCCTGAGGTGCGCAGCGTCATGTATTCGCTGCCGTAGCCATCGGCCAGTGGATGCGTTTCGTCAACGGCAGCCCGGAAAATGGCACCGGGCAGATCGTAGCGCAAGCGGTCGCGGCCCTGCGCCGCAAAGGGCAAGGGGTCGAGTCCCTGGGCGGCATTGTCGTGGGCATTGCGCTCATCGGCCGCCTCTTGGACGCGGTCCTCTTGTGCCTGCACTTCGGCGCGCTCGCCTTCGCTATAGGGGTTCAGGCCCCAACCGTCGCGGCCAGAGAATGCGCTGCATGCGCCGCCCACTGCCACAAGCTGTCCACCACCGCG
The DNA here is from genome assembly GCA_016780385.1 of Flavobacteriales bacterium. Lineage (GTDB taxonomy): Bacteria > Bacteroidota > Bacteroidia > Flavobacteriales_D > Sanyastnellaceae > UBA8752. The sequence continues at coordinate 3,419 of JADHLY010000019.1, forward strand.
CACCCAGTCGGCGAGGTCATTCCGCTCGCTGTCGTCCATGCGGTACCACCCGCTGGGCAAAATGACCACATCCAAATTGTCCAGGTCGAGCTCATCGACAGCCCCGACCCGGTGGATGGGGTATTGCAGGTTTTGCTCGAAGTGATACCAAATCTCACCGGCGCTCAGGGAACTGACCCCCTCGCCTGAGACGGTCGCTATGCGCGGCGTCTGAATGGGGTCGTAATGGCTGCTGCCGAAGTCGTAGCCTGTGGAAACCCTCCCGGACTTCACGGCCATCGGAGTTACCCCTGCAGCCCGCCCTGCGCGCTCAACGGCGGCATCCAAATCACCCACGGTCTCGTTGTTGCGGCGCGTGATCACAAAGTCGCCGGCCGCAAATACGTGCCCTTCCATGCTGAATCCGCTGTCCGCCCGTCTGACGGTCACCCCATCGGCCAGCAAGGCGGCCAGCCCGCGAATGGCATCGGCACCGCCACCGGGCAGCACCCAACCATAAGGGTTGGCCACAGCGGCCTGGTCCAAGGGGGCCAACGCATTGGCCGGCCAAGCCTCCACCGGCTTCAACCGACTGGTCAATGCCAACGCCTGCAATCCCATCGCGTGAGGCAGGGCCCAAGCCGTAATGTCATAGGTCATGCTGTCGGACAATTCGGGGTCTGGATCCATCAAGACTTGCAGGATGCCGCCATGTGGTTGATGGGCATCAATCAGCAAGTCTCCAGCCCGCACCGCACGCTTGGAGGTGCGGCCCGAAGCATAATCGTAGGCCGTCACAGATGATGCGGCTGGGGCCGTACCGTAGACAATTCCGTTGGCGTCGAGGATGCGCAAGAGCTCCTTCATCTTCGCATGGTCCTGCTCACCGGGAAACACGTAGCCGGCATAGTCACCGAAAGGGTCCTCGACGTTTTTGAGGTGGTAAGCCGCAAACTCCGCCACGAGCTCCTCGGCGCGCCGAGCGCTTTCCTCGACTGTACTGAGGCCCGACTCATGGTGGTTCAAAATGCGATAGGCCAAGGTGAGGGTATCGCCCAGCGAAGTGGTGATGGCACGTCCAGCGCGGCTGCTTCCACCTTGCTCGTACGTCATGCCGACAGCGCCATTGTACAAAGGCCAGGTGTCTCCGTAGGCGGGGTAGAACAGATCGAACACCTCACGGGTGAAATACAAGGCCCCGCGGGCATCGAACCACCGGGCGTTGTTGCCCCCGATGTGTTCTTGGCACTTGCGCTGCCAGGGGCTGATGATCTTGTGATACGGTTCTGCCGCCGGAGCGAAATAGTAGGGTGAATTGACCCCTTGCTCATGGAAATCCACGTGGACTTGCGGCATCCAACGGCGGTAGGCCGCGACACGGCCTTGGGTCTCGCGCTGCGTCTGCCACGCCCAATCGCGGTTCATGTCAAACATGTAGTGGTTGCTGCGCCCTCCAGGCCAAGGCTCGTCGTGCTCTACAGTGCCGGGATTGGCGTCGGGAAGGAGGCCGGTGGTGCGGTCTTGGAACGCGACATAACGATCGCGCCCATCGGGGTTGACACAGGGATCGATAATGACCACCGCTTGGTCGAGCCATGAGGCCACATCCCCATCTCCTGCGTCTTTGCCGGAAACGAGCGCGTGCATGGTCCGCAGGGCCGCCTCGGTGCACACCGCCTCATTGCCGTGGACGTTATAACTGAGGTAGACAAAGGCCACTCCAGGGTCGTCGGCGGCGAGGCCTTTGCCTCCCGTGCGGGCCAGATTGGCTGCGCGCAATGCCTCCAAACGCGCGTGGTTGGCTTCAGAGGTCACGATCAACAAGCCGAGCTCCCGGTATTCTGAAGTCCGGCCGTACGGTTCCCAAGTCGCCTTGGGAGATGCCGCTGCCAATGCCTGGGCGTAGTCCACCACATTGTGGTGCCGGGTAAACCGCTCTCCGAGCTCGTAGCCTAAGAATTCAGCGGGGGTGGTCACCTGCGTACGAGCGGTAAAAGCAGCGCTAAGGAGCGCCGTAAAGACAATCGCGTATTTCATGAAGAAGAGCCCGGATTCAAAGACAGATGTCGCCGAACTGCGCCAAGATAGCAAGCATGTCTGCCGTTGTGACGGCGTCGTCGCCTGTGATGTCTGCGGTGCAGTCTACGAGACAGCCAAATTGACCGAGCAACATCAACACATCTCCGACCGCCACCAGGCCATCTCCATCCAAATCCGCTGGACACTCAGAGGGCACCGGCGGCGTGCCGAAGACCAGCAACTCATCCAATCTCCACACCTCACCTGCCGCATCATTGCGCATTTGAACCTGCAAGACGATGGAGCCGACGGCGGGCAATGACAGCATGTCCACACCCGTGGCACCATCGCCCGTCAAACCGGCGATAAACAAAGGCTGGCCATCCAACAACACGGAAAACTCGAGGTAATCCATCGGCCCCGTCATGCCACCATGGCCGGTGAAATCCGCAGAAATCGCAAGGTCCAGCACGCCTTGCACGTCAATTTCTCGGGAGCTCCAGGTCACCAAGCCCTCTGTGTTGCGGACCGCCATCACCGTATCGTTCAAGTAAGTCTCGGTCCACATCGCCTCCGTACCCGGAGACGGCATCAAAAACCACTCTGTTTCCCCAGCAGCCATTGACACATCGTTGTCCCCGTCAAAACCATAGGACAGGCCCGTGGTATGAAAAGCAGCCCGGTACAGAATGGGCCCTTCAGGCGTGGTAGGCGGCCCCGTGGCACCGGTACAACCGTAATCGGGTTCATCGCAGTCGGTGTAGACATCGCCCAACGTGGTGGCATCACCGTCGTCGCAGGCCGCTCCCAACAAGATGCAAGACCCATCATCAAGGCCCGCACCCGCGTCGTAATTGCACGCAGCAGGGTCCGTGCAACCAGGTACGGTAATCGGCGTCCCTTGACATCCGAAGTTGGGCAGTCCGCAATCCGTGTAGACATCATCAAAGGTCTCTGCATCGCCATCATCGCAGGCAGAGCCCAACATGATGCAGGTGCCGTTGTTGAAGGTGGCCTCGGGGTCGTAATTGCAGGCTGAGGCAAACGTGCACCCCGGAATGTCTGTGGGTGGCTCCCAAAACCAAGCTTCATACACCCAGTCGGGGTGGTCTACGAAGGGGTTGCGGTTGCCCTGGGCGATCTCCGTGCGGTCGTTGCGCGTTTGTTCTACTGGGCTCACCGGGTCGGCGAGGTGCCACGCATACAAGGTGGCCGGATCACACACCCCAGCAATGTCACCGGCCTGGGTAGGGTACATGGTATAGAAATAGAACACGCTGCGCGCCACATCTCCCTTCATCGCCTCCCGCGGCTCCCAAATGTTACCCGAAGCTTCACTGAAATCGTCCGGATTAGAGGGCATGGTGCCTGTGCTCAGGTAGTTGCCGCTGCCGTCGGTACCGTACCATTGGGCATTGCCATCCCCTACTTCTCCATAGGGGTCATTGGAACGCGCGGAATTGGCAGAGCCGTGACAAGGACGAATCGACCATATGTCCGACTTCATGGGCGAAGCCGATCCGTAGAACGACTGCGGCACGATGTGTTCGGCATTGATGGGATTGGGATAAGTCACAAAACCACTGACCTGCTGGAAACCCGTGTAAATGCACGTGATTTGACCTCCTGAAGCGTCCACAAACCCATACATCTGTTCGCGGGCGGCATTGTACCCAAGGTTGGTGAAGTACCCATCGTACCAATTCTGCTTGATCCAGGTCCTCAGCGGTTCCAGCTGGAGGCCATCGGGGGCATCAGGCTGAGCCCAGCCTACAACGGGGACCAACATCAAGGCGATCAGCACGCCCAAAGCAGGTGGAAAAATGAACCTCAAGGAAATTGGAAAATACGATGGCTCACGGATACCAACGGGCATCGTCCACAAAAGCGCTGTCATTCAAAGCCGCCAAAAAAGCGAGCAGGTCGATGCGCTCTTCAGGGGTCAGGACAAATGGCGACAACAAGCTGTCTTGCCGGGCATGTCCTGCCCCTCCTGTGGCATAGTGATCGAGGACTTCATCCAGGGTCTGAAAGCGCCCATCGTGCATGTAAGGTGCGGTGAAACCAATGTTTCTGAGGGTGGGAATCTTGAAAGCACCACTGTCAGCCGGATTTCCCGTCAACACCCAACGACCGGGATCTTCCGAAACGGCATCGAGACCGTTGTTGGCAAAACCGTGGTCTGTAAACATCGGCGGCGTGTGGCAGCGGTCGCACCCCAGGCCATCCTGACCGAACAATACCGCACCCTGCTGGACGCTTTCGGAGGCGGTGATTTGGCCACGTTGCCAGCGGTCCCAAAGACTGTTTCCGCTCAAGAAACTCCTCTGAAACGTCGCCAGCGCACGGGTCATCACAAAGGGATCGAGCCCTCGCCCGTAAGCTGCCTCCGACTGCGCCGCATAGTCAGGGGCCAGCTCCTCGCAAGCCGTGACAATGTTGTGGCCCATTTCAGCAGGCTCTTGCAGGGGCACGAGCACCTGCATTTCCAAGGTGGGCACGCCGCCTTCCGACATAAAGTGGGGCTGGTACGCCACATTGGTGAGGGTCGCGGCATTGCGGCTTCCCAAAGCGCCCAGCGCGCCCGGCGTCACCGCTTCAGGTGCGCTGAAGGCCCGTGCAGGCAAGTGACACGTCGCACAACTGACCGTTCCATCAATGGACAACCGCGCATCAAAGAACAGTGCGCGGCCCAATGCCCAACGCACGTCGGTAAACGCATTGTCTTCGGGTGTGACCGGGTTCTCAAACCCTTCCGGCACCTGCATGAAGTCCGCGGTGTAGTAGACTGGACGTGGGACCACTGGCGGTTCTGGACCACAGGTCCAAAATGCCACCGCTGTTGCGGCCAATCCGATGCACGTCCAACTCCGATTCAACATCCCAAAGATGCAACCGAGAACGGAGGGCACATGTTGCACCCGGTTCAGAGCGTGCCGTAGAATTTGATGGAAAAATCCAGGACGGTCCATGTCTCCGTGCCATAGGTATACCCCGTGTAGCGGGGGCCCAAATACCACGTGTCTTCGTGGGGAATCAAAATGGACTGCGCATGGGGCGCCAACTCCTCAAAGACATAGAGGTCCTGGAACCAACCGTCCTCCTGCAACAACCCCAAAGGATTGTTGTCGGGGGTAAACAACAGGCTTTCATAGAACTCCATGTACCACATGTACTCATCGCCGTCAGGGTGGTAGCTCACTTGACCAGTGACGAATGGCGTCGGCCCGAAGAACCGCACATGGTTGAACTCTACCGGAATGTTGGTGATCATCCACCGTTGGTCGACCCAGGCCGTATCGAGCACCTCATTGCCTGAACTGTCGGTGCGCAATTGGATGTCCATCGCTGCCAAACGAAACTCCACGCTGTCCAAGGGCACCTCTCCTTCCATCATGGCGTCGCAATGCACTTCCCATGCTCCGCTCACAATCGAGTCCACCTCCATCTCCCAAGCCGTTAAAAACCCGGTCAAGTCTGGGACCGAAATGAACCCGTTGCCATCGTAATCCGGCATCCACACATTCTGAGCCAGAACTGAGGGGCTCAACGACAACACAAGGACGACGGAGGCAAGGCCTCGAACAATAGAGCGAAAAAAGAGCACGAAACGGCAATTTGGTGGCATTAATATACTCTTCATCGGGCATTATGCACCTTTCGTTCACAAACTCCACTGACTGGGACACAGGATTTGCCACAGCAACAGGATCAGCATGCACGCCACAACATTGAGCACCACCCCTGTCTTGGCCATGGTGGACATCCTGATTCTGCCCGAAGCAAACACAATCGCATTGGGTGGTGTCGCCATGGGCAGCATGAATGCGCAACTCGACGCCAGTGTGACCGGAACCGCCAAGTACAAGGGGTGCAAGCCCATGCCGATGGCCAGAGCGCCAACCACAGGGGTCAGAAGCAGCGTCAAGGCGAGGTTGCTCATGAGTTCCGTCGCAAACAATCCCATGGCCGTGACCAAGACCAGCATGGCCAACACCGGCCACCCCCATCCCGCAGCGGCATCCGCCATGGTCTGGGCCCACCCGGCAGCTTCGAAACCCTTGGCCAGGGCCAATCCACCGCCGAACAGGAGCAGGATGTCCCAGGGCAATTTGGAGAGGTCACCCGGGGCGAGCAATCGCGGAGTAGTGCCGCCTTGGGGGCGACCGTGTTCCGCTCCGCCTGAAACCGCGAAGCAAGCCACCGCAGCGGCCACGGCGATGGAGGTGTCATTCAAACTGAAAGCCCCGTCGAGCATGAGATTCAGGGGCGCGCGCAAAATCCAGAGTCCGGCAGTGCCCACAAACAAGACCATCACCCGACGTTCTGCTGTGCCCATCGGCCCCAACTTCAGGCGCTCGGCTCCGATGACCTCCCCTGCCGCATCACCGCCTTCAGCCGGCACACGGTGCAACAGCACCAACAGAAAAAAGACCACGGCCAACAGCACTGAAGAGAGGGGCAATCCCACGGCCAACCACTCCACAAACCCAATGTCCATCCCGAAACGGTCCGACGCCACGCCGGCCAAGGCCGCATTGGGTGGCGTCCCCACCAGCGTGGCCATGCCCCCCACATTGGCGGCATAGGCGACGCCGAGAATCAAGGCACTCCCCCACTTGATTGGCTGGCCTCGTTCCTCCAAAAGGCCCAGTACGGCCGTAGCCATGGGGAGCATCATCAAAGTGGTGGCCGTGTTGGAAATCCACATGCTCAAGAGCGCTGTGGCGAGCATGAAGCCCAGCAAGGTCCGCCGCGGGCCACCGCCCATTGTTCCCAGCAATTGCAACGCAAACCTGCGGTGCAAACCGTGCCGTTCCAGTGCCAAAGCGAGTACAAATCCGCCGAGGAAGAGCCAGATGAACCGAGATCCAAATGGCGCGGCTGTAGCACTGAGGTCCAATACCCCGAACGTGGGAAACAAGGCCAGGGGCAACAGACTCGTGGCGCCGATGGAGACGGCACCTCCCAGCCACCACCACAGCATCCAAAAGGCCGTTCCCGCCAAAGCGGCTGCATTGACAGCCCCTTCCTGGGGCAAGAGCAACAAGGCCAGGACAAACCCCACGGGGCCACCCCACAGCGCGAGGGTACCCTTGAGCTTCATGGCATCAAGGCGATATACACCGGCAGGTGATCGGAGATGTAATAAGCACCGATGATCTGCTCCTCCGTGCAATACCAAGGGACGGTCGCTCCCCGCACGAGAATGTGGTCGATGCGGGGAGCACCGCGCAAACCTCCTGTGGCAAAGCCTGTATACGTGCCGATATTCTGGCGACAGCGTTTGGATGCGATGTCATGGGCATCACTCAAACCTCCGCCCTCCAAAATCTCAAGGGCCGCACTGCCTGCCTCCGCATTGAGGTCGCCCAGCAACAGGTCTACATCGGCGGTGCTCATGGAAAACTGAAGGGACAACATGCGCGCCGCCAGTGCCCGGGACTCCTCCCCGATGTGGGAGAAATGGGCATTGGCCACCCGAATGACCTTCCCGGTTTTTCGGTCGTGCAACAACACCAACGTGGCCGTCCTAGGCAACACGGCATCCCAGCCAATGGAGCCCGGCACATCGGGAGTCTCGCTCAACCAGATGGTCTCCGCGTGAAGCAGGTCAAACCGGCCGCGGTTCCAGAATATGGGACAATGCTCCCCGGCATTGCGGCCGTCGTCCCTTCCGACGCCGTAGTGCTCGTGGTTGGGCAACCGGGCGGCCAGGTCATCCACTTGGTGCGCCAACGCCTCTTGAAAACCCAGGATATCGAAGTAGCCCACAGTGCCGGCCACTTTGTCTTTGCGCTCCTCCCAAGTCAAGGGGTCGTCCGGATTGTCATACCGAATGTTGAACGTCACCACGGCCATTTCATCGGGATGCTGGCCCCATGCCGGAGCGTTGAACATCACTCCTGCCATGACCACAGTGAGCATCGCGCGCATTCCACCCTTCATCATGATGGCAAGGTAGCATCGATGCGGGGCCTATTTTCGCACCTCGGTTGCGTAACCCGCGCCGCATTGAACCCTTCATCCCACTCCATTGGCACGCAACAAGAGGCTCTTCCACAAGGGCGCCATGCTCGAACTCGACATCCTCGATGTGGCCTTCGGGGGCAAGGGGATTGCCAAAGTTCCCACCGATGACGGTGACTTCACCGTTTTCGTACCGAATGCAATTGCCGGCCAGCGGGTCCGTGCGCGCGTCTCCCTCTGCAAGCGCCGGCATGCAGAAGCCCGCATCACAGCAGTGCTCCGGAGGGCACCCGAAGAAATCGAAGTGGCGTTCCAAGCCATTCCTGGCGCACCGTACATCACCCTTTCGTTGGAGGAGCAACGCAGGCTGAAGGAGCGGATTACCCTCGACGTGTACCGCCGAATTGGTGAGGTCGAAGACATCGATGCCCGCTATGAAGGCTGGGTCGAATCGCCTTCCGCCTTTCACTACCGCAACAAAATGGAGTACAGCTTCGCGGCAATTGGCCGCGGCCCCGATGCGGATCCCGACGCGGAATTTGGCGATGGCTTCCACCTGGGCTTCAAAGCGCGGGGCACGTGGTGGGCCGTTGAGGACCTCGAGGCGGACAGCGGTTTGTTTGACCCCCAATTCGAAGGCATGCTCGGGGACATCCGCAAGTGGTGTGAGGCGTCTGGATTGCCGGCTTGGCACGCCCCAAAGCGGGAAGGGTTTTTCCGCTTTCTCGTCGTTCGGAAAAGCCTCGATGCCGACCAACTGCTGGTCAACCTGGTCACGACTTCACACGGCTTGGAGGAATTCGATGCCCCGGCTTTTGGCGCGCGATTAAAAGCGGTGTTGGGCGACAGGCTCGCCGGATTCATTCACACCCTCAATGACGATACCGGGGAGCGCGTGGAAGCCCGCGAAGGCTCTTCCACCCTGATCGAAGGTGTGGACCACGTGATCGAACGCTTGCATGGCCTTGCGTTTGAGATCCAGATGAAGAGCTTTTTTCAGACCAACCCTCAGTGTGCGGAACGTCTGTATGCGCAGGTGCTGGCCTACGCATTTCAAGAGCCCTTGCCCCTGGTCAAGGCAGAAAACCCGGTCATCATGGACCTCTTCTGCGGCACGGGCACGATTGCCCAACTCTTGGCGAGAGAAAGCCAGCACCGGGTCATCGGCGTGGACCTCATCGAGGAAGCCATAGAAGATGCGCGGCGCAGCGCAGCGCACAATGGTATTGAGGGACTGGAGTTTCACGCAGCAGATGTCGGCCGCTTTCTGCTCGACCACCCTGGATATACTGGCCGCATCGGCACCATTGTCCTCGACCCTCCGCGCAGCGGCATCAGCCCAAAATCCCTGCGCAAGGTGATCCGATTGCGGGCCCAGCGCATCGTCTACGTCAGTTGTAACCCCGCCACCCAAGCCCGTGACTTGGTGACCTTGCGCGACGCCGGATATGTGCTCCGCCACTTCAAATTGGTGGACCAATTCCCCCACACCGCGCACATCGAAGCGGTGGCGTTGTTGGAATTCGACGCTACCACAGTGCGCACATCGCCGTCGAACCGCGAAATTGCATCCTCATGAGTGCCCCATCGACCCACAAAGCAGGTGAAGCTGTCATCCTCGATGCCGAGCGCATCGCCCGCTGTATCCAGCGCATCGCCCGGCAAATCCTCGAAGACCACCATGCCGCCCAGAGCATTGTCATTGCGGCCATAGATGGCCAGGGCAAAGTGCTCGCTGCCCGCATCGCGGGAGCGCTCTCCGGAATGGACGCGCCCAAGACCTTGTCCTGTATCATCCAAATGGACAAGGATGCCCCCCTTGACCACCCCATCTCCCTCGTTGACCAAGAAGGTGCAGCTTTTGACAGCAATGCCATCAACGGAGCTGTTGTGATCGTAGTCGATGACGTCCTGAACAGCGGCAGAACCCTCCTCTACGGCGTGGCCCACCTCCTTCCTGCCCGGCCGCGGCACGTGGGCACTTGTGTTTTGGTGGACCGCATACACAGGAGGTTCCCTGTCCGCGCGGATTACGTGGGCCAAAGCCTGTCGACCAACCTCAAGGCCCATATCGCAGTCGAGCTCAGCGGGCCTGGTCCGGATGTGGCTCTGCTCAAGGACTAAAGGCCCCGTGCTGGGCGATCATCTGACTGACTAAATCCAGCCGCGCGCCGTCAAGTGCGTCGGCATCGACGGTGATGTGCGCCTGCTTGTAATGCACCTCCCGTTCTGCCATGTGCTGCTGGATGAAACCAGGCAAGTCCGCTTCAGAAACCTGCTCAATCAATGGCCGGTTCTTCCGTTTGGCCATCAGGCGGGGAATCAAAGCCGATGGAGCCACCTTGAAATACACGACGGTGCCATGCGACAACATATAGGCCATGTTGTCTTCGAAACAAGGCGTCCCCCCACCCGTCGCGACCACGTGAGTGCCATCAAGCGCAGACAATTCGCGCAGGACCTGGTGCTCCATCTTGCGAAAGCCATCTTCTCCATGCGCACTGAAAATTTCGGACACCTCCATCCCACTGGAAACCGTGAGGGCCTCATCGGTGTCGACAAAGGGAACATTCATGGTGCGCGCCAAGCGTCGACCGCCAGAGCTTTTCCCCGCACCCATGTAGCCTACGATGTAAATGCTCCCTTTCCCCATGCCGGCAATTTACAGCCCTAGAATGTCAAAAAGTCATGGTTTAACCACCATTACCGACAAAATGTCGGTCAAAAGACCCGCTTCACCGATTGGCATCCTTTTGGCGCATGAGCTGACGTCCGGATTCGCCCTTGGATCCGCAAATACACACGATCTATGGAACAACACGCCTTTACACTCAAAGCCCAAGCTGCACTCCAATCGGCCCAAGGGCTCGCCATCGATAGCAGACACAGTCAAGTCGCCCCCCTGCACTTGCTTCACGCCATTGTAAATGGCCAAGACCCGCTGGCTGAACGCTTGCTGCAGCGCATGGAGGTCGCAGTCACGGCTATTCAGCAAGCCACATCCAAGTCGCTCGCTTCCCTGCCGACCCTTGGAACATCTCCCGACAATGTCAGCTGGTCTCAACCCGCCCAAAGCGTCCTCCGACAGGCCGCCGACCAGGCCCGAAAAAACGGTGATCAATACATCGCATTGGACCGCCTTTTTTCGGCGATTCTCGCCGTTAACAGCACAGCCGCTCGCATACTCCAGGACGCTGGCGTGACCGCTTCGGGATTGGATGCGGCGTTGGACACGTTACGCAAGGGTCGCACGGCCGATAGTGCGAGCCACGAAGATGCCTTGGAGTCTCTTTCCAAATACGCCCGAAACCTCAACGCAGCGGCCCGCGACGGCAAGCTCGACCCGGTCATTGGACGGGATGAAGAAATCCGACGTGTCCTGCAAATCCTCACCCGCCGCACCAAGAACAACCCCATCCTCATCGGAGAGCCCGGCGTAGGAAAAACCGCCATTGCCGAGGGCATTGCCCACCGCATTGTCGCTGGAGACGTCCCCGAAAACCTCATGGACAAGACCGTACACAGCCTTGATATGGGCGCCTTGGTGGCTGGCGCCAAATACAAGGGAGAATTTGAGGAGCGGCTCAAGGCGGTCGTGCGCGAGGTCACAGAAAGCGATGGGCGCATACTGCTGTTCATCGACGAGATTCACACCCTTGTAGGGGCCGGTGGTGGAGAAGGCGCCATGGATGCCGCCAATATCCTCAAGCCCGCCTTGGCGCGCGGCGAACTGAGGGCAGTCGGAGCGACCACATTGGCCGAATACCAGAAGTTCTTCGAAAAGGACAAGGCGCTGGAGCGCCGGTTTCAAAAAGTTCGGGTCGATGAACCTGATCGCGAGAGCACCTTGGCCATCCTCCGAGGCATCAAGGAGAAGTACGAGGTTCACCACCAAGTGGAGATCCGCGATGAGGCCTTGATCCGCGCAGTGGAGCTCTCCTCGAGATACCTGCCTGAACGCTTCCTGCCCGATAAAGCGATTGACCTCGTGGACGAAGCGGCCTCGCGGTTGCGGCTTGAGATGAATTCCAAACCCCAGTCATTGGATGACCTGGAGCGCCGCATCATGCAGCTCGAAATCGAAAAAGCCGCCATTGCCGGCGAAGACGATCCTGTCCGCCACACTGAGCTGGACATCAACCTCGCCAACCTGCGCGAAGAACAAGTTGGACTTCAAACCCAATGGAATGCCGAACGTGAGGTCATCGACCGTGTACAGGCCCTGCGTACAGCGCTCGAAGACCTGAAGGGCGAAGCGGAACGTGCCGAGCGCGAAGGCGATTTCGGAAAGGTGGCGGAGATCCGTTATGGCTTGACCCGTGAGCGCGAGAAGGAGCTGGACGCTGCCAAATCCAAGTTGGCCGAAATGCAAGGCGCTTCCAGGCTGGTCAAGGAAGAGGTCGACGCCGAGGGCATTGCAGAGATCGTCAGCTTATGGAGTGGTGTTCCTGTCTCGAGAATGCTCAAGGGTGACCGTGAGAAATTGCTGGAGCTGGAGGCCGAACTGGGGCGCCGCATCATCGGGCAGTCGGGCGCCGTCAACGCCGTGAGCGAGGCGGTGCGCCGCACGCGATCTGGCCTTGCAGACACCGACAAGCCCATGGGCAGTTTCATCTTCATGGGGTCCACCGGCGTGGGCAAAACCGAGTTGGCCAAGGCCCTGAGCGACTTCCTGTTTGATGACGAGAAAGCCATGGTCCGGCTCGATATGGGCGAATTCCAGGAGCGCCATACCGTCAGCCGATTGGTCGGCGCACCTCCGGGATACATCGGCCACGACGAAGGCGGTCAACTGACAGAGGCTGTGCGGCGGCGGCCGTACAGCGTGGTCTTGTTGGATGAAATCGAAAAAGCCCACCCCGACGTATTCAACATCCTGCTGCAACTGCTCGATGAAGGGCGGTTAACGGACAGCAAAGGCCGGTTGGTGGACTTTCGCAACACCCTCATCATCATGACCTCCAATGCTGGACACGAGGCATTGACGCGGCGATTTATCGCTGCGCACGAGAAAGGATCAGGACCGGAGGAGGCGGCAACTTCTGGAGAAATGTCGCACACAGCGACCGATGCCTTGCGTGGTTTCCTGCGGCCTGAGTTCATCAACAGGGTAGACGAAATCGTGGTATTTCACCCATTGGGTCTGGAGCACACCCGGAAAATTGTGGGCCTCCAACTGGCGCGTCTCAGAGAACGCCTCGAATCTGCCGGGGTTCAATTGAAGGCGACACCCGAATCCCTCGATTGGCTCGCACAACAAGGACACAACGCCGAATTTGGCGCTCGCCCTGTGAAGCGCTTGATCGAACGGGCTGTGCTCAATCCACTGTCGCGGGCCCTGCTGGCCGAGGAGGTTCAACGCGACAACACCTTGGTCATGGACATTTTCGACGAGAAGGTGGTCTTTCGCGGGGCCTTGACTGACGAAAAGCTGATCGCGGTCAGTTGAGGTTCACAGCACCTCGATTGCAAACATGGTACGCCCGCCGAGGCGGCCCTCCAGGCGATCACCAGACTGGACGGGGCCAACTCCGGCGGGCGTGCCTGTAAAGAGCAGGTCTCCCGTCTTCCAAGTGCTGTATCGGGATACGTGGGCAATCAGCGCATCGACAGAAAACAACATGTCTCCGGTGTGTCCCTCCTGCACGACCTCTCCATTTTGAAGGAGGGTGAACTGCAAGTCCTGAATGTCCCCACCAAGCTCAGTGAGCGGAATCCACTCCCGAGAAACAACCGCACTGCCATCAAAGGCCTTGGCCTTCTCCCAGGGCTTTCCAGCCGCCTTGAGCTGCTGCTGCACATCCCGCGCGGTAAAGTCAATTCCCAAGCCCACCTGCGTGTAGCACCGGCCCGCGTGAGCCTCATCGATCCACTTTGCAGCGCGGTCCATCCGCACGATCAGCTCGACTTCATAATGGCAATCCCCTGTCCATTCGGGGATGGTAAAGGGGTGATCCTTGTGAAGGACAGCGCTTTCTGGCTTGAAGAAAAACAGAGGCTCGCTCGGAACCGCATTCCCCAGTTCAGCGGCGTGGTCGGCATAATTCCGGCCGATGCAGACAATCTTCATGGGCGCAAAGGTGAACCAATGCCGTCAATCCAACAGCAATTGCACCTGCACCCTGCGGTCGAAGCCTGCCCCCCATTCGGGTCGCTGCTCACCGAAATGGGCCGCTGTGACCCGTTCCGCAGCGACGCCGCGCTCCAACAAGTAGTAGCGCACGACTTGGGCCCTGCGCCTGCTGAGTTCCATGTTGGCCCTTTCCGAGCCCGTGGCATCGCTGTGGCCCGTGACCAGCACCCTCAGATTGGGCCGCCCTGCCATCCACTCTACGAGGGTATTCAATCCATACTCCGCACTCAACCCGATGGCGGCACTGCCCGCTGGGAACTGCAAGGTGAATTGCTCGGGCAGCCGATCGGGTACAATGCCCGAACCGCCATTGGGCGACCAACGCCCGTCGACTCCGGCTGCTGGCAAACTGCTGGATGATCCACCTTGCGGTGTTTCTCGGTTCATGCGCCTTTCCAAGGCGTCAATCCGATCGGTCAGTTGCCGCAATGCAGCAGCCAATTCACCTTCTGTATCTGCACCTGTACCAAGGCCAGCCTCACCGAGGCCAGACAACGTGCTGTTGTCCGCTGAAGACCCTCCAAAATCCGGCAGCGGCTGAGGGCTCAATGGATCGCGCCCCCCTTGAATTTGGGTCCAATCTGCCGTCAACTCCGAACGGCCTTTCACTCCGCTGGCCAGGGCTTCATTGGTGTACACGCCGATATCCAGCGCCACCAACAGCACGACATCTTCGAGAGCTCCCTGCACCTGGAAATACACCCATTCTTCTTCCTCCCAACCCCGTGGTGCCGGCGGCACTGTCCAGCCATCGAGCCCGGCCAGAGCCTCCTTGACCCTGGGCCTGAACTTTTTGAAATCGGCCACTGCGCCTTCGAGGTAATAGGGCACAGACGCCTGGACTATGGCCCGCATGTCCTTGATGGTGCGGGACGGCGGCGTAGCCAGGCGCACTTGCCCCCGCTCCACCACCACATCGGATGCCAGCCGGTTGGTCAGCACCTCCATGACGACGCGCTCATACTGGCGGGCCACCTCATTCGGGTAGGCTTCCTGCGCGCACACCGCTGGGGGATGTGCCGCACAGCACGCTCCGAATACAATCAGAGCACACAGGATTCTCCGAGGTGAGCAGTGTAACATGGCCACTGCAATTTAACTCATTATGAGGGCAATATTGGCCCCGCGAACGAAAGGGCCGGCGTCATTTGCCGCGGCCCCGTAGCACAATCCACACCGTGTAGGTCAGGATTTTAAGGTCCAGCGCCAGGGACATGTTTTCCAAATAGATGAGGTCGAAACGCAGGCGCTGCACCATCTCATCCACATTTTCAGCATACCCGTACTTCACCTGACCCCAAGAAGTGATGCCTGGGCGCACCTTGTGAAGGTGATGGTAATGCGCGGCCTTTTGGGCGATCAGGTCGATGTAATGCTGACGTTCTGGACGTGGGCCAACCAAAGACATCTCCCCGATGAGCACATTGAAGAACTGGGGCAACTCATCCATTCGGGTTTTGCGCAGCACCCTGCCCACTGGGGTAATCCGCGGATCATGGTCGCTCGACAACTGCGGGCCATTGCGCTCCGAGCCTACATACATCGACCGGAATTTGTGGATCATGAACGGCGCGCCCCACCGGCCTACCCTTTCTTGGTGAAACAACACTGGGCCCTTGGAAGACAGTTTGACGGCCAAGGCAATGCCCAGCAGCAAAGGGGTCAACACAAACAAAGCAAACAAGCTGATGACGATGTCCATGCCGCGTTTGACCGCCACTTGCCATGAGGGCATGATCTCTTTGCGAATGGCAATCAGCGGCGCCCCAAATAAGCTCTGCA
Source organism: Flavobacteriales bacterium (assembly GCA_016780385.1). Classification (GTDB taxonomy): domain Bacteria; phylum Bacteroidota; class Bacteroidia; order Flavobacteriales_D; family Sanyastnellaceae; genus UBA8752. The sequence goes on from JADHLY010000019.1 coordinate 19,302, forward strand.
TCCGCACCAACCCGCTCAAGATGTCGTAGATGTCGGGGATGATTTTGATGCCCACGCCCGTGCCTTCCAATCGGTTGATGATGGCCTCCAACTCCCCGTGCTCGGAGCTGCGCACCGCAAGGATGACTTCCTCGATGCTGTGCTCGGCAATGATATCGGCCATTTGGCCTGTACTGCCAAGGCAGGGAATGCCCTCAAAAGTTTCGCACCCCTCCTCACCGACTTGGATGGAACCCACGAAACGGAAGCCCGGGTTGCGGCGCAAGGAACGGATCTCCCGCACGGTAGACACGGCCTGCTCATTGCATCCGACAATGAGGGTATTGAAGGCCACCTCTCCACGGTGGACCCTTTTGACGGTCCGCGTGGTCAAGGGCAACCTGAAGGCGATCACCGCTGTGGACTGGGCCGCGTACAACACCAGCAAGGATTGGTAATACTGGGTGTAACTGCTGATGGCGTCATCCAGGATGAGCACAAAAAAGAGGGTCAATGCACCGAGCAAGTTGGTCCACAGCACTTGGCCCACCTCCAGCGAGCGGTGGCGCCGATACGGATCGTTGTGCATGCCCGCCAAGCCGTACAAGCCCAGCCAGAAAGTCGGCACGAACATCAAGCCGTACCTGAAATTGTCATCGAGCCACATCTCCTCAGGAAACCAGGCGTTCTGAAACGCCGGAGCGAACTCGAGGTAATGCTTCCGAAAGAGGTACAGCGTCATCCAAGCCACTGCGGACGCCAGCACATCGCCCAGCACATAGCGCGCAGAAGCCCACCGGCGGTCAAGCGACGTGATGGGCTTGGCTGTGGCCGCCATGGCAGCGCTTGTGGACATCGAAATCAATACGTGAGGATGCGAAGGTTATCGAGGCCCACTGAGCCCTGGTCCCTGCCCGCCTCGAGAATGCACTCAAAATACACTTCGAAGTGATCGGCAGGCCCTTGCGCAGATATGGTCGAGGAAAGGTCCACGTAAAGTTTGTTCCATTCCGTTGGCCCTCCCACTACCTCCGTTGGATTGATCACGAGGGTGAGGTGTTTGGTCTCGATCCCGCTTCTGAAGCCGTACAACCCCACAGCAAAGGACTGGTCACAGCGGTAATCGAGCTCCAGGAAGGCAGGCAGGCCCGACTGCAAGTCAAATTCCTGCTCCACGGTGCGCACCCGTACAATGGGCACATCATCGCTGACTTCCATTCGTCCGGACTTCTCTCCTTCAAAGACCTCAGCTTCGGAACCGACCCTCACGAGTCCGCTGCCCCCCACCATGCTGCCAAAGACATTGGAGTTCTCAAAGTCCTCAACGGGCATGTACTTGACCTGATCGACCAGCGTGAACTCAGGAATCAAGGTGTCCTGTGCCCCAGGCTCAGGATTGACCATATGTTCCACAGTGGTGTAAAAAGGGTAGGGCGACCTGCTGTTGCTGATGCCGTTCTCTCTGATGCCCGCAAGCAATGTGACCGCGCCTCCCGACGCATCGGCAGGTAGGATGGGGATCAAGGCCGGCAATGGGAACACGCCCACCACATCGGTGGCGCTGTATACCCACACGTCGGTTACGTTGGTCGAGGCCGTTCCTTGGTCTTCTCCAGGGATGTAGGACATTTCAGGGACAATGAGGTAACTGGGGATGTCTTGTCCCGGATCCATCAGGGAACAGCCCCAAAGCCCCGTGAGCAATAAGCCCAACTGAACTGCTGGAAATCCGTGAAAGAAACTGCGGCGAAGTCGCATTAAGGTCGAGGTTGAGGTGCGGCCGAGCAGCGCTGCACTGCGTTGCGCAGCGGCCCTTCCGATAGGCCAACGCACCCCTGCGCCCTTTTCATGTATCCCCTTCCTCATAGTTTTCCACAGGCGCATTCGTGGACAGTCCGGCTTAGCGCAAAATCATGATGTGCCCCGTCTTGCGGATCACACGACGTACGACGGAAGTCGGATCTCTGTAGGTAACCTGAAATGCATAGACGCCGTCCCGCACGAAATATAGCTTCTCATCCAGCGGCCGGCCATCTTCGCGCACACCTCCGGTCCAATACTCTTCCGGGTTTTGGCTTTCCCAAATGACCACCCCCCACCGGTCAAAAATCTTGAGCACGTATTCTTCTGGGGCGCATTCGAAGGAAGGCCGCCAGGCATCATTAATGAGGTCGCCATCCGGCGTGAAAGCAGCCGGAGCAAAAACAGCACAACCGCATGGGGTTTCGACCACCAACGCAGAATCCGTCACACTCCCGCACTCCGTAGAGTGGGTGGCCGTGTATAACCCTGGCGCCGTGATCACGCGCGTGGCGCCGGTTTCTCCATCGTCCCAATACACGGGATCGGGAGTGCCCGTGCTCAGCACCACCGATTCACCTTCGCACAGTTCGATGAACTCAGGAAGTGCCATTTGCCCAATGGCCCCTGTGGGGACCGCGATGGCGCCAGCGACATCGCATCCGGAAGTCGCCTCATTGGCCACAAAGAAGTACACGCCGGGTTCTGTGACGGTCAGCCCTGAAGGGTCAGCCGATGTGCCGTCCACATCCCAATCGGTCCAACCTGAAGGCCACGGCACGAAGGCAAAATCACCTGGACACAAGGGAGACACCTCAAACTCGGGGATCGCAGGATTCTGGGTCGAGAGGTAAGTGCTGTCCTCTCCAGAGCATTGGGGCAACGGCGATACCGCCACCGATTGCCAACCGGGAACATCCCCGGTCCATGTCCAGCCTTCCGTGCCGTCCGACCAGGTAGGGGCAGCAACGCCGGCCAAAGGAGTGATCTCCAGCAATGCGAGCTCGCCAGGACACAATGAAACGGTATCCGGCAATCCGGGATCTGGAACATCGTATACAGTCACTGTCGTGGCCAAGAGCGTCTGGTCTCCGCACACGTCGGTCACTGTGGCTTCATACGTTGTTGTCTCTGTGGGTGTGACCGTCGGTTGTTCCAACAAAGGGTCGCTGAGGCCGTCAGCTGACGCCCAGGCCACATCGGCTCCCGCCCCGGCCTCCAGCAGGAGGTCGACACTTGTACCTGTGCAAGTGGCGTAGGCATCGGGCAAGAAGGGCACCTCTGGTACCAAGGCTGTGACGCTATATTCCAATGCCAATGGACAACCCGTGGCCACATCGGTGTAGGTCATGGCAAATAGACCGGCGATTGCGGACCACGGCGAAGCCACGTCAACACCATTTACCTGCCAGTCTCCCGTGCCCACCGGCCACGGTACCTCTTCGCTCTCGCCCGCACACAGCGGCCCCAAAGCCGGAAGTGTGACTTCCATGGGAATCAATGCTTCTATGGTGGTGCTGGCGGTCCCAACACATCCGCCATCCCCGGTAACCTCAACCGTTTGCACACCGAGATCATCGCCTGTCCAATCGCCACCCACGGTACCATCCGACCATTCTGCCGCGGCGCCTGCCGGCACGTCCACTGAAAGCGACACTTCGTCCCCGGGACAAAACGCCGCAGTGGCCGGCAAGATGGGCTCAGGGGCCTCCAACACTTCTACCGTGGTTTCTTCGGTTAGCACGTCGCCACATACATCTGTCCACTCCACCTCGTAGGCGGTGGTTTCGGAGGGCTGCGCATTGGTCACGGCAGCGTCAGGGTCGCTCAAACCGTCGACCGGAGTCCAAGAAATAGTACCGCTTTGGGCGCCTTGCAGCACCAGGTCCACGCCCTCTCCTGCACACACGGAATGCTCAGGAGGCAGCCCCAATGCGGAAGTGGTCACACACACCTCCTGGGCGTTGCTCGAGCCGCCTGTAGAACCTGTGAAGCCCCACCACACTGACGAAGTGCCCTGAAAGATTTCGCCAATCAAATCACCGGTCCAGGAAAGCCTAAGTTCACAGTCGAAATAAACCTGAAACAACTGGGTCGCCGGGTCCCACTCGACCTTGAACTGGTGGGGCTGGCCATCTTCAATGTTGGCGCCATCAGCGCGAGCAGATACAGGGCCATCCAAGTTGAAAAAGGGGATGTTGTGGTTATTGATCCCATCCCTAAAAATGCAGACGTGGTCCTGCGGGGGGTCGGCAAAATTTCCGTTTTGCCAGGTGTCCACCTCGACGCCTATGCTGTTGCCTGGGACGTCAGAGCCGAGGTATTCATTGATTCCTCCCAATGCAAACAACCCGAAATCCTGCATGACAAAAGCAATGCCATCGGCTCCCGTTGCATCTTGATTGCCGAGGTACAATTCCGCTCTGATGGCAAACGGCTCAGAAAGGTCCACTTGGTCATTGAACCACACGGCCCCTACTTGCTGCAACACGTTTTCTGTAATGGCGTAGCAACCATCGCCGAGGCCGACAGCATCGCCCACGAAGGTGCATACCTCTTGGGCACTCAAGGAGGACCAAAAAGACAAAGTAGACAACAACAAAAGCAACCGAGCCTTCATCCTACAAAGATGAACGCAACGCATTGACTTACGTTGTCTGAGGAAGGAGTTTCCCTCGAAAAACTGTGGACTTAGGCGGATACGGCAGCGGCCGCCTTGGCGTGGTCTGCCAAGAACTTTTCGAGCCCACTGTCTGTCAGAGGGTGCTTGAGCAAACCCTTGATGGCACTTAGTGGACCGGTCATCACGTCGGCGCCGATTTCCGCACAGTCAATGATGTGCATGGTGTGGCGCACACTGGCCGCGAGGATTTCCGTCTTGAACATGTAGTTGTCGTAGATACCGCGGATCTGCTGGATCAACTGAATGCCATCGCTGGAAATATCGTCGAGCCTGCCGATAAATGGGCTCACGTAGTCAGCACCAGCTTTGGCGGCGAGCAATGCCTGGCCAGCAGAAAAAATCAGCGTGCAGTTGGTGCGGATGCCCCTGTCTGAGAAGTAGCGCAGGGCCTTGACCCCGTCTTCAATCATGGGCACTTTTACCACGATGTTGTCGTGGAGCGCAGCCAAAACTTCGCCTTCCTTGACCATGTCTTCAAAATTGGTGCTGATTACTTCTGCGCTCACATCGCCGTCGGTGATGTTGCAGATGTCCACGTAGTGTTGGCGAACAGCGGCATCGCCAGTGATGCCTTCCTTGGCCATCAAGCTGGGGTTGGTGGTCACACCGTCGAGTACACCGAGGGCTTCGGCTTCGCGGATTTGATCGAGGTTGGCGGTATCGATGAAGAACTTCATAGGGAGGGGTTGTGAATCGCGCGGCTAAAGTAGAATGCCTGCAGACCAAACCGCGGCTCTCAGCATTCAGTTTTGTCCACGCGGAATACCGGGCTCAACGCAACACGTGCGCAGCCCTGAAAGCCCCAACGTTGAGGTGAGGGACCAGGCGGCCACCGCAGGCTGTGCCGAGAGAAAGAAGGAATCTCAATTAGAGCAATCATGTCCGGAAAAGTTGGGTTTAATTGCCGCATGCTTTCCAAGGAAGAGAAAGAAGAGGTCAAGAAGGCCATCGACAAGAAGGCGCGGGACTTGGACGAGCGCATTGCCGAATACCGGGAGTTGACCAAACCCATTCCCCCCAGCGAGGCCATCGGTCGCGTGAGCCGCATGGACGCCATCAACAACAAGTCGGTCAATGAAGCCGCATTGAGACAGGCCGAAAAATTGAGGCAAGGACTGGTTCGGGCGCTGCAGCGGCTGGACGACGATCGGTTCGGCTTGTGCACGCGGTGTGGCAGCCCCATTCCCACAGGGCGCCTTCTCCTGATGCCGGGCGCCTTGACCTGTGTTCGCTGCGCAGGTTAACCCCGCTTGAACAAGACCCAACACATGCTGATTGACATCCACCCGGAGACACCGGAACCCCGAAAAGTCAAACAGGCCGTTGACCTGTTGAAACAGGATGGCGTCATCGTCATTCCCACAGATTCGGTCTACAGTTTTGCCTGCGCATTGGGCTCATCGAAGGCCCTCGACAAGATGGCGCGGCTCCGTGACCTGACTCCGGCAGAGGCCAACTTCTCTTTGATTTGCAAGGACTTGAGCCAGGTGAGCAACTACATCGCACCGCTGGCCCAGCCGACGTTCAAACTCATGAAGCGCGCATTGCCTGGCCCCTTCACCTTCATCCTCAAGGCGGGGGTCAACGTGCCGCGCATTTTCAGGAAATCCAAACGAGAGGTCGGCATTCGCATCCCGGACCACACCATCCCCTCAGCCCTTATTGAGCTGCTGGGCGTGCCGCTTGTCGTCAGTTCGGTTCCCCATGACGACACCCTTGAGTACATGACGGACCCCGGCCTCGTACACGAGAAATACGGACGTCAAGTGGAGGCCGTGATCGGCGGTGACCTGGGCAACCTTGAGGCTTCCACAGTAATCGACTGCACGGACGAAACACCCACCGTCATCCGGGAAGGACGCGGCAGCATTGATGGGCTGATCTGAGGGGGCCATGGCGCATCATCCCCGCAGAGATGTCAATCGTGGCTGACATTTGTCAGTGTTGGCCGATGTAAAGGACGACCTCCTTAGCTTCGGTAACAATGAGAATCCTTGTTGCCTTTCTGTTGTCCTTTCTTACGGCCTTAACCAGCTGGTCTCAAACCGCTGCTCCACAGGCCAACTTCTTCCAAACCGAGGAGCTAGAAGCGGCATTGGCACCGACCACGCGGCCGGAAGAAAGTCAAGGACTGAAGCTCAACCCAGCCTCCTTCGAAGCGTTTCGCAATGCGGCCCCAGCGCGGTTTACTTGGGACATCAGCTTCCCCGATGGCCAGGTCCGCACCCTCCGCTTCAAGCGCTTCGAAAACCAATCTGAGCAGCTCCAAATCGCGGTAACGGACGCCCAGGGCTTCCATTATGAGGAGGTCTCGCCACGGCTCATGACCTACGAATTGGAAGGGCGTGCCGGTTCGGGCACCCTCATTCTCATGAAAGACCACGTCATCGGCAACCTCACTTTGGGCCAAGAACGTTGGGAAATCAACCATAGAGGGGGTGGCCACCACGCCCTGTTTCCGATTGCAGCCTCTACCGACGACCGTGTCTTTACCTGCGGGGTAGAAGACGCTGCCCCGCTCCCCGGAGCAGGGGGTGCCGCGATGCAGATGAGCAGTTCGTCGCTGTTGGAATGCGTCGAGGTCGGCATTGAAATTGACCAGTTCACCTACAACACCTTAGGCTCGGATGTAACCGATGCCGTGGACTGGGCCTTGGCCATCCTCGCGTCGGTCGACCAGATCTACCGCAACGAACTGGATGACCTCGTGACACTGCAGGCCCGGTTCATCCATGTGTGGGCTTCCCCAGACCCTTACGCCTCCGTGGTGGATGATGGAGGCGGCCTGTTGGGCGCCTTCAATTCGGAGTGGAACAACAATCCTAACTTCAATGCCATCCCATTGGACCTCAAGCACTTCTTTACGATGCGGACCAACATCGGTACCGGTGGAATTGCTTACCTCAATGGCTTGTGCAACAGCTACAATGCCGGGGTCAGTGGCAACTTGAGCAGCGCGACCACCTACAACATCAATACCTACGCGTGGAACCTTGATGTGGTGGCCCATGAATTCGGCCACAACTGTGGTGCGAACCACACCCACTGGTGCGGGTGGCCTGGAGGTCCCATTGACAATTGCGGCAGCTACGAAGGCGACTGCGCCGGCTACACGGATAACCCTACGGGGCAACTCGGCACCATCATGAGCTACTGCCATGCGATTGCTGGCGGCAGCAAGAACCTCGTGTTTCACCCCACAGTCGAAGCCAATGCCCTCATCCCCACCTTCAATGGCGCTTCCTGCATTGGCACCTGCGGCGATTTCGTCACCGAAACCACCAGCCAATTCTGTGGCGACACCGAGGCGTGCAACTACACGCCCGGCGACCCCAACAACGAAGGGTGCATCTATCCAGATGACTGCTCTGAATGCGGCCCAGACGGGGGGCTGATTGGCGGATTTGCCGTCCCGGAAATAGTGACTTCCCTCGCGGGAGGCGGCATTGAGTCCGTCAACTTCGACGCCCTAGGAACGCCCCTTGCGCTCAACATCACGCTCGACTTTACCAATGCCCAAAGCGGAGGATCGTGGGCGGGTGACATGCTGGTCGCCCTCTGCTCACCCTCTGGAGATTGCCTCGAAATCGGTGGTTATGACCAGAGCCTGGGCTACCCCAGTGGCGGTTCGTGGCCGGGCGGATGGAACGTCTCTACAGCGGGCACCTATACCGCTTCCATCAATTTCTTGTCGGCGCCCTTGACCGGTGATGGACAATGGTCCCTCGCGGTGGTCAACGCATGGTCCAGTTCGGGCATCGTCGAATACACGGTCAACATTGAACTTGCTGGATTGTGTGATGGCAATGCAGACGTACCCGGGTGCACGGACCCTGTGGCGTGCAACTTCAACGCATTGGCCACACTGGACGACGCAAGCTGCCAGTATGATGACGCACTCGGCGTCTGCGGCGGCCCATGTGCATCTGACGTCAACGATAACGGGGTCTGCGACGATGAAGAGGCCTGCGGGGAGGCCGCATGCGGAGAAGGCACGTACTGGGACATCACGACCGGGCTGTGCAAGTCGCAGCAAGAATTGTGTCCTGGCGATGTCGATTTCGACGGCATTGTGACCGTGAATGATGTGCTCAACACGCTGGGCAGTTTTGGGATGAATTGCCCCCCATTGCCCACACCCCCAAGTGCCTGTGGCGCCATCATGTGTTGCAATGAAGCCACCTGTGGCACAGGCACGGTTTGGGACGATGCATCCGGTCAGTGCGTCGCCAACCTCCTCGATTGTCCTGGAGACAGCGATTATGACGGGATCGTGACCGTCACCGATGTACTCAACGTGCTGGCAAGCTTCGGAATGCCCTGCAATTAAGTGGACTGGCCTGAGCGGGCCGCCAACATCGGCACGAAGGCAAACTTTCCGTGGGTTTGCCGGGTGAACTTCGTCTCCTCTACCCTGCGCACTTCGGTCATGATTTGATGTCCCTCACCCACTTCTGGATCGTCAAGCGGGATGATGAGGCGACCTCCAATGGTCAGCTGCCCGAGCAGCGCATCCGGAATGAATGGGGCACCGCAGGTAACCAAGATGCCATCGAACGGCGCGAAGGCGGGCTTGCCTTTGTAGCCATCGCCATAGTAGCAATGGGCCCGATATCCGAGCTTCTTGAGAAAGGGGGTCGTCGCGTCGTAAAGGTCTTTTTGGCGTTCAATGCTGTGCACCTTGAACCCCATCGCCGTCAATACGGCGCATTGGTAGCCACTGCCCGTGCCGATCTCCAAGACCTTGGCCCCCTCAGTAAGGGCGAGCAACTCGGTTTGGCGGGCCACGGTAAACGGGTGGCTGATGGTCTGACCTGCTCCGATGCGAAACGCCTTGTTGTCATAGGCGAAGTGCACGAAAGCATCGTCCATGAAATAGTGGCGGGGGACCCGATCCATGGCATCGAGCACCCGCTCGTCGGAGATGCCCATGTCCCTGAGCTTGCCCAACAATTCTCGGCGAAGGCCTTTGTGGCGATAGGTATCGGTGAGGTTGGCGGCAGAGGACGACATGAGCCCACCAAAATACCGATTGCAAAGACCGGGATTCAATGTGGAAATCGTGCCTTGCCAACATGCGGCCCGGGGGAAGCACACCGGGTACTTTCGCTGGACCATGTCTTCACCCTTGCGCATCGGAGTTCTCGGAGCCGGCCACCTTGGCCGTATCCACCTGCGTTGCCTGCAATCCCTGAAGGACCGTTGGACAACCGTGGGGTTTTACGACCCTAGTCCAGAAGCGGCCATGGCGGTGGCCCAACTCAGTCAAGAAGAAGGCTGGACCGCGCCACCTCGGGCGTTTGAATCGGCCGAAGCCCTGCTCGGGTCGGTCGACGCCGTGGCCATCGTGACACCGACGCCGGGCCATGCGGGGCTCGCTGAAGCGGCCTTGGCTGCCGGGGTCCACTGTTTCATCGAGAAACCGGTGACCACGCACCTCTTGGAGGCCGAGGCCCTGATGGCAGCCAGGGATGCGGCCCAGAAAGTCGTCCAAGTCGGGCACGTCGAGCGTTTCAACCCGGCCTTTGAAGCGGCGCGGGCCCACTTGCAAGCACCCCGCTTTATCGAAGCGCACCGACTCGCCCCCTTCAACCCTCGGGGCCTCGACGTTCCGGTTGTCCTCGACCTCATGATCCACGACATCGACTTGGCCCTGCACGCCCTCGAAGGGGATGTCGTGCGCGTCGCAGCCAATGGCGTTGCGGTGGTTGGCGACAGTGTCGACATTGCCAACGCGCGCCTGGAGTTCTCTTCCGGCGCGGTGGCCAACCTCACCGCGAGCCGCGTCAGCATCAATCCCATGCGGAAGGTGCGCCTCTTCCAGTCCGACGCTTACCTCTCCGTGGACCTGCTCAACCGCAGCGCCCAGGTGATGAAGCTCGAGGATGTGGCTGAGGGTTCCGAACGCGATCCTTACGGCCTCTATCTGGATGTGCCCGGACGGCCGGCAAGGAGGCTGCACATCGAAGAACCCGAAGTCGGAGAAGCCAACGCCATCGCGGATGAGCTGGCCGACTTTCACGCCGCTTGTAGCGGCCAAGCGCCCTGCAGGGTACCCCTCGAAGATGGCCTTGCGGCCCTTCGTGTGGCCACCGAAGTCATGGAGCGCATCGAACAATCATTGACCCCATCAACATGACCAGAAATTGGTTCACCTGCGTGGTGAAATACGTGCGCCACGGCGCCGACGGAAGCGAAGAGAAGACCACCGACCAGCTGCTGCTGGACGCCTATACCTACACCGAAGCTGAGGCGCGCCTCGTGGGCATCGTCACGGATGTCTGCACCGGCCCCTTTGAGGTGCAGTCCATTACCAAGAGCAATTTTGCAGAGGTGGTGCGCTGGGACACCGGCGACAAGTGGTTCCGCATCAAGGTGGCCCTCACCAGCTTCGATGAACGGAGCGGCAAGGAGAAGGAATCCAACCAGTACTTTTTGTTTTCTGCCGACGATGTGAAGGATGCCTACGACAAGACCAAGGAATTCCTCAAGGGATCCGGAATTGGCTTCTTGATTCCGGCCATCAACTACACCAAAATCAGTGAGGTTTATCCGCAGGGTGAAGAGGGTTCCACGAACATGACCGCCGCCGATGGATACGGCGCAGTCCCAGCGGACCACCCTTCCATCGCGAAGCCCGAACCGGAGGAAGCCGTGCCCGCTGGCGTCGACCCCGACACCGGCGAGGTCAACTGAGCCCGCCACCTTCAGAACCGCTCAGGCCCACTCCCAGCAGGAGCGGTAAGCGCCGGTGGCTTCGCAATGCGCAGTGAACGCTGCGTAGAAATCATCGCTGCCCAAGGTCGCGCTGTCCCCGATGATGAGCAGGTGCATCCGTGCCCGGGTCATGGCCACATTCATGCGCCGGTACTCCGCAAGGAATCCCACGGTGCCGTCCTCATTGGAACGGGTGAGCCCGATCACCATGATGTCGCGTTCTTGGCCTTGAAAGCCGTCCACGGTTTGAATCGTTAGCCGCCCTTCAGCGCCCGCCCGCTCGCTGTGCAACAGGTCTTCAAGGAGGGTGACCTGCGCCCTGTAGGGTGCAATCACCCCGATGGAGGCCGAGGGGTGAGCGGCCATCAATTCGCGCACCCGGTCCACCGTAAAGGCCGCCTCCTCAGGGTTGCGGACGCTGGCGTGAGAACGTCCAGCCTTGTCGGCTTCGGGCGATGAGCGGTCTTCATCCCAGCCCCTGCCTGCCGTGTCGATGAAGGTCAGCGGCGCGAGCCCCTCCAAGGTCGCTGCGGCGACACCTTCGTGGGCCTGAAGCTTCCCTTCGTAAAACCGCGTATTGGGAAAGGCCATGATGTCGGCGTGCATGCGGTACTGCGTGTCGAGCAAGTGGACATTGCGGTCGCGCTGTATGGCCTTCTCCAGCAGACTGACACCGAGCCCCGCTTTGATGGCTGCCGGGTGCTTGACCGTCGGCGGAAGTTGGGCAGCATCACCGGCGAGCACGACCCTTTCCGCCGCTCGGATGGGAATCCAAGCCGCCGGCTCCAAGGCCTGGCCAGCCTCATCGAGTACCAATGTCCCGAAGCGCCTCCCCGTCAACAGCCGGTCGGCGGCGCCCACAAGCGTGCAACAAATGACCTCAGCGCCCTCCACCACGCGCTCTGCAAGGAAGGCTTCCAACATGTTGGCCTCCTTCCGCAATGCGCGTGCCTCAGCATACGCTTCCCGCCGCGCGGCCCGCTGGTCAGGACCAAACGACCGAAACTGCTTCTCGGCCTCGCGGGCGGCCTCCTCCGCCTGCCGGCGAAACACTTTGACCTGCTTATGGTCTGGATCGGCCTCCACCAAACGGTCGAGGGAGCGATCAACCACAGCCGGATCAATCCGCATGGGGTGGCCGATCCTGGCCACCTTGAGTCCGATGGCGCCCAATCGCTCCACCATGAGGTCCACGGCGGCATTTGATGGCGCCGCGCACAGGACCTTTTCGCCGCGCCGTACCAAGGCCTTGACCAGCTGAACAAGCGTGGTCGTCTTGCCCGTACCCGGGGGGCCGTGGACGGTGGTGATTTCGGCCGCAGTGAGCGCATGGGCCACCGCGGCACACTGTGACGCATTCAAATCGGGGTGGGCATAAGACTCGGGCACCGATGGCGCTGTGCGCGCATACCCGAGGATGACCTCCCGCAGCGCAGCGAGCCGGCTGACCTTGCCGTCACTCCCCGCATTGAGCACATCGGACAGGGCCTTGGCCATTTCCTGGAAACTGCGCTCATCGAACCGCGCGTCCAAAGTCCACGTGCGGTGTGTCGCCTGGTCCGGCAAGTCTTGTCCATCGAGCACCACCTCGGCCTCCAACCCCCGTCCAGCGCGCACAATGCCCCGGTACGTCACCGGTTCACCTTTCTCGTCCGCGGAGGAAAGCTGCACGGCCGATCCCGACCGAAAGGCACCTGCTTGACCGGCGTCGGCGGCCACTTCCACCGTAGGGCGTCCGCCCATCGTAAATCCTGTGCGCACGACCTTGACCGGCGCCCAAGACAAACCGTCTGCCCGACGCTGGGCGACAGGCTGGCCTTCCAAAATGGAGCGGTACCGGACTTCTTCGGCGCGGTGCTCTTCCACCAACGCCTCGGTCAGCGCTGAGAGCTCAGCGATGCTGTCCCGGTAGGTCTTCACTGTCGGGTCCGGAGGATCTCCAAGGGGCCGACATAACGGAACCCTTCTCCCACCTCGGTGATGACACCATTGTGTTCGATGTCCTCTAGCGGCAAAGCATAAGAATTGACATCCAACGTCATGAAATACGCGCCTTCAGACGCTTCGTCCTCGTTGGGCGACCAGGTGTTCTCGTAGTCCTGCTCGTAGTGGATGAGCTCACCCCAACGGTTGTACACCGAAATGGTGGGACCGAGTGCACTGATGGCATTGCCCTTGATCTCATAGGCGTCGTTCTCACCATCGGCGTTAGGGGTGAAAACATTGGGAATGATTTCAATGGCACAAGGGCCGAAATTGACGTCAAAACTCATGGCATCACTGCCGATGCAAGGAGGCGCCATGTTGACCACCACGTCGATCACATCTGAGGCGTTGACCGTGAGCGAACTGCCCGTCTCAGCCAAGGAACCGTTGTTCTGGGAGGTCCACGAAAATTCCAGGTCCCATTCCGATGGCGCCAAAGTCGGCACCAAGATGTGGTTGTCCCCCAAGCAGAGCCCAAAGATCTCTTCGTCAGGCCCCAAGACGGGCGGAGCGTAGATGCCCACCGGCACTGTCGCAGTCGCCAGGCACTCGTCAATGTTGCCGCCTGTCATGTTCATGGTAACGGTGACATTGACCGGGGAATCGAGCCCATCTACGGCAGCGGTCGCCCCCGTATTGGAACCCGTGATGGCTTCAATTTCTCCTCCTGTCGTCTCCCAGGTCCAGTCCACATTCAAGTTGGAGGGAACGCCCGTTGTCGTCGCATTCAGTCCGACCGGCACCCCACACCAATTCTCCTGTGCTGTCAAGCTGACCTCAGGAGCGGGCTCCACGGTGACCACCATGGTGTCGTACGCCGTGCATCCAAAGTCGTTGGTCGCCGTGTAGACGTATTCGAAAATCCCCTGGTTCTCAGGAAGGATGGTGATGCCGTCACAATCGCCTCCATCCTCTACAATGAAGGGGCCCGTCCAGAACGAACTGTCGCAGTCGGCCCCAATCTGCGGGGTGAACACGACGGGCTCGGGGTACAATGCGGGATCAAAGTTGACATACCAATCGAAGATGAAGCCATTGTCTGAACCCCAACTGTCGCAGACTTCCACCGTCCAGGTGCCATTCAAGGGGCACCCCTCCAGCAAGGTCCAAGGCTGATCGGACTCGTAGGTTCCACTGGGCAATGTGCCCCCTGCATTGTCAGACCACGAGCCATTGGTGGCCTCCGGCGACCAGAAATAGTCATACCCCACTCCCGGATTGTTGGGGAGGGCGTCATTGTCCACCGGCTCACCGAGGAAGGTGCCGCCGCCACCTTGCTGGTGCACCCCCATGGAACTGCCGTCAGGACAGATGAAGGTGACCGTGAGATCGCCCATAAAGCTGTGCTCGAAATTGATAAAGAAGTTCTCAAAATCGTCCTCCGACTGAATGACCTGTCCAGAGCTAAACGCCGTCAATACGATGGACGAACTGAAACACTGGGTTTGGTCGTCAGGAATGAACAGACCTCCCCCAAAGTCAACCTGAGGCTCGCTGTCATAGGTAATGCCCTGTGCCACGCCCACCACGGGGTATTCTTCGCCCGCACAGATCTGCAAGTCTTGGGTGGTTCCCTCAAAACTCGTTGGGGTCGACACCAAGATCAGGTGGTCCACAAGGTTGCCGTTTGGACAGTCGTTGTTGTCGACGATGAAGAGCTGTACGTTGTAAGCACCGGGCTCATCGTAGCTGTGGGACACGGTCGGACCGCTCTGGTCCGTGGTGCCGTCATCGAAATCCCAATCCCAAGTGGCAATGAGAAAGTCCTCCGCTGCTGTGGATCCGTTGCCATCAAATTGAATTTCCTCGCCCACACAAATTTGCAAGGGCACCGTCTCCACGGCTCCGTCGATGGTGGTCACCACATTGGCCTCAGGGCGCTGGCAGGGCTCCTCGCAGACGACCTCTGCCGTCCAGTTGGAGTTTTCTGTGGCGTCCGAGGTGAATTGCCAGGTGATGCAGCCGGAAGCGTTGGTGACGTCGTCCATCTGGCTCCAAATGTCCAAGCCTTGCAAATCGAAGCCTGTGTACACACCGTCCGGAGCGCCCACCGCCTCATCGGCCAACCAGACGCTGAGGGTATCCCCCGCCCCCAGGGCACACAAATTGAAGTAGAAACTGATGACGGGGTTGGCCACCATGTCGGGGCAGAATGTCATCGTGAAGTCCGCATTGGGAGAGGCGTCACCCGCCGTGAGCCCATTGTCCACAAAGAAGAAATCACAGCCGGTGTAGGTCCCTCCTTGGGAAATGGAGACCTCTTGCCCCTGCACTGCCCCCCATCCCAGAAAGCAGAGCATACCCAGCACCTTGCAGAGCGCTGGGGAAAAGTTTGGTTTCAACATCCTTGGGCTCAATTGTCTTTGGCCATTCTCGCCAGGTGGCGTGCATACAAATCCTGACAGCGTTTGGGGCTGTGGAATTGAATCACACCCCGATCCCCCACGTTGTAATTGGTGGGCAAATTGGGGTCCGCGACACGCTCAAAACGGTAGTCGCGTGGGTCAAAAGTGGCAGGGTCGAAGTCCGCAGCGCTGAATGGTGCTCCGCCCTCGATGGCAGAAGGCGCCCCATTCAGGTCTGGGAAACCTGCAGACTTGGATTGATCATTCAAGAACACCCACCCTTCTTTGGCGATGAAGTTCTCGAAGTCCTGTCCAGAATATTGATCACCTGAAACGGCTGATTTCACTGAGGTCGCAGCCACTTTCTGGGCTTGTGCCTGGACCGAAACAAGCGCTGCAGAAAGCAGCAGCAAACAAGGAATGATGCGGGTCATGTTCATGGTTTCCATCTTTCCAACACAAATACTGTGGTCGGAGTTGCTCGAAAGTAGCACATTTGCCCCCCCTTGACTCCCCACCTTATGCGACTTATCGAGGTTCAAGACGAGAAAACCCGCAAAGCCTTTCACGACGTGCCCCGCCGGATCTACGCCGACGACCCCGTGTGGATACCACATTTAAAGCAAGACGTCGAAAAGGTGTTCGACCCCCAAGGCAACCGACTCTTCAAAAAAGGTGGCCTCGTCAAACGCTGGCTGGCCCAGGACGAAAATGGCCAGTGGGCCGGAAGGATTGCGGCCTTTGTCAACCCCAAGTACAGCAAGGGCATGGAGCAGCCCACGGGTGGGCTTGGCTTCTTTGAGTCGACCGACGATGACAGCGTGGCCAACCTGCTGCTCGGTGCTGCAGAGGACTGGCTGAAAGAACAGGGCATGGAGGCGGTCGATGGCCCCATCAACTTTGGTGAAAAGGACAAGTTCTGGGGGCTGCTGGTGGACAATTTCAAGGACCTTTCGAGCTATGGCATGAACTACAACCGGGACTATTACCGGCGGTTTTTCGAAGCCCGCGGATACCAGGTGTATTATGAGCAGTACATCTATGGCCGGGACATCCAACTCGCCGTCCAAGCCCCCTTTGCACGGAAGCGTGCGCAAATTGAAGCTCGGGGCGGATTCAAGGTGATTACCGCCCGCGACATCAGCGAAGCCCAGCTGGCTGAGTACTTCTGCACGACCTACAACAATGCCTGGGGCGGCCACCACGGCTTTGCCAAGATGCCGCTAAAACAAGCCCAGCGCACGGTCAAGACCCTCAAGCCCGTCATGGACAAGGACATTGTCTTTTTCGTCATGCACGGAGACAAGCCGGTGGCGTTTTACGTCAACATTCCCGAGCTGAACCAAATCTTTCAATATGTCAATGGCAACCTCAACATGTGGGGAAAGCTGAAATTCATGTACCACAAACTCAAGGGCACGGCAGACGTGATGGTCGGGGTGGTCTTCGGCATCGACCGAGCGTATCATGGCCAAGGCCTGGATGGCTACATGATCGACATCGCGGGAAAGCAAATTCAGGCGAAAGGGAGGTACAAGACCACCACGTTGACATGGATTGGAGACTTCAATCCCAAGATGATTCGCATCGCTGAGAACCTCGGGACGGAGCGCACCAGAACCTACCAAACCCTGCGCAAACTCTTCGATCCAGCCAAACCATTCAAGCGGGTCCCCATCGCAAAATGAGCGAAGAAGCAAGGGAAATGCACCAGGGTGTTTGCCGGGTCGACATTCCCTCTATCTTTGCGCCCCCTTCTGGAAGCCCCAACGGGAGCCAAAGGAGGAATTGGACACCCCCTAGCTCAGCTGGTTAGAGCATCTCACTTTTAATGAGAGGGTCCTGGGTTCGAGCCCCAGGGGGGTGACCAGCCCAGGTGCTGAAATTGGTAGACAGGCATGGTTGAGGGCCATGTGTCCGTTAGGGCGT
>JADHLY010000056.1 GCA_016780385.1 Flavobacteriales bacterium
CTGCGCGTCGAAGACGGAGCCGGTGAGCAGGACAAACCAGCCGTCGCGGAAGGCCCGTGAAATGGTGGCTTCCACGCCGTAGTTGCGGGAGGTGCCGGCGTTGGTGAGCGTGCCCGGGAAGAGGCGGTCAAAACTGCTGCCGGCATTGGCCAGCGAGTAGCTTCCGTTGGCTTGGCCCCATGCTGTCGTCGTATCGGCGATGGGGATGTCGAAGAGGTACTGGTAGTAGGCTTCCATTTTCAGCGACCAGTTGGGCGAGAGCGAACGTGCCCAACCGATGACGTTGTGCCAGCTGCGGGTAAAGCCCATGTTCTGGTTGGGCATGAGCAGTTGGCCGGGGTTGTCGGGGTCCGCACCGATGCTGCTGGCGTAGAGGTAAGGGGACTGGGATTGGGAATGCAGTCCCGATCCGGCGGACCAGACGGCGCCGCCCTCGGTCACGTATTGCAAGCCCACCCGGGGCTCGAACCACGATGCGGCTCCAGAGCGCTGGTCGAATTGGGCGTGCCATCCCACGTTCACGGTCCACGACTCAGAAGGGCGCAGCTTGAGTTGGGCGAAGGGCTGCACCATGAGGCTGTTCATGGCGGCGTCCCAGCGGCGACCCCAATCTCCGAGCGGATCACTTGGGTCGGTAGGCAAGGTCCGGATGCTGTCCAGGAAGGTCCACCGCGTCAGGTCGGCGTTGAGGCCAAACCGCAACGTTGCGGGGCCGCCGGCGATGGGGTTGAGTTTCCGATTGGCGTGCAATGCCAAGGCCAGCCGGTCCTTGTTGAAGTCGTACGCCATGAAGGGCGTGATGCTGTCGAGCCGGTAGGCGGAGTCGGCCACGTTGGGGGGCACTTCCAGTTCGCGGTAGACGAGGTCGTGGTTGGAGAACTGCCGGTCGCGGCTGGCGGCCAGCGTGGCCTTGATGTAGGTCTTTTTGTTGATGGGCAGGGTGTAGGTGGCGCCGGCGATGCCCATGCCCGTGCGGAAGTATTGGTCCCGGTCGTTGTCGCCGTAGATGTTGCGCTCGGGGGCCACCTGGTCGCTGATGACGATGTCGATGCTGGATTTGCCGCCCAGTCCCCACAACGCCAGGGCGCCGCCGTTTTTCTGTGGGAAGTGGAAGCGGAAGCTTCCGTCTTGGTATTTCGGTACTGCGGTGGTGCCGATGTCGATGCCGAGTTGGCTGAAAATGACGGCAGTGGAGTAGCGGTAGTTGAGTAACACGGTAGAACCCTTGTCCTTGTTCAAGGGGCCTTCGACGATGGCTTCTGTGCCGAGGAATCCGAGTTGGGCACTGGCCTGCCAATCTTCTCTGTTGCCATTGCGAAGGCGCAAGTCAAATACGGCCGCAGTGGAGTTGCCAAATTCGGCGGGAAAAGCCGCGGTGAAGAAGTCGGAATTGGCGAGGGTCTTGTTGTTGACGATGGCCACGGGCCCGCCACCGGATCCCGGCACGCTGAAGTGGTTCGGGTTGGGCAGGTCCACGCCTTCCACGCGCCACAGGACGCCGGCTGGGCTGTTGCCGCGGACGACGATGTCGTTGCGGCTGTCATCGGCGCCTTGGACGCCGGCAAAGTTGCTGGCCATCCGCGCTGGGTCGCCCCGGGAGCCGGCGTACCGGTCAGTCTCCTCCACGGTGAAGGCACGGGCCGAGACGGTGGCCATTTCATTGAGGACCTCACCCTGTTTGGTGGCGGTGACTTCGGCCGCCTGCATGGCCACCACGCTTTCCGACATCTCCACTTCGAGGACGGTCGGGCGCCCCGAATTCACTACAATGCCGTCCAAGGTGCGCACGGTGTAGCCCATGAAACTGACGCGCAGCTGGTGCCGGCCTACAGGGACGTCGAAGGCGAAGCCGCCGTTCATATCCGTGGCGGCAGGGGCGGCGTCTGTGGTCAGCAATTGTACGGTGGCGCCGGGAAGTGGAAACCGGGCCTCTGCGTCAAGCACGGTTCCGCTGATCCTGCCTTGCGGCAATTGTGCCCATGTGATGAGGTTGGCGCTCAGGACCGCGGCCAGCATGAGGATCCGGGTGGGGTAAGGCCTGTAAAACATGGTGAGTAAGTTGAAGCAAAAAGGCCCGCTGTCTGCGGGCCTTTTTGAATTCTATTGAAAGCGTTGTGTTGGTCTCAACGTTGGATGGCCAGGCGTTGGGGCGCTTGACCGCGCGGTCCAGCCAAGTACAGGCCGGTTTGCAATCCAGACACGTCCAGGACTTGGCTGCCGGTCTGCAAGGTCATGGTCTGCAGAAGACGGCCATTGAGGTCGAACACTTCAAAAGCGACAGTTTCACCGGGCCAGACCACCCGGAGGTCCGAGGCGGCGGGGTTGGGCATGAGTTCCCAACGGGCTTGGGCCTGGCTGTCGATGCCACCCAGAACCGTGACGATGATGCAGGATTCGGTTTCGCATCCGTCGGCGTTTT
Source organism: Flavobacteriales bacterium (assembly GCA_016780385.1). Lineage (GTDB taxonomy): Bacteria > Bacteroidota > Bacteroidia > Flavobacteriales_D > Sanyastnellaceae > UBA8752. Next base: position 2,420 of record JADHLY010000056.1, read on the forward strand.
CAGCTTCGACACACACCTCGCAATCGCCTGTTTCTGGGCCGACGAGGGTGGCGGTGTTGCCGTCTACAATCAGTTCGCCGCATTCGGAATCCCATTCGACGGTCAGGCCATCACCAGGGGTAGCGACGAAGGTGAGGCTGTCCAATTCGGTCATGGTGACCATGCCGGTATCGCCTGCTGCGGTCTCGAGGGGACCCAATTCAATGTAGGTGCAGTCGTCGGACAGGAAGGGGTGGGAGCAAGCGTCAAAGTTGCAGGCGTCCGGATCGGGGCATCCGACGGGGAAGCTGCTGTCTGGTGCGATAAAGGCGCCGTACAAGTCAATGGTGAAGCCCATTCCGTCCCACACCAAATCGGTGTCGCCGATGACCAAGGAGTTGTAATTCATCACGGTATCACAGACGCTCATGCTGACCGTTGCGATGTCCTGTGCTGCGATTTCATATCCATTTTCTACGAGGAAGGATTCGACGTCGGGGAACAACACAAAGTAGAGGGGACCTCCAGTGCTGTCTTGGGCCAGGGGAACGGGCAGGGAATAGGCACCGGGGTATCCTGTTTCACAGTCCTCATCGTCGACCAGGCCGATGAAGTCATTTTCTCCAATGGTGAACAGCTCGGTATCGAAGTAGTTGCAACCGGCTGAATTCGTGGAGGTGCTGTCGAAGTTGCACGCCAAGGGATCGTTGCAGCCATTCGTTGTATACACGCACGCAGACGCGTCACCGAAGGCGCACACGTCGAAATTTTCCGCACTGGGATCCGAGCATCCCGTGGGTGTGACGGAGAGCGGTGCGATGTAGTAGTTGATTTGAGGGATGTACCAATGGGAACCTGTCCAGGCGCTGACGACCTCGCCAAAGACAGGCAGGTTTCCAACCATGGTGTCACCGCAGAAGGAGAAGGTGGACTCCTGCATGAGGAACAAGAAGAAGTCGGCATCTTCTTGGCTCACACTGCCAGAAGACACCGCCTCCTCGAAGTATTGAATCACAGCGTCATCGACGATGAATGAGGCGAGCTCACCGTCCATGAGGTTCATTTGGACAAGGTTGTCGTTGATGGGCTGCACAGGACAAGTGGCGGTTGTATCGAGCTCGTATTGAGCGAAGGGAATGCCAATCAATACGCCTTCACTGAGGTCGTAAGGTGTGTCCACAAATACGCATTCGTCTGCTCCCGTGGCGGTCGCGTCGTAGTTGCAGGCGGTCGGATCGTTGCACCCCGTCTCGTACGTGCAGGTGCCGGGCACCGGATTGGCACAAGGATCAAAATTGCTGGCCGTAGGATCAGGGCATCCTTCTGGCATCTCTGCCGCTGGGGACATGGTGAAGCCGAGCAGGGGCAGGTTCCAAACGGATCCGTCCCAGTCGGATTCGATCGAGTTTAGACCGGCAACCCCGTAGAGGTATCCACCACAGAAAGAGAAGACGGCGTTGTCAAAAGCCGCGCTGAGGATCAGGGCGCTGGTGGCGTCGATGAGGCCCTGGTCAACCAAGTCTCCGATGTAGTCGTCGAGTTCGCTTGTCTCCGCAATGGAGAGGGGTTCGCTGGCGTCGGTGGTCATCTGGACCAGGAGCCCCTCGGCAGGAACGATGTCGCAACCGAGAGCCGTATCGATAAAAGCTGAAGCCATGACCCAAATGCCTTGGGACAAGTCCAATGTGCCGTCGTCATAGATGCAGTCTTCGTCCGTTGTGGCGCTGGCGTCATAGTTGCAGGCAAGGTCATCGTTGCAGCCGGATTCCATCACGGCTTCTTCAACGATGAGGGTGCCCACCATGCCGCTGACAGCATGGCTACCGATACTGCAGTCATAATTGTAGGTTCCAGGAACCGTGAAGGTGAACGTTCCCATGCATACGCCGTCAGCATTGCCGGAAACAGCAGGAAGAGAAAACACTTCGGGATTGTCAAAACTATCACCGGTGATGGCGCTCACCGCGCCATTGACGTCATGGAAGCCGCCTTCGTTGATCCACGCCACCGTCTGACCGACTTCAATGGTGAGGTTTTCTGGGCTGAAGTAGAGGTTTCCAGCGAAGATGGTGTGGTCGGCTCCGTCACAATCCTGGGCAAACAGGAGGGAAATGTTGCTTCCAATAACGACGGCAAGTAAAAGGGTTAAAGTCCGCATTTGATCGAATTAATGTGACCCAAAGCTCTGTCTAAAAAGCCTTTGAAGCAAAGTGTCGGGGTAGGGTTTTCAGCCTGTCACTTGTGAAGTGTGGAATCGGCAGTGACTCCATGGAGGCATTCGTGGTGTGGCTCCGTTTACACAAAACCTCAGAGATTTACCTTGGAGTGTAAGATTAGTCTTACAAGATTGTCATAACTTTACCTTTGTACTGCGTTGGTTCTTTCGGCAAGGGGAGCGCCAGAAGCAGAACACATTGGCGGTTGATGAATCTGATTCGGTCCAAAGTTTAGATTGTCATCATCCGTTCAAAAAAAGCCCAGCATCCGCTGGGCTTTTTGCATACTGCTCCTCGTGGACCGTTGCTTTCAGTCTGATGTGCGGCACGGAAGTCCGCGGTCTTATCCCGTAGCGTCCGTGACCACTTTGTATGTCGGGTCTTCGAAGTGGTTCACCTCGATGATGGCTTCTGCGCGGTCGAGCAGTCGCCGGCAGTCACTGGACAGGTGCCTGAGGTGCACGGTCTTTCCGGCTGCTGCGTAACGCGCGGTCACCTTGTTGACCGCCTCGATGGCACTCATGTCAGACACCCGCGACTCTGCAAAATCGAGGACCACGTGCTCAGGGTCGCCCTGCACGTCAAACTTCTCTTGAAATACCGTGGTGGAACCGAAAAACAGCGGGCCGAAGAGTTCGTAGTGTTTCCAGCCTTTGTCGTCGATGCGCTTGCGCGCTCGGATGCGGATGGCATTGTCCCAAGCAAAGACCAAAGCTGCCACGACAACCCCAATCAAAACGGCCAAAGCCAGGTTGTGCAGCACGGCGGTGATGCCCGTGACCAAGATCATGATGAGGACGTCTGAGGGGGGCATCCGACGGAAGGTTCGAAGGGAGGCCCACTCGAAAGTGCCGATGGCCACCATGATCATCAGGCCAGTAAGGGCTGCCATCGGCAGCTTTTCGATCAAGGGCGCGCCAAACAGGATGAAGACCAGCAGCATTACGGCCGCCACGATGCCGCTCAGCCGGGCGCGGGCACCAGAGCTGACGTTGATGAGGGACTGGCCGATCATGGCGCATCCTCCCATTCCGCTGAACAGTCCGCTGAGGACATTGGCAGCGCCTTGGGCCACGCATTCTCGGTTGCCTTGTCCTCGGGTTTCCGTGATCTCATCGAGGATATTGAGGGTCAGCAGACTCTCCACCAGCCCTACGCCGGCCACAATCGCGCTGTAGGGGGCGATCAAAATGAGGGTCTCCAGCGAGAAGGGCACCGCTGGGATGTGGAAGGGCGGGAAACCGCCTTGTATGCTGGCGAGGTCGCCCACGGTTTTGGTGTCAATGCCGAGGACCGTGACCAGACCGAAGATGACGAGGATGGCGGTCAGTCCACCGGGCACAGCCTTTGTGATTTTGGGCAAGAAGGCGATGATGGCCATGGCCACCAGAACGAGGGCGCCAAAGACAGCGAGGTCTGTGCCTGCGAGCCAGTGCCCTTCGTCGGTTTGGAACTGGGTGATTTGGCTGCCGCCAATGATGATGGCGAGTCCATTGACAAAACCAAAAATGACAGGTTGCGGCACCAGTCGCATCAGCTTACCCAGCTTCATGAATCCAGCGGCCCCTTGGATGAGACCGGCCAGGATGACGGTGGCAAAAATGTATTCGGGGCCGTGCGACAAGGCCAGTTCAGCGAGGACCACGGCGATGGCGCCGGTGGCACCGCTGATCATCCCCGGACGCCCACCCAAAACGCTGGCCACCAAGCCCACCACAAAGGCGGCATAGAGCCCGGTCAACGGGCTGAGCCCCGCGATGAGGGCAAAGGCGACGGCTTCCGGGATCAGCGCCATGGCCACGGTGAGCCCACTGAGAACCTCGAGGCGGTAGTCGACGGTCTGTCGGAAGTTGAAGAGGGCAATCCGCATATTGTAGGGCGCTGGAAAAAGGGCGCGAAGCTAAGGCGTACACTTTCCAATCTGTCACCGGCGATCATCAAGTGCACTTCCGCGGGAAGGCGTCCCACTTGAGGCTGTTGTGTTAAGGTTATGTTATCCCTGCCACAATGTCAGAATAATTGAAGGCATAGAGTAAGATAAATCTTACGTTCTAACCCATTTTCGCGGCCTCAATCCAATACAATGAACAAGTCATTTACCCTCCTCGTCGCCGTGGCCCTGTCCTTCGGCGCATCGGCCCAGACTTGGGTCAACTGGGACTTTACTGTGCCAGCAGACAAGCAGGAAGAATTCAATGCCGTGTGGGCCAAATTCATGGCCAGCGAAACTGGCAAGGCCCTTCCAATGTGTTTCGTGAGTCAACACGAAATGGGGGAAGCCACCCACAACACCTCGATTTCCTTTATTGGTGAAAGCGCCGACGCGTTGGCACCCCTGTTCGATTACGCCGCCATCATGCAGAGCCCCGAGTGGATGGAGCCCTTTATGTGGTTCGGAATGAATGCGGATCCCTACCGCACCCAGACTGGATACCAGATTGCAGCTTCTGCGCAGAAAGAAGGCAATGGTTATCAGGCTTTTTGGGGCGTTGAAGTGGCCGATCCCATGGCAACAGCTGGCGCTTTCCAGCAGTTGATTGCCGATTCACAGCCATTGATGGACGAGTACAATGTGGAAATCGCGTTGCACCAGGTCTTGGCCGGTCAGCCCGGTGCCATTACCCACTACATCGGCGGCAACTTCAAGGACTACGCCACTTTTATCAAGGCCTCGCAGGTCATGTACCAGTCTGAAGGCTTCGGCAAGTTTGCCATGGCCACCCAGGCCAACGTGAATCCCCTCACCTACACGCGAACCATCATGGGCGCTTGGAATACAGGTGAGTAATCCCTCAATTGGACGGTTTATGTGTTGACAGATTGTCCAGTCTCAACACCGTCTAACGGAGAAGCCCGGCCCTTGTGCCGGGCTTTTTTTGTGCCACACCATTTCCGCTGCGCGATTCGGGGTTTCGCGATTACCACCACCTGACGTGTTCCGGCAGCGCGGTAGTCAGTGCGCGCTTGGACCCGCTGTTGCAAGGCTGGGGAATTGTGCCTTGAATCGGTGTAAGCCCCGCTCATGAGGGGGTGTAGCCCGAGTTGTGGCGCTTTGGATGCCAAAATCCCATAAAAACGGACGGATTTCCTGGCCATTTGCACAACTAAAACGGCATTTAGTCTGTCCTTTGTAGAGCGACATTCCCATGAAGCAACTTGTCATCACCACCTCCACAACGCAGCGCGATAGCGCCGCATTGAATGCTTACCTCGCAGACGTCAACCGCAAGCCGATGATTACGGCGGCGGAAGAAGTGGACCTCGCGATACGGATTCAGCACGGGGACCAGCGTGCCCTCGACAAGCTCGTCGAAGCCAACCTGCGCTTTGTGGTATCGGTGGCCAAGAAGTACCAGTACATCGGCCTTTCGCTCGTAGACCTGATCAACGAGGGCAACATCGGCCTGATCAAGGCCGCACAGAAGTTTGACCACACCAAGGGCTTCAAGTTCATCTCCTATGCAGTTTGGTGGATTCGCCAGAGCATCATGGATGCAGCGTCCAAGAC